>JBCBCG010000240.1:0-5019 GCA_038530925.1 Pseudomonadota bacterium
GATTGCGGGCTTTTCTCGGGGGCGGATGTGGGGGGCATGGGGGCCGCCGGCGCGAGCGCGGTCCTGGTCGGCGAGAGCCTGATGCGCCAAGACGACGTCGCGGCGGCGACGCGCGCGCTTCTGAGCGGAGATGCGGCGTGAGCGACGAGAAGACGGACAGCGCGGCGCGCGCCGATGGCTTGACCCATTTCGATGCGAGCGGCGCCGCAGTGATGGTGGATGTCTCCGAGAAGGACGTGACCAGCCGCGTCGCCGTCGCCGAAGGGCGCATCGAGATGGCGTCGGAGACGCTGGCGCTCATCCGGGAGGGCGGGCATGCGAAGGGCGATGTGCTCGGCGTCGCCCGCATCGCCGGGGTGATGGGCGCCAAGCGGTGCTCCGATCTCATCCCGCTCTGCCATCCCCTGCCGCTCTCCAAGGCGGAGATCGCCTTCGCCTTCGAGGAGACGCCGCCCGCGGTGCGGATCGAGGCGACGGTGAAGGTGACGGGCCGCACCGGCGTCGAGATGGAAGCGCTCACCGCCGTCTCCGTCGCCGCGCTCACCATCTACGACATGTGCAAAGCGGTGGACAAAGAGATGCGGATCGAGGGGATGCGCCTCCTTCAGAAAGAGGGAGGCCGCTCAGGCGTTTACCGCGCGGCGCCGCGCGGATGAGCGCGTCCGGCGATCCGGCGGCGCGCGGCCTTCTCTCGGTCGAAGCGGCGATGGCGCGGGTGCTGGCGCTGGCGAGCCCGGCGGTCGGGCCTGAGACCGTGTCGCTCAGCGCAGCCGAAGGGCGGCTCCTGCGCGCGCCGGTGATCGCGCGGCGTGATCAGCCGCCTTTCGACGCCGCGCAGATGGACGGTTATGTCTGCGCTTTCGATGGCGAAGTGGCCGCGGCGGGCGCGCGTTTCGCGCTGGTCGGAGAGACCCGCGCCGGCGGCGCCCGCGGCCAGGCGCTGCGCCCGGGCGAGGCGATGCGGATCTTCACCGGCGCGCCGACGCCGGCGGCCGCGCCCGGCGCTTCGCTCGGCCTCGCGCTGCAGGAGGACGCCGAGGTCTTGGAGAGCGCCGCCGCGGTGCGCTTCTCCGAGGCGGTGACCGCGCGGCGCTGGATCCGGCGAGCGGGCCTCGATTTCACCAGCGGCCAGTGCTTGATCGAAGCGGGGCGACGGCTTCGGCCGGAAGAGATCGCGCTCGCCGCCGCTGCAGGCGCGCCGTGGCTGACCGTCGCGCGCCGCCCCAGAGCGGTTCTGCTGACGCTGGGCGACGAGCTGCGCTTGCCCGGCGAGCCGATCGGCGCTGCGGAGATCTTTTCTTCGAACCAGTTCGGCGTCGCCGCCTTGCTTCGCCGCGCCGGCGCCGATGTCGTGACGCCCCCCGTCGCGCCCGACGATCTCGCCGCCTTGCGCGGCGCTATCCGCGCGGCCGCGGGCGCGGATCTCATCGTGACCCTCGGCGGCGCCTCGGACGGAGACCACGATCTCGCGCGCCCGGCCTTCGCCGCCGAAGGGATGGATCCGACTTTCTACAAAATCGCGATGCGGCCGGGAAAACCGCTTATGGCCGGGCGGCTCGGCGGCGCGCTGGTGATCGGACTGCCAGGCAATCCGGTCTCGGCGATGGTGTGCGCGCGGCTTTTCTTAATCCCGGCGCTCCGCGCGCTCGAAGGCGCCGAGGCGACGGCGCCGGAGTGGTTCGAGGCGCCGCTGGCGGTGGATCTTGGGCCAGGCGGCGCGCGGGACCACTATATGCGCGCGCAGCTCCAGCACGGCGGCGGCGGCGCGTCGGTGCGGCCCTATGAGGATCAAGACAGCTCGCGTCTCGCGCTGTTGGCGAGCGCCGATTGCTTGGCGCGCCTGCCCGCCGGCGCGCCCGCGCTCCCGAAAGGCTCGATGCTCTCCTGTTTGCCGCTGCATTGAACCGCCCCGGGCGCGCATTTTTTCAACGCTTTGATCACGGTTGACACAAAACAAGAACGGGGATAGAACACAGCTCAGGGACTGGGAACATCCTGGGTTAGGAGAGCGTGATGCTGACCCGTAAACAGTATGATCTTTTGACGTTCATTCATGAGCGCATTCAGGAAACCGGCGTCTCTCCCTCCTTCGACGAGATGAAGACGGCGCTGGATCTGAAATCGAAATCGGGCATCCACCGGCTGATAACCGCGCTTGAGGAGCGCGGCTATATCAGGCGGCTGCCGCACCGGGCCCGCGCTTTGGAGGTGCTGCGCCTGCCCGAGAACCTCTCCGGCCCGAGCGCTGCTCCGCAGCGGGCGGTCGGTCAGCCGAAGCTCGCGATCGTCGCCTCATCGGGCGCGGCGAAGCCGACATCCGCGCCGACGCAGAGCGATCCGGTGGCGGCCTCGATGGTGCCGCTGATGGGCTGGATCGCGGCCGGAACGCCGATCGAAGCGATCGAGACGCAGAGCGATCATGTCGCCGCGCCCGCGGCGATGCTCAGCGGCGGCGAGCATTTCGCGCTGGAGGTGCGCGGCGACAGCATGATCGAAGCCGGCATCCATGACGGCGATATGGCGATCATCCGCAAGCAGGACGGCGCGGCCAATGGCGAGATCATCGTCGCGCTGGTGGATGGCGAGGAGGCGACGCTGAAGCGTTTGCGCAAGAAAGGCGCGTCCATCGCGCTTGAAGCGGCGAACCCAGCCTTCGAGACCCGCGTCTACGGCGCGGATCGCGTGGCGATCCAAGGGCGTCTCGTCGGGCTCATCCGGACCTATTGACGAGCGCTTAACGGGCGGGCTCGGTCCAAGGGCGCCGCGGGGCCAGCGCCGCGGCGAACACGATGCGCGGGCGCGCTCCCGCCGCGGTTGGCGCCCAAACCGCCGCCGCGCCGCCCTGCCGCAGCGCCTCCGCGCTCAGCGCGAGACAATCCGGCGTGAGCGCGGTCGGCGCGCGGCGCCGCGGTCCGAACTCCGCGCCCAGCCGATGGCGCGGCGCGATCAGCAGCGTTTTTTCTCGGCAGAGGCGTTTGAGAGCCTCGGCGCCGCGCCCGCGCGCATCGACCCGCTCAACGCGCCAGCCTCCGGGCAACCGCGCCGCGGCGCCGCCGCTGAACCGCGCGAAGGCTTGGCGCCGGGTCGCCCTTTCGAGATCCGGGATCTCGCCATCGCGGCGCAGCCAGAGGCTCGCGACATAATCGCGGCGACGCGGATCGCGGTCGAAGGCGCGGCGGGCGGCGTCGGCCGCGAAGAACCGGACGCTCGGCTCAGACCCGTCGCGGCGCGCGCCCTCGGCTGCGGCGTGGTCAAGATCGGTTCTGACCGCCAAGAGCGAGCCGCCGCGCCCGATCAAGAGATCCGGCCGCTCCGCGGCGCTCCAGATCGCGGCCGCGGCGATCAAAGGCGCCGCGGCGAGCGCTTTGAGAGCAAGGCTGCGCCAAAGGCAGAGACAGAGACCGCCAAGCGTGATCAACGCCGGAACCAACGACGGCGCGGCGGGCGCGCCATAGACTGCGCCCGGCCAGCTCGCGACGGTCTCGGCGATGGCGAGCACAGCGCCGACGCCGAGCGCCGCCATCTGATAGAACGGCGCATCGCCGCCGAACGGCGCCGCCGCGAGCGCCGCCATGCCGAGCGGCATGATCCACGCTCCCATAAACGGCACGGCGAGAAGATTGGCGACGAGCCCGTAACGCGTCAGCCGATGGAAAGCGAGCGCGGCGAAAGGCGCGGTGGCGAGCCCCGCGACCGCGCTCGAGACGACCAGCGCGCCGGCCCAAAGCGCCGCGCGCATGCCGATCCCCGCGCCGCGCTCGCGCCGCCAGATCCCCCGGCTCGCCTCGAACGCCGCCACCATCGCTGTCGTCGCCGCGAAAGAGAGCTGAAACCCCGCCTGCAACAGGCTCTCGGGGCGGAGCAGCAGGATCACGCAGGCGGCGAAGGCGACGCCGCGCAGCGTCACCGCCGGCCGATCCGCGAGCACCGCGCCGAAGGCGACCGCGGCCATGATGAAGGCGCGCTCCGCCGGCACGCCGCCGCCTGACAATTGGAGATAGACCGCGCCCGTCGCTAAGGCCGCGACCGCGGCGATCTTTTTCGGCGCGACGCCGAAGGGCGCCCGCGCCGGCGCCGCGCAGAGGAGCCGGACCAGCGCGAACATGGTCATGCAGGCCATGGCCATATGCAGGCCCGAGATGGCGAGAAGATGCGCGAGATTGGCGTCTCTGAGCGCCTGCAATGTCGGCTCGGGCAGGCCGGAGCGATCCCCCACCAGAAGCGCCGCGATCACCGCGCCCTCGACGCCCGGCGCGGCCTCCCGCGCGCGCTCGGCGATCTCGGCGCGGCGGCGCGCGATCGCTCCGCGCAGCGCATCGGCCGGTCCCATCGCCGCCGAGGCCCCGAGATCCCGCAGCGCCTCGCCCGGTCCTTCGCCTTCGATCGCGAGCGCGCCAACACCGTTGAACCAGGCGTGAAAGCGAAAATCGAACGCGCCGGGCTCCGCCGGTCCCGGCGGCGGAAAAACCCGCGCCGTCACGGCGATGCGCCGATCGATCAGCCGCAGCGCGCCGGGCCCGCGCCCCGGCGGCGGCGCGCGCAGCGTCAGGTCGAGCCGCCTCGGCGTGCGCTCCGGCGCCAGACCAGCGATCTCCAGCCGATCAAGCCGAATGCGGAGCGCCTCGCCCCGGCTCGGCAGCACGGCGAGAACCCGGCCGGAGAGTGCGCGCGCGCCCAGACCCTCGGGCGCGATCGGCGCGGCCACGGAAGCGACCCGCCACTCGGCCGCGCCGTAGCCGAGCGCGCCGAGCGCCGCCGCCAGCGCAAAGACCCGCAGCGCGGCCGCCAGAAACTCCGAAAGACCGCTCGCCCCGAGACGCGCCGCGACGCGCCGCAGCGCCGCCGCAGCAAGCCAAGCGGAGGCGCCGAAGGCGGCGATGAGCGCGAGCCGCGCTGGCGAGGGGCTGGCCGCCTGCGCGAACGCGATCCAAACGCCGAGGCCCAGCGCCGCCGGAGCGAAGAGCGCGAGGCGCGGCGCCTCCCGCGCCCGGAGCGCCGCCGCGGCCGCGCCGACCCGCG
>JBCBCG010000241.1:0-4940 GCA_038530925.1 Pseudomonadota bacterium
CGCTGGCGCTCCCGCTCCGCATCGTCCCGCGCCATCAGCCCTGCGCCTCTCCCGCGGCGGCGAGGAAGTCCGGCGTCAGCGCGCCGGCGAACACCATCATGGTCGGTCCAGTCAGCAGCACATGACCGTCGCTCTCGCGCCATTCGACCGCGAGCGGCCCGCCATCCATAAGGATTTCGACCCTGCGCTCGGTCATAAGCCGCCGCGCCGCCGCCACCGCCACGGCGCAAGCGCCCGAACCGCAAGCAAGCGTCACGCCGACGCCGCGCTCCCATACCCGCACGCGGATCCTGCCGCGATCAAGCACTTGCGCGAACTCGACATTGGTGCGTTCCGGAAACATCGGATGATGCTCGATCATCGGGCCGAGCCGCTCCACTGGCGCGAGCTCGGCGTCCTCGACGAAGAATACGCAATGCGGGTTGCCCATATTCACCGCGCCCGGCCCCCAAAGCGCGGGATCGTCGATCGGCCCGAGCTTCACATCGATCCGCTCCGTGTGGCTAGCGTCGCGGAGCGGGATTTCACGCCAATCGAGCTTTGGCGCGCCCATATCCACAGTGACGCGCCCTTGCGCGTCGCGGGCGCTTGGCAGCAGCCCTGCGCCGCTCCGCAGCGTCAGGGTGGTCTCGCCGTTTTGCGCCATCAGCAGCGCCGCGGCGCAGCGCGCGCCGTTCCCGCAGGCGTCTGACAGGCTGCCGTCAGCGTTCCAGAAATCGATGTCGGCGGCGACGCTTCGATCCGAGCTGTCGCGCAGCACGATTAGCTGATCAAAGCCGACGCCGCGCCGCCGATCGCCGAGCGCGCGCGCCAGCGCGGGCCCCACGGGATCGGCGCCGCCGCGCGCGTCGATCACCACGAAGTCGTTGCCGAGCCCGTGCATCTTATAAAAAGGAAGCGCGTTCATGCCCGGTCACATAGACGCTCTCCGCCGCCCGCGCCAGAGCGCCGCTCCTATCGGCTCCTCGCCGCTGTTCGCGGCTCCTCGCCGGGCCCGCCGCCGCGCCGCGCCTTTGAGACGCCGCATTGCCGCCGCGCGCGCGCCCCGTCTGAGCCTCGCCCCGGCCGCGCCGTTCTGAACCGCTAAGGCGATCGCCGATCCGGCGCCGACCCCTCGCGAGAAGGAGCCCTCCGATGCCCGAGCCCAAGACGCTTCAGCCCAAAGCGGCGCAGTCCGCCGCGCCTCGCCGTCTCACCCGCGCCGCGCGCCTCGCTTGCCTCGCCGCGCTCCCGCTTGCGCTTACGCCGATGGCGGCGGCGCCGGCGCTCGCGCAAGGCGATCCGGTCGCCGAAGCGCCGGTCAGCGCCCTGCCGGACGAGGCGCCGGCGCGCATCGAAGTCGCCTTCGTGCTCGACACCACCGGATCGATGAGCGGCCTGATTGAAGGCGCGAAAAAGAAGATCTGGTCGATCGCGAACAACATGATGGATCTCAAACCTACGCCGGAGATCCGCTTCGCGCTGATCGGCTATCGCGATCGCGGCGATGATTATGTGACGCGCGCCTTCGATCTGACCGACGATGTCCAGAAGATCTATGGCGAGCTGCTGGCCTTCAACGCCGCGGGCGGCGGCGACAATCCCGAAAGCGTGAACCAGGCGCTGCATGAAGCGATCGCCGATCTCGCCTGGAGCCAAGAAGACGCGGTGTTCCGCACCGTCTTCCTGGTCGGCGACGCGCCGCCGCATATGGATTACCAAGACGACGTCAAATATCAGGAGACGCTCGCCACCGCCAAAGCGCGCGACATCGTCGTGAATGCGGTTCAAGCCGGCGGCCAGCGCGAAACCACCAAGATCTGGCGCGAGATCGCTGAGCTTGGCGGCGGCTCCTTCGCGCAAATCGCGCAAAGCGGCGGCATGGTGGCGATTGAAACGCCCTATGACGCGAATATCGAAGAGCTCAATATCAAGCTGCAGCAAACGGTCGTGCCTTACGGCGAAGAACGCGCGCGCGAGGCGCTGACGGACAAGTTGCTCAGCGCCGGCGCGGCTCGCGGCGGCGCGGCGGCAAGCATGAGCGAGTATTTCGCCAAAAAAAGCGTCGGCGGCGCGCGCAAAGTGGTCTCGGGCGGCGGCGATCTTGTCGAGGATTACGCCAATGGCGAGGTTGATCTGACGGCGGTCGACGATGCGGCGCTGCCATCGGCGGTCGCGGCGCTGTCGCTTGAGGAGCGCAAAGCGCTTCTCGCCGGCCGCGCGGCGGAGCGCGCCTCGCTCCGCGCCAAGCTCGACGATCTCTTGGCTCAGCGCTCGGTCTACCTCGCCGAAGAGCGGGCGCGCCAGGCGCTCACGCCGGATGCGTTCGACGCGACTGTCGACGCTTTGATCGAGAGCCAGGCGGCGCGTAAGGGCTTTTATAAGTGATCTGGCGCGCGCTTCGGCGCGTCGAGGGGGCAGCGCTCAAGTCAAGCGCTGCGCTCATCCGCTTTTTTTGAGGTTTGGAAATATTTTCGTCGCCGTCAGCCGCATGAATTTTGGACGATCTTGGGCGTTTCATGGATTATTCTAGGATTATTTAGAGTCCATGCTCGTGGGTATTTGTAATTTGCTCGATCTCGAGCGGCGTTGGCGCGTTTGCGCCGGGAGCAGGCGCCATGGAGCTGCGGGCTCGCTAGACTTTGAGGATGCCTGGCGCGACGGCGATGGCGGCTGCGCTTGTGCTCGCTGCGGAGATGACGAAAGCCTCGCGCATCATCATTTTGTGCGGGCGGGCGATGTCGCTGCGGCGGAGCGCGAGATCCTCACGGCGGTGGAGACGGCGAGCCAAAGCGGGCTGCGCCAAGCCCCTTAGTCGCGTTGCGGCCGGATGTGCGGCGCGCCTTGGCCGCGCGCGACCGACCTGCGCTGCAAGCGGCCGTGCCGCATGAGTTCGAGCGCATGCGCGCGGAGACCGGCGTGACGACCTTTATTTTCACCGTTGCGCCGACCGAGCATCAATTTCTTGCGGTTGCGGAAGCCGTCAAAGCATGGCGACGACATCTCCGCCCGTCGCCCGAGCATCGTCGCAAGCCTTTAAGACGGCCGCGCCCGCGCCGGGCTCGCCTTCGGCCGCGCCGGGCTCAGCGCCCGCGCCATCGCGCCAGTGCGCCATGAGGGCGCGCTGGTGGGCTTGACCGAGGTCGTCGCTGTCGTGAACGCGCGGTTCGACGCGTCGGGATATGCGAACGTTTTCGCCTAAGGTCTGCTGCGGCGGGCCGGCGCCGTCCTGCTGGCGCTCGCCGCGGCGGGCGTGGACGAGATGACGCGCACGGTCTCGCAAATGGACGAGATCACCCAGAAAAACGCGCAAGCGGCTGAGCGCAGCGCCGCGCGCGTCGGCGCCATCGCCGAGGAAGCCCGCGCCTTGATGGCCATGGTCGAGGTCGTCAAGACCCGGCGCGAGCCAACCGTCTTGGAGATCGCAGCCTCGCCGCCGCACGCCTGACGGCGCGCCCTAAGCGGCGGGGTTGGAGGGCGCTGCGAAAAAACCGCCGCGCCGCGCGCGCTAAAGCGTCCGCAAGGTTGACCCAAACCCGCCCTGCGATATATGCAGCGGCCTCTGTGGAAGGGCCCGTAGCTCAGTTGGTAGAGCAACTGACTTTTAATCAGTGGGTCACAGGTTCGAATCCTGTCGGGCTCACCATGGAAATCAATGCGTTAAGACTTCGGCGCTGTGTGCAGCGGGGGGCGCGGATCGCGAGCGCCGCCTTCAGCGTATTGACCGCCGCAGCGCCGCGTTTTCGGGTCGGGAGCAGACGTCCGCTCAATGATCCTGCGGCGTGTGCTTTTTTGCAGGCTTTAAGTTCTCGAACAGCTTCGCCAAATCGAGCGTCGAGCGCTCGCCGATGGCGTCGAAATTTTCGCGGATCCACCGGTCGGCCGACGCGCGGCCGATGTCGCGCAGATGCGTGAGGAACGCCCAATCCGTGTTCAGTTTTGAGGAAGCGCTGAGGGCGCGCATTTTTCCGCGCGACTCGATCATGTGGACATTCATCCGCCGTCGCCGAAGCTCCGTGTGGCCCTGCTCGACGGACTGATCGATCAGAGCGATCATGCGTAGCTCTTTCAAGAGCGAGGAATTGAACGTTATCTCATTGACGCGGTTCAAAATCTCTCGCGCGGTGCGGGGCTCTCCGTCGCGGTTGATGGGATTGATTTGAACAATGACGATGTCATCGCCTGCGTTCTCGTCATCATAAAACGGCAGCAGCACGGGATTACCCATATAGCCGCCATCCCAGAAATACTCGCCGTCAATCTCGACGGCGTGATACATGAAAGGCAGGCAGGCGGACGCCATTACGACGTCAAGATCGATCTCGTCTCTGGTGAAGATACGCACGCGTCCGGTCTCGACGTTGGTCGCCGAGATGAAGACCTCCATCGCCTCGGCGCCTCGCACTTTTGGGAAGTCGACGAAGTTCTTCACTAAATCGCGGAGCGGATTGAGGCGCAGCGGATTTATGTCGTAGGGCGAGGCGAGCCGGTTCAGCAAATCCATCCAGAGATACCCTGGCGAGCTGTCGAGCGACCAGTTGCCCTGGATCATGTCGAACGGCGCCGGCTTGAACGGGCTTGCAGCGCCGGCTTCGCTGACCGAGCGCCAGAACTCCCTCAAGGCGCGGCGCGCGCCGTCGCCGCCCTCGTCATACATCCCCATCGCGGCGACCACCGCATTCATGGCGCCGGCGCTTGTGCCGGAGATGGCGGTGATCCAGAGCCGGCCATCCTCGAAGATCTTGTCGAGCACGCCCCAAGTGAACGCGCCATGCGCGCCTCCGCCTTGCAGCGCCAGGTTGACCTCTTTCTCGTGTTTCGCCGTTCTAACCCCCATTGGGCCTCTCCCTTCCCATTGGGCCTCTCCCTTAATGAGGGCGCGCCGCCGCCCTTGCGGCAGCCTATGCGCGCCGTGACGCCGCCGTCGACCGGCGCCGCCGTTCTTCCTTCGGTTCATCGCT
>JBCBCG010000242.1:0-276 GCA_038530925.1 Pseudomonadota bacterium
CGCGTTTAGGTCGGTTCGGGCAGGGTAGGACTGGTTGAGCGACCGGTGTGACCACATTAGGAAACACGGTAACGAACAGGGAAGGACAGGCCATGGCCATCAAAGACGACTTGGCAAGCGCCGTCGGCAACACACCGCTCTTGAAGCTGCGTCGCGCATCGGAAGAGACGGGCTGCACGATCCTGGGGAAGTGCGAATTCCTGAACCCTGGGCAATCCGTAAAAGACAGGGCGGCGCTCTACATCATTCGCGACGCTATCGCTCGGGGTGATCTCA
>JBCBCG010000242.1:286-4809 GCA_038530925.1 Pseudomonadota bacterium
AAACCTGGTGGCACCATTGTTGAGGGTACCGCAGGTAACACTGGCATCGGGCTGGCCCTTGTTGGGGCTTCCATGGGCTTCAAGACCGTCATTGTCATCCCGGAGACACAGAGCCAGGAAAAGAAGGACATGATCCGGCTTGCGGGCGCAGAATTGGTCGAGGTTCCGGCAGTCCCCTACAAGAACCCCAACAATTATGTGCGGTATTCTGGTCGTCTTGCGGCGGAATTGGCTCAAACCGAGCCAGGCGGCGCGATCTGGGCCAATCAATTCGACAACGTGGCCAATCGTCAGGCGCATATTGAGATGACAGGCCCTGAAATCTGGGAGCAGACGGGGGGCGAGGTCGACGCATTCATTTGCGCAGTCGGCTCGGGGCGCTCACCGCGACGGCGCGCGCCGCGCCTGACGACCGCGAGGGCGCTGCGCTCACCGCTTCGATCGAGACGGAGGCGCTCGCTTTGGCCTCGGAGCCCGCCGCGGCGCTTCTTGGCGCGGCGCCGCGGCTTGCGGGTGCGGGCCGCTGGGATGACGGCGTCGCAGCGCTGTCCGCGCTGAGCCTGGAGGGCGCGGCGCTTTCGGCGGAGGGCGAAGCGACGGTCGATCTCTCCGGCCAAGACGGGGCCGACGCCGCGCTTTCCGTCGCTTTGGCGCAGGCGGGTCCGTTCTTCCGCGCCCTTGGCCTCGAGGCGGAGGGCGCGGGCGCGCTGAACCTCACCGTGACAGGCGCTGGCGCCGATGGTTCGGCGCGTTATGCGCTCGAGGGCGGAATGAGCGGCCTTGCTTTTGCCGATGCGGCGCTTGATGCGGCGATCGGCGACGCCGTCACGATCGACGTCGCCCTGGCCGAGAGCGGCGCGGCGTCCGAGCGGCGGCTTGATGTGGAGCGCTTCTCGCTGGACGCGGCGAGCTTGCGCGCGCGGGGCGCGGGCGATCTCTCCGCGCCGCAGGATGCGATCGATCTGACGCTGGGGTTGGAGGCGGTGGATCCGGCCGCGCTCTCAGCGCTGCTCGGCGCGCGGTTCGCCGCTGGGCGGGCGGATCTGCGGCTGACCGAGCGGCTCTCGGCGCCGACGCTCGCGCTGACCGGCGCGCTCGACGATCTTGATGCGCCTGGGCTCGGCGTCATTGGCGGTGCGCGGCTCGAAGCCGAGACCACTTTGGAGCGCGATGAGCGCTATCCGGTGAAGGCCCGGCTCGCCTTGGGGGCGGCGCAGTTTGAGGCGCCGCCGCTTCAAGGCGCGCTTGGAGCGGCGCCGGATGTGACGTTGGCGGGCGTCTTCGACGGCGCGGTCTCGACGCTGCGGCTCGACGCGTTGCGGCTGAGCGGCGCTGCGGCGGAGGCGACGCTGGCGGGCGAGGCGCGCTTCGCGCCGCTTGGCGCCGCGCCGCCTGCGCTCGATTTGACGCTGGACGCCTCGGCGGCGCCGCTTAGCGCGCTCGGGCCGGTCGACGGCGCGTTGACGCTGACAGGCGCGATCACGGGCGCGCCGAACGATCCAAACGTTGAGGCGACGCTGGCCGCGTCGCAGCTGAGCGGCGCCGGGCCGGTCGCGGCCGCCCGCGCGGCGCTGTCCGCGCGGCGCGTCGTCACGGCGCCGGAGGCGACGCTCGAGGCCGAAGCGCAAACGGCGGACGGGCCTGCGCGGCTCAGCGCGGCGATGCGGCCGGCGGAGGAGGGCGGCTCGCTGCTGCGCCTTGATCGCTTTGACTACGCGGGCGCGACCGCGACCGGGCGGCTTACGATCGGCGAAGATGGGCTGATCCGCGGGCCGCTCTCGTTCTCGGCTCCGGATCTCTCGACGCTCTCCGCCCTGGCCGGCGCGCCGCTCGCCGGGGCGGCGACGGCAAAGGCGCGCTTCGGCCCGGCCGGGCGCGGCGCGGGCGCGGCGCAAGGGCTCCGCGCGGAGGCGCGGCTTGATCGGTTCAGCGCCGCCGCGCTCGGGATCGACCAGGCGATCCTCACGGCCTCGGGCGCGCTCTCGGCGCTTGAGACGACGATCTCCGCGAACGGCCTGCGCGCGGCGGGCGTCTCGGACGGCGCGCTGGAGGCGGCGGCGCGGATCCGGCTCGATCCAGGCGACGGCGATGATGCGGCGGTGGATCTGCGCCGGTTGACCTTCGATGCGAGGGACGCGGCGATCGCGCTCGCGGAACCGACGCGGCTGCGCTTGCGCGGCGGCGGCGTGCGGCTCGAGGAGACGCGTCTCACGGTGAATGACGGCGCGGTGACGCTGCGCGGCGCCGCGGGGCGGCGGCTTGAGGCCGAGATCGCCTTCGAAGAGACGCCGCTCGACGTGCTCGGCGCGCTGGGGCTCGCGCCGATCAGCGCCGGGCGGGTGAACGGCGCGGCCGCGCTCAGCAGCCGCGCGCCGGCGCGTCTCGACGCCGATCTGCGCGCGAGCGGCGTTGATCTCGGCGCCTCAGGGCTGCGCGTCGCCGCCGAGACAGGCTTCGACGCGGCGCTGACCGCGTCGTGGCGCGGCGGTCCGCTCTCGCTCGCCGCCGAGATCGCGCCGCCCGGCGCCGCGCCTCTGACGCTCGAAGCGCGCGCGCCGTTGACGCCGGGGCCGGTTCCGACGCTCTCGCCAGCGGCGCCGATCGAAGGGCGCCTCGCTTGGGAGGGCGAGGCGGCGCGGCTCTGGGCGCTCGCGCCGACGGAGGCGGCGCTGCTTGAAGGGCCTCTGACGTTGGATCTCGGCCTCGGCGGAACCGTGGCGGCGCCGGCGCTGGAAGGCTTCGCCGCGCTTTCGGGCGGCCGCTTGCAAATTGTGGCGACGGGAACGGATCTGCGCGCGCTCGATGCGCGGATTGAAGCGAGCCCGGAGGGCGCGGCGCGGCTGCGGCTCACGGCGCGCGACGCCGAGGGGCCGGAGGCGGGCGGCCTCGCGCTGACCGCGGAGAGCGATCTCGGCGGCGGCGGCGCGGTCTTTGACGCGACATTCGATCGCGCGGCGCTGCTCCGGCGGGAGGACGCGTCCGCGCGGGTCGATGGGCGTCTGTCCGGGGCGATCGGCGGTGCGGCGCCGGGGATCGTCGGCGCGCTCGAGATCGGTCCGGCGGAGTTCCGCCTGATCGGCGGCGGCGTGACGGCGCCGCCCTTGATCGAGACGCGGGATCGCCGCGGGCCGCCGCCGGAGCGCGCGCCGCGTCCTGGCCGCGATGCGGTTTCAGCGACGCCGCTCGACATCAAAGTCGCGATGCCGCGGCGCATCTTCGCGCGCGGGCGCGGGCTCGACAGCGAATGGGAGGGAGATCTGGCGGTGAGCGGCGTGCTCGGCGCGCCGCGGATCGTGGGAACCGTGACCGCGCGGCGCGGCGCTTTCTCCTTCGCCGGATCGCCTTTCGCCATCCGCGGCTCGGAGATCCTGTTCACCGGCCCGCCGATCCCCGAGCTCGCCATCCGCCTGACGCGCGACACCGGCGAGATCGAAGGCGCGATCGAGGTGACCGGGCCGGCGACGCAACCCGAGATCGGCTTCAGCGCCACGCCGGAGCTGCCGGAGGACGAGGTGCTGCCGCAACTGATCTTCGGCCGCAGCCTCAGCCAGCTCACTTCGCTTGAAGCGGCGCAGCTCGCCTCTGGCCTCGCGGCGCTGACCAGCGGCAAGCCCGGCGCGCTCGAGGCGGCGCGGGATCTGGTCGGCGTCGACAAACTGAGCGTCGGCGCGGGCGACAGCGGTCAGACACGCGTCAGCGCTGGAACCTATGTCGCGCCGGGCGTGTTCGTCGAAGCGCAGGAGGGCGTCGATCCCGCCGATCGCGCGGTGCGCGTCGAGATCGAGGTCGCGCCGCAAATCCGGCTCGACGGCGAGGCGGGCGCCGCCGGCGATGTCGGCGTCGGCCTCGAATGGCGCCGGGATTACTGATGTCGAACTCGGCGAAGATCTTACAATGCGCCGAGGCGGTGAGACGACGTGCTCGGCGGCGCGGCGCGTCCGGCGCGATCGGCGCCTCTCTTCAGCGCTCAGCAGCGTGATCTTACGCGTCTCGGGTTGGGAGGGAGAGATGTCGGTCGCGCAAAGCCGCCTGCGCCTTGCGAGCGCGGCTCTGGAGCCCTGCCGCAAAGAGGGGGCCGTGCTGGCGCATCTCCTCGCAGATCTCATGCTGGACGCGCCATGAGATTGCGCTCGGCGCTGCGCTCAATGCCGTCACCGCGGCTCGACAGCGCGTGACGGAGGCGAAACACGCAACTGCGTCCTGCGCCGCTCGCGCGGTTGCCGATCGACGTCGCTGCGGAACAGCGGACCGTGTCCTTTGAGTCTATCGACAAGGTTGGAGAGCGAAACGTCTGGGTCGGCGAGACGATCGGCGACATGCGGGAGCATCACGCAGTGGTTCCGTTCGAGCGCGGCGCTCTTGTCGTCTCTTTGTTTGAAATGCGTCGTCCGGGCCTTGGGTTTCGCGCACCGCATGCGCTGTTGGATCTCACCGGCGTTGAACTGCGTCTTTTGAAGCAGCATCTCAAAGGCGGCATCGGGTCGACCTTCATCCGCGGCGGCTAGGCGCCGCCGCCATGCGTC
>JBCBCG010000243.1:0-4803 GCA_038530925.1 Pseudomonadota bacterium
CCGCTCGATGTCGAGAAGGCGTTGGAAGGGGCTGGCGTCGCCTGGTTCGCGACGGGCCCGACTGGGCGCGTCATCGCCGCAAGCGCGCTCTTTGAAGCATGGACCGGCGCGCGGGCCGGCCCGACGCCCAGCCTGGCGGCGTTGTTGCCGGACCTCGCCGATCGCCTCGCCGACGACGCGGCTCAGGCGGAGGGCGAAGTTTGGTCGAGCCGCTTGATCGGGACGGAGGCGGCGCCGAGGGCGGTCACGGTGTCGCTTACCCGGGCGCCAAACGGCGCGGGCCTGTTCGGCGTCGCGGCGCCCGCGCCGGGTCCCGCCGCGCCAGCGCTGGAGCCTCGAGCGCCCTTGGCGCTCGGACCGGCGGTCGGAGCGGAGGCGCGGCGGCTTCTCCACGCGTTCGACGAGATGCCGGCGGAGCGCGTGCTGGCGGAGGCGGCCATCGGGGCGCTGGCGCTCTCGGGCGAGGGGCGGGTGCTGCGGCTCAACGCGGCGGCGGACCGCTTGTTGACCGATCGCGCGGCTCAGGCCGTCGCGGCCGAAGCGGTGGCCGGCCCGGTCGGAGATCATTTCATCGATTGGGTCGCCGAAGAAGATCGCGAACAAGCCGAGGCCGGCGTCGCCGCCGCGGCGCGGGGCGGCGTGGCCGCTTTCGAA
The DNA here is from genome assembly GCA_038530925.1 of Pseudomonadota bacterium. GTDB lineage: Bacteria > Pseudomonadota > Alphaproteobacteria > Rhodobacterales > Rhodobacteraceae > JALEGB01. Next base: position 655 of record JBCBCG010000243.1, read on the forward strand.
GCGCGCCTCGCCGGGCCGAGCGGCGCGGAGGGTCGTCTCGTTCAATGCTATTTGAGCGGGATCGACAGCGCCGCCGGGCGGCTCCTCTTATGCCATTTGATCGACGTCTCCGAGGGGCGCGGGCTCGAGAAGAACTTCATTCAGGCGCAGAAGCTTCAGGCGGTCGGCCAGCTCGCCGGCGGCGTCGCGCATGATTTCAACAACCTTCTCACCGTGATCATCGGCAGCGCGGATGCGCTGCTCAAACGCATGACGGATACGGATCCGGCCTATGGCGATCTCAATGCGATCCGTCAGAGCGGGCGGCGCGCGGCGTGGCTGGTGGGCCAGCTCCTCGCCTTTTCACGCAAGCAGACGCTGACGCCGAAGGTCGCGAATCTGACGGAGCGCTGTTCGGAGTTCGTGTTCCTGCTCGCGCGTGTGATCGGCGAGAAATACGAGATCGAGACTGATCTTGAGGAAGGTCTCTGGCCGGTCGAAGTGGATGTGAACCAGTTCGAGCAGGTGATCACCAATCTCGTCGTGAATGCGAGCCACGCGATGAAGGGCGGCGGCGCGATCCATGTGGCCACCGCTAACGAAACGATCGTCGAGCCGCGATCCCAAGGAAACTTCACGATGCCGCCCGGCGAATATGTGCGCGTGACCGTGCGGGATTCGGGCTCCGGCATCCCGCGAGAGGCGTTGGCGAAAATCTTCGAGCCCTTCTTCACCACCAAGCCTGTGGGTCAAGGCACGGGGCTTGGCCTCGCCGTGGTGTATGGCGTGGTGAAGCAGTCGAACGGGTATGTTTTCGTGGAGAGCGAGGAAGGCGCCGGCGCGCGCTTCGACATTTACCTCCCGCGGGTGAGCGCCGAGCGCGCGGCGGAAGCCCAAGCCTCGGCGCTGAAGCCGGCGAGCCGGCGCGCCCGCGAGGATCGCATCGCGCCGCCCGGGTCAGCGCCTCAGGCGCTTCCAGGAGCGTCCCAAGACGCCGCCGCGCCGCGCCGCGGCGCGGTCTCGCTCAGAGAGGCTGCGGCGCGGATGGGCGCGGAGGCGGGCGGGGCGCGCCGGGCGCGGGACAGGCGAGATGATCCGCAACCGCCGGCGCCGCGGCCTGTCGCCTTGGGCCCGCAGCAAGCCCCGCGCGCCGGGCCTGGCGCGATTCTTCTCGTAGAGGATCAGGCCGCTGTGCGCGCCTTCGCCGCGCGCAGCCTGACCGAGCGCGGCCACAGAGTTCTCGAAGCCGAAAGCGGCGAAGAAGCGCTCGAGAAGCTTACGGATCCGGCGCTGCGCATTGATCTTTTGCTCTCGGACGTGGTGCTGGAGGATACGGACGGGCCGAGCGTGCTCCGCCGGATCGGCGATGCGCGCCCTGAGATGCGCGTGATCTTCATGTCCGGCTACGCCCGCGACGCCTTCGCCGAGACGCTCGACAGCGCCGCGGCGCATGCGCGCGAGACCCGCTTTCTGCAAAAACCCTTCACCCTCGACGAGCTGGCCGAAGCGGTCGAAGACGCGCTTGCGCATCAAAGCGAAAGGCTGCGTTGATCTCACTTAGATCCCATTATGTTCTAGTTTTGTCTTGACCGTTGACGCCTCTTAACCGAAACTGCGTTTTGTTGGACAGGGGATGAAGGCCTGTGGAATATGCGAGGAGGCGAGAGGATGTCGGTCGCGCTGAAGTCGGTGAACGACGATCTCCTGGATCAAACAGGACCCGCGAATATGGATAAGCTGAAAGCGCTGGAATCAGCGCTTGCTCAGATCGAGCGGAATTTCGGCAAGGGCTCGGTGATGAAGCTGGGCTCGAGCGAGGCCAGCCTTGATATCGAGGCGATCTCCACAGGCTCGCTCGGCCTCGATATCGGTCTGGGCATCGGCGGCTTGCCCAAAGGGCGGATCATTGAGATTTTTGGGCCGGAGAGTTCCGGCAAAACCACGCTGGCGCTGCACACCATCGCCGAAGAGCAGAAGAAGGGCGGCGTCTGCGCCTTCATCGACGCCGAGCATGCGCTCGACCCGGTCTATGCGCGGAAGTTGGGCGTCGACGTCGACGAGCTTTATATCTCTCAGCCCGATGCGGGCGAGCAAGCGCTCGAGATCGCGGACACGCTGGTGCGCTCGGGCGCCGTGTCGGTCGTGGTGGTCGACAGCGTCGCCGCGCTGACGCCGCGGGCGGAGCTTGAGGGTGATATGGGCGACGCCCAGGTCGGCCTTCAGGCGCGCTTGATGAGCCAGGCGATGCGCAAGTTGACGGGATCGATCTCGCGTTCAGGCTGCATGGTGATCTTCATCAATCAGATCCGCATGAAGATCGGCGTGATGTTCGGCAGTCCTGAGACGACGACGGGCGGGAACGCGTTGAAATTCTACGCCTCCGTCCGTCTCGATATCCGCCGTATCGGCGCGATCAAGGATCGGGACGAGGTCGTGGGCAACACCACGCGTGTGAAGGTCGTGAAAAACAAGGTGGCGCCGCCGTTCAAGCAAGTCGAATTCGACATCATGTATGGCGAAGGCATCTCCAAAGTGGGGGAGCTGGTCGATCTCGGTGTGAAGGCGGGCGTGGTGGATAAATCGGGAGCCTGGTACTCTTTTGGAGATCAGCGCATTGGCCAAGGCCGCGAGAACGCAAAGCAGTTCCTGAAAGACAACGCCGACATCGCCTCCGAAATCGAAACGCGCATCCGCACGAGCCATGGGCTCGATCTGAGCGTTGAGCCTGAGGCGGGCGACACAGAGGAAGAAAGCGGCGGTGGCGCGGCGGTGAATTTCTAATGGGTGACCGACCCGGCCGAGTCCTCAGGGCGTTGTTTCACGGTTGCGCATGTGGGTCTGGAGCATGTGCAGCGACATCCCGATTTGCGTCTCAGCCGAAAACCCGCCTCAGCGACAGTCCGAGCTGGCGCCGACCATTCCTTTTACGGTGGGCGGCGGGGCGAGGACGCCTTAATTAGCGTTTACATGTAAGATCAATGTTATAGTGCGGCCTTAGCGGGAGCGTTTCATGGAAGCCGGAGGCGGCGGCTCCGTCACTCGCAGTACTAGAGCAGGTTCACGTTATTCCGGCTCATCGCCGGCCTCTGCAAAGTAGTTTCTCGCCTCGGCGGCGGTCACGGCGTCGACCGCGGTTAGAAGGCCGCGTCGAGCCTCTCCACCGTGCGCGCCGCGGCTTCGCTGAGGATGGTCTTCATCCGCCAGAAGGCCATCGCGATCGGGTTGAGGTCCGGGCTGTAGGGCGGTGGAAAGCGGAGTTCGGCGCCGGTCGCCTCGATCGCCTCGCGCACCGCCGCCGGCTTGTGGGCGGGGAGGTTGTCCTGGATCACGATGTCGCCTGGCTTGAGCGTTGGCGCCACGAACCGCCTCACATAGACCAGGGAGGCCGCGCCGTTCATCGCGCCGTCCAGCACCATGGGAGCGGTCATGCCGGAGAGCGCCGACATAGGTGGTTGTCTTCCAGTGGCCGTGGGGAACGGCCGCGTGGCGGCGCTCGTCGATGGGCGCGGCCTCGGAAGCGCGCCATCTTGGTCGAGGCGCCGGTTTCGTCAATGAAGACAAGCCGTTCGGGATCCAGGTCCGCCTGCGCCGCGATCCAGGCTTCGCGGCGCGCGGCGACGTCTTCACGTTCCTGCTCGGCGGCGTGCACGGTTTTTTTCCAGCTCAAGCCGTGGAGACGGAAGAAATAGTGGATCGTCTTCGAGGCGAAGCGCTCGCCATGCTCGGCCTTCAGGCGCCGGGCGATCTCGACAAGGGTGATGTCCTTCTCGGCTTCGACCATAGCGAAGATCGCCTCCGCCAACCGCTCGATCCGATCTGACCGCAGATCGCCGCCCTTCGGACGCGCGGTGAAAGAGCCGGTCTCTCGCCAATCCGCGCGCCACCGGATCGCCGTCGCCCGGCCGATCCCGAACCGTCGCGCCGCAGCACTCCGGCTCATGCCTGTGGTGATCGCGTCAATGACGCGCCGCCTCAGATTGAGGGAAAGGGTCTTCGCCATCTTGGGGCTGGCCTCCTTCACCAGCCCACGTCTCCATTCAGATCGGCGACGATCTGGGGATCCCATACGACCCGGATCGACATGAGGACGCGATCTGAACGTGCCCCGGTCTGGTGGACACCCATGCTACGGCTTTCGAGCCAAGAGAGGAGTGTCCGATGGAGCGACGC
>JBCBCG010000244.1:0-4785 GCA_038530925.1 Pseudomonadota bacterium
ACCCCACGCACCGGCACGCTGCGCCGGCGCAGCGCCTCAAGCGAGAGCAGCGCGTGGGGTCGCCTTTCTCGGCGCGCCGGCGCCGGACACTGAGGAGATCGTCTGCCGTCTCGCCGAGGTGCGCCGGCTTGGCCGCCTGCCGCGGCTCGACCCGTTGACGCCCGAGACGCTGGCGGCGGCCTTCGCTGAGCATTTCCACCTCGAGGACTTTCAGGACGCCGGCGCCTAACCCGCGCCGCGCCCTTGGCACGCAACCCATTGGAGCGATCGCGCATGACCGACCGCAGCGGCGTTCGTCCCTCGCGAGGGATTTGGCATCCGTTCACCCAGCATGCGATCATGCCGGAGATGGTGAAGATCGCGCGCGGCGAGGGCGCCTATCTCGAGACGCCGGAGGGACGGCGGATTTTCGACGGCGTCGCCTCCTGGTGGGTCGTGACCCACGGCCATCGCCATCCGCGGATCATCCGCGCCATCCAAGACCAGGCGAACGCGCTCGATCAGGTGATCTTCGCCGGCTTCACCCATGAGCCGGCGGAGCGGCTGGCGCAGGCGCTGCTGCGTCTCGCGCCGGCGAGCCTCGATTACGTGTTCTATTCCGATAGCGGGTCGACCGCGGTGGAGGTCGCGCTGAAGATGGCGCTCGGCTTCTGGAAGCTGAACGGCGCGCGGCGCGAGAAGATCCTGGTGCTCGAGAACGGCTATCACGGCGATACGATCGGGACCATGTCGGTGGGCGAGCGCGGCGTCTTCAACCAAGCCTATGAACCGCTGCTCTTTGATGTTGGAACCATTCCGTTTCCGAGCGCCGGCGCGGAAGCGCGCACCCTCGAGGCGTTGGAGGCGGCCTGCGCCGCGCGGGGCGGCGGCGAGAAACCGGCGGCCTTCATCGTCGAGCCTCTCGCCCTCGGCGCCGGCGGCATGCTGTTTTATGGCGCTCAGACTTTAGCAGAGATGCGCCGGATCTGCGCCGCGCATGAGGTGCTCTTCATCGCCGACGAGGTGATGACCGGTTGGGGCCGCACGGGCCGCATGTTCGCCTGCGAGCATGCGGGCGTCGAACCGGATCTTCTCTGCACCTCGAAAGGGCTCACTGGCGGCTCCATGCCGCTGGCCGCCACGCTCTGCCGCGCGGACATTTTCGATGCGCATTACTCCGAAGACCGCAGCCGCACCTTCTACCATTCGAGTTCTTACACGGCGAACCCGATCGCCTGCGCGGCGGCGGCCGCGAATGCGGAGATCTGGGCGGAGGAGCCGGTGCTCGAGCGCGTCGCGGCGCTCGCCGCGATGCAGGCGGAGCGTCTCGCGACGCTCGAAAGCGATCCGCGCTTCGAGAATGTTCGCCGCTGCGGAACCATCGCCGCCTTCGATTATCGCACTGAAAACGCAGGCTATCTCGCGACCCTCGGCCCGCGGCTCTACGCCTTCTTCCAGAGCCGCGATCTCCTCCTCAGGCCGCTCGGCAACACGGTCTATGTGATGCCGCCCTACTGCGCTACGGCGGCGGATCTCGATAAGGTGTATGACACGGTGCGCGAGGCCGCCGCCATCGGTCTTGAGGACCTCTGAGCCGTCGATCACGCGCGGCGGGCGGCGGGCGGCGATCATCGCGGCGCAGCGGAAGCGAAAGAGATCTTGGCTGCATCACGAGAGGCGACGCTGAGGAGACGGCGATCGGCCCGGCGCGCTTTGTCATCGTTCGGCGCGATTGCGCCGTTCGTCCTGATCGCCCCGCTCGGCGCCGGCGCCTTGCCGCTCTCCGGCGCGGATTGCGCCGAGCAGATTTCGAGTTCCCGCCGTTGCCTTTCAACAGCGGCGCAGGTTTGCCGCGTGGCCGCGCCGGCGCGGCCTGAGGCGGCGCCTTACTCGGCGGAGATCGAACGAGAAGTCTGGGCGCTCGTCGTTGCAATCGTGCTGTGTCCCTTGACCTTCTCCCTTCCTCAGGGCCACGCAAAACTGGAATTTCCAGGTGCGACGGAGCCTCCGGCGTCAGCGCGGAGATCTCCACCAATCGGAGCGGTGACGCCGGAGGCGGCCAACAGCTCTGACGGGGTTTGATAGCCGAGCGCCGAGTGAGGGCGCTCATGGTTATAGTGGCGGCGCCAGACGCCGATCTCAGCGCGGGCGTGCGCCAGTGATTTGAACCAGTGCAAGTTCAGGCACTCGTCACGAAAGCGCCCGTTGAAGCTCTCGACGAAGGCGTTCTGGACCGGTTTACCCGGTTCGATGAACCGCAGGCGCACGCCGGTACGCTCCGACCAGTCGAACATCGCCTTGCTGGTCAGCTCTGGGCCGTTGTCCATCACGATCTCCTCGGGCGGCCCGATCTCATCGCCGCTTCCGCGTGTTGAACGTCGTCGACGACTTCAGCCGTTTCTGTCCGGGGCAGATCATCGATCTCTCGATCTCCGGCGAACGTTTAGCGCGGTTCCTCGACGAGTTGGGCGACGAGATCGGGCCGCCCGAGGAGATCGTGATGGACAACGGCCCAGAGCTGACCAGCAAGGCGATGTTCGACTGGTCGGAGCGTACCGGCGTGCGCCTGCGGTTCATCGAACCGGGTAAACCGGTCCAGAACGCCTTCGTCGAGAGCTTCAACGGGCGCTTTCGTGACGAGTGCCTGAACTTGCACTGGTTCAAATCACTGGCGCACGCCCGCGCTGAGATCGGCGTCTGGCGCCGCCACTATAACCATGAGCGCCCTCACTCGGCGCTCGGCTATCAAACCCCGTCAGAGCTGTTGGCCGCCTCCGGCGTCACCGCTCCGATTGGTGGAGATCTCCGCGCTGACGCCGGAGGCTCCGTCGCACCTGGAAATTCCAGTTTTGCGTGGCCCTGAGGAAGGGAGAAGGTCAAGGGACACAGCACGATTGCAACGACGAGCGCCCAGACTTCTCGTTCGATCTCCGCCGAGTAAGGCGCCGCCTCAGGCCGCGCCGGCGCGGCCACGCGGCAAACCTGCGCCGCTGTTGAAAGGCAACGGCGGGAACTCGAAATCTGCTCGGCGCAATCCGCGCCGGAGAGCGGCAAGGCGCCGGCGCCGAGCGGGGCGATCAGGACGAACGGCGCAATCGCGCCGAACGATGACAAAGCGCGCCGGGCCGATCGCCGTCTCCTCAGCGTCGCCTCTCGTGATGCAGCCAAGATCTCTTTCGCTTCCGCTGCGCCGCGATGATCGCCGCCCGCCGCCCGCCGCGCGTGATCGACGGCTCAGAGGTCCTCAAGACCGATGGCGGCGGCCTCGCGCACCGTGTCATACACCTTATCGAGATCCGCCGCCGTAGCGCAGTAGGGCGGCATCACATAGACCGTGTTGCCGAGCGGCCTGAGGAGGAGATCGCGGCTCTGGAAGAAGGCGTAGAGCCGCGGGCCGAGGGTCGCGAGATAGCCTGCGTTTTCAGTGCGATAATCGAAGGCGGCGATGGTTCCGCAGCGGCGAACATTCTCGAAGCGCGGATCGCTTTCGAGCGTCGCGAGACGCTCCGCCTGCATCGCGGCGAGCGCCGCGACGCGCTCGAGCACCGGCTCCTCCGCCCAGATCTCCGCATTCGCGGCCGCCGCCGCGCAGGCGATCGGGTTCGCCGTGTAAGAACTCGAATGGTAGAAGGTGCGGCTGCGGTCTTCGGAGTAATGCGCATCGAAAATGTCCGCGCGGCAGAGCGTGGCGGCCAGCGGCATGGAGCCGCCAGTGAGCCCTTTCGAGGTGCAGAGAAGATCCGGTTCGACGCCCGCATGCTCGCAGGCGAACATGCGGCCCGTGCGGCCCCAACCGGTCATCACCTCGTCGGCGATGAAGAGCACCTCATGCGCGGCGCAGATCCGGCGCATCTCTGCTAAAGTCTGAGCGCCATAAAACAGCATGCCGCCGGCGCCGAGGGCGAGAGGCTCGACGATGAAGGCCGCCGGTTTCTCGCCGCCGCCCCGCGCGGCGCAGGCCGCCTCCAACGCCTCGAGGGTGCGCGCTTCCGCGCCGGCGCTCGGAAACGGAATGGTTCCAACATCAAAGAGCAGCGGTTCATAGGCTTGGTTGAAGACGCCGCGCTCGCCCACCGACATGGTCCCGATCGTATCGCCGTGATAGCCGTTCTCGAGCACCAGGATCTTCTCGCGCCGCGCGCCGTTCAGCTTCCAGAAGCCGAGCGCCATCTTCAGCGCGACCTCCACCGCGGTCGACCCGCTATCGGAATAGAACACGTAATCGAGGCTCGCCGGCGCGAGACGCAGCAGCGCCTGCGCCAGCCGCTCCGCCGGCTCATGGGTGAAGCCGGCGAAGATCACCTGATCGAGCGCGTTCGCCTGGTCTTGGATGGCGCGGATGATCCGCGGATGGCGATGGCCGTGGGTCACGACCCACCAGGAGGCGACGCCGTCGAAAATCCGCCGTCCCTCCGGCGTCTCGAGATAGGCGCCCTCGCCGCGCGCGATCTTCACCATCTCCGGCATGATCGCATGCTGGGTGAACGGATGCCAAATCCCTCGCGAGGGACGAACGCCGCTGCGGTCGGTCATGCGCGATCGCTCCAATGGGTTGCGTGCCAAGGGCGCGGCGCGGGTTAGGCGCCGGCGTCCTGAAAGTCCTCGAGGTGGAAATGCTCAGCGAAGGCCGCCGCCAGCGTCTCGGGCGTCAACGGGTCGAGCCGCGGCAGGCGGCCAAGCCGGCGCACCTCGGCGAGACGGCAGACGATCTCCTCAGTGTCCGGCGCCGGCGCGCCGAGAAAGGCGACCCCACGCGCTGCTCTCGCTTGAGGCGCTGCGCCGGCGCAGCGTGCCGGTGCGTGGGGT
>JBCBCG010000245.1:0-4782 GCA_038530925.1 Pseudomonadota bacterium
TTTTCCTCATGTCGTCTGATCCTTCGCGGTCGAGCAGACTCTACATCACGGTGAGAGACCCAGCGGGGGGCAGGTCAAGTTCAAAACAGCCGCCTATGCGAAGCTATCTGACGGAAGCCCGTCGCCGACCGCCGAACGGACGAAACTCCAGGGACCCGCTTCGCGCTCAAGCGCGCGCTCTCGCCTCGAACGTCCTCCCGCACCCCTCTTCCGCTGAGCGCGCGGGCGCCGTAAGCGTCTCGCCGAAAAGGCGTCGGCGCGCGCCTCTATCGCAACGGAAGGCGTCAGAGAGATGTCCGATCACGATCCCGAACCCTCCAAACCGGGCCTGACCTACGCCCAAGCGGGCGTCTCGATCGCCTCGGGCGACAGTTTGGTCGAGCGCATCAAGCCCGCTGCGGCGGCCACGGCCCGGCCTGGCGTTATGGGCGGGCTCGGCGGCTTCGGCGCGCTCTTCGATCTCGCGCAAGCCGGCTTTCGCGATCCGGTGCTGGTGACGGGAACAGACGGCGTCGGCACCAAGCTGAAGATCGCGATCGAGACCGGAGAACTCGGCGGCGTCGGCGTCGATCTCGTCGCGATGTGCGTCAACGATCTTTTGTGCCACGGCGCGGATCCGCTCATCTTTCTCGACTATTTCGCGACCGGCGTGCTGAGGCCCGACGCCGCCGCCCAAGTGATCGAAGGCGTCGCCCGCGGCTGCGCCGAGGCGGGCGCGGCGCTCGTCGGCGGCGAGACGGCGGAGATGCCGGGCCTTTACCACGGCGATGATTTCGATCTCGCCGGCTTCTGCGTCGGCGCGGTGGAGCGCGAGGGGCTGCTGCCGCGGCCGGAGATCCCAGTCGGCGCCGCGCTGATCGGTCTTGAGAGCGACGGCGCGCATTCGAACGGCTTCTCGCTCATTCGCCGCATCGTCGCGGATCAAGGCCTCGCCTGGGACGCGCCTGCGCCCTTCGCGCCGGAGACGCGCCTCGGCGCGGCGCTGCTGAGACCGACGCGCATCTATGTGAAGCCGGTGCTGGCGGCGCTGCGCGAGCCCTCGCTCGGCGCCTCGATCCTTGGCCTCGCCCATATCACCGGCGGCGGGCTGAAAGAGAACCCAGGCCGCGCCTTGCCGCCGAGCCGCGCCTGCGAAATCGATCTCGGCGCCTGGACGCGGCCGCCGCTGTTCCGCTGGCTGGCGGAGGCGGGCGGCGTCGCTGAAGAGGAGATGACCAAAGCGTTCAATTGCGGGCTCGGCATGGTGCTCATCGTGGCGAAGGAGGCGGCGCCGGCCTGCGCGGCGTTCCTCACCGCCCGCGGCGAGCGCGCGCATATGATCGGCGAGGTCGCCCCTCGCGGCGACGACGCGCCGGCGACGCGGCTCCTCGGCGCGCCGGCGTGAGCGAGCGCCCTTTCAAGAGCGCCCTGTCATGAGCGCGCGGATCGGCGTTCTGATCAGCGGTCGCGGCTCCAACATGCTGGCCCTCGCCGGCGCCGCGCGCGCGGCGCCTGAGTTCGAGATCGCTTTGGTGCTTTCGAACGAGCCGGACGCGCCCGGTCTCGCCGCCGCTGAGGCGCTGGGGGCGCCGACGGCGATCGTGGATCACCGCCGTTTCCCGCGCGACAAAGCGGCGTTCGAGGCGGCGATGACCGAAACGTTGCTTGCGGCGCGCTGCGACGTCCTCTGCCTTGCGGGCTTTATGCGCATTCTCTCACCCGCCTTCCTAACCGGGCCATGGGCGGAGCGGATCCTCAACATCCATCCTTCTTTGCTGCCGGCCTTTCGCGGGCTCGACACCCATGCGCGCGCGCTGGCCGCCGGCGCGAAGATCCATGGCGCCACCGTGCATCTGGTGCGGGCGGAGGTGGATGACGGGCCGATCCTGGCGCAAGCGGCGCTGGCGGTGCGTCTGGACGAGACGCCGGATGCTTTGGCCGCGCGCGTCTTAGCCCTCGAACACGCGCTCTATCCGGCGGCGCTCAGGGCGTTTTTGTCCCCGCCAGGCGCCGCCGAGAGCGCCGAGAGCTCAAAGGAGCCGCCCTTGTTCTCGCCGCCGCTCACCTCTTAATCAGGCGCCGTTTCTTCAGCGGAGGTCTTCGCGGTGCGGTTGGCTTTAAAGGCGAGGCAGGGATCAGGCCGCTCCACCGCCGGCGGCGGCGTCGGCGCCCAGACGTCGAATAGCGCCGCGCGCGCCGGCTCGATTTCAAAGCCGCTCAGCGGCTCTTCCCGCTCCACCATCGCGACCGATAGCTGCGAGAGATTTGGCGCCGCGCGCGTCAGCAGCGCCGGCGCGCCGTAATCGAGCCTCGCGTGCAAGGCGCCGGTGATCACGACCACAGGCCCGGTGCGCCCTTCGGCCGCCGCCGCCTCTCTCGCGCGGAGGATCGCCGCGGCGAGGCGCGCGTCTCGCGCCCGCTGCGCGTCCACCATCATCGGCGCGACCTCCGGCGGGATAGCGTTGCAATGGCTCGCGATCTGCGCCGCCTCGCGCGCCGCTTGCTGGGCCGTCGGCAAGGGCTGATCGAGACCGAAACGCGCGGCGCCGGGCTCGCGGCGGAGCCAGTCGGCGTCGGTCGCCGCGCGCATCACCGCCTGGCGCGGATAACCGCCGCCCGCGACATAGGCGCCCGGCGCCGCTTCCAAGATCGGCGCGTAGAGCGCGAAATCCGGCCAGCCGCTTTTGTCCCATTCGGCGGCCTCGGCCACAGCGTCGCTCGCGCCGGGGCCCGCCCGCCCCGGCCATCCGCGCGCGCGCAGCGCTGCTGGCTCTTTGGCTTCGGCGATCATCTCGAACACCAAACCGGCGACGCCGCCTTCGGCCTCGAACCGCGCTTCGAGTCCCGCGACCACCGCCGACTGCAGCGCGTGATGCGCCTCGCTGTCATGGCGCTCGCCGAGATAAATGACATCCGGCCGCGCCGAACCGACAGCGTCCAGCCATTCCTGAAGCCCGAGTGCCTCGGCCTCAGGCGCATAAAAGCGCGCGGTGAAGCTCGGCGGTTTGTCCGCGACAGCGCCGGCGACCGTGCCGAGCAACAGCCCAGCCGCCGCGGCGCCGGCCAACCAGCGCCAGCGTCCCATCGAAAGCCGTCCGGTCGAAAGCCATCCGGTCGAAAGCCTAGTCGCCCGCATCCCGCGCCTCCTCTCCGCTCTCGCCTGCTCGTCCTGAAGCGCAACCCTTTGCGGCGGATGCGCGCAGGACGATGCGCCGCACCCTAGCGATGCGGCGGGACGACACAAGAGGAGGCTGGGGCTGCGAGAGACGGCGCGGCCCGTCTTGAAAGGGAAGGATGGCGCGGCCGATCAGCCCTCGTCCGCCGCGCTCTCGGCGAGACGCACCAACGTCGCCACGCCCCAGCCGCTCGCGCCCTTCGGCCAGAGCGGGCCGTCCTCTTTCGTCGAGGCGACGCCGGCGATATCGAGATGCGCCCAAGCCTGCCCGTCCTTCACGAAGCGCTGCAAAAACTGCGCTGCGGTGACGGAGCCCGCGGCGCGCCCGCCGGTGTTCTTCATATCGGCGATGCGCGATTTCAGCGATTTGTCGTAGCCCGGCCCGAGCGGCAGACGCCAGAGCCCTTCGCCCTCCTCCTCCGCTGCGGCGAGCAGCTCCGCCGCCAAATCGTCGTCATTCGAGAAAAGCCCCGCCTTCTCGTGGCCGAGCGCGATGATCACCGCGCCGGTCAGCGTCGCCAGATTGATCATCTTCGTCGGCTTGAAGCGCTCCTGCGCGTACCAAAGCGCATCGGCCAGCACGAGCCGACCTTCGGCGTCGGTGTTGATGATCTCGATGGTCTTGCCCGACATCGCCGTCACCACATCGCCGGGCCTCTGCGCGTCGCCATCGGGCATGTTCTCAACGAGACCAAGCACGCCGACCGCGTTCACCGGCGCTTTGCGGAGCGCGAGCGCCTTCATCACGCCGGTGACGACCGCGGCGCCGGCCATGTCCATGGTCATCTCCTCCATCCCGGCCGCGGGCTTGAGAGAGATGCCGCCCGTATCGAAGCAGACGCCTTTGCCGATGAAGGCGATCGGCGCGGCGTCCGCCTGCGGCGCGCCGCTCCAGCGCATCACCGCGATCAAGCTCTCCTTCCGGCTGCCGCGCCCCACGCCCAGCAGCGCGCCCATGCCGTGCTCCTCAAGCTGAGGTTCGCCGAGGATCTCCACTTCGAGACCATCTTTCGTCAGCCCCTCGACCCGATCCGCGAAGCTGCGAGGATAAAGGAAATTGGCCGGTTCGTTCGTCAGATCGCGCGCCATGGTCACGCCCGCGGCGAGACCCGCGAAGGGCGCGAACGCCGCCTCCGCCGCCGCTGGATCAACGCCGGCGATGTCAAGGCGCTCCAGCGGCGTTCCCTCGGTCGCGCTCTTGCGCGCATCGAAACGGTAAGCGAGAAGCCGCGCGGCGAACGCCATCTCCGCGGCGAAGGCCGTCGTTTGCGCCGCATCGGCGCCGAGCCCTTCACAGCGGACGCTCGCCGCGGCGAGCTTTGCGCCGCTCAGCGTTTTGCCGAGCGCCGCGCCGATCTTGCGCGCGCCCGCCGCCGCCATAGGCTCGCGCCCAAGGCCCACCAAATACAGCATCGGCGCGGCGAGCCCATGGGGCGCGGCGACCGAGATCACCTCGCCGATCTCGCCCGTCGCCCGCGCGAGCGCGCGGCGCGCTTGCCCGGCCGAGGCGGCGTCGAAGGCCTCTGCCGCCGCGCTCAAGCTCAGCTCCGCCTCGCCGCCGCCCGAGAAAAACGCCGCTTGCGCCTCCGATGAGGCGATCGCCGCCTCCAGAGTCGCGCCGCTGAAGG
>JBCBCG010000246.1:0-4757 GCA_038530925.1 Pseudomonadota bacterium
CTCCCGCGTTCCGGCGTAGGTCAGCCGGATCACCAGCGATACTTTGAAGATCGCGAGCGTCAGCGCCGGCAGCGCGAGATAACGCCAGCCATCAGCGGTCAGAACGCTGAATTCGGCGCCGAACAGCATGCGCGTCTCGCCCCTCCCCGAGGGCGGCAGCCAGCCGAGGCCGATGGCGAAGACGAAGATCATCATCAGCGCGACCCAAAAGATCGGGATCGAGAACCCGACCGTCGACAGCGCCATAATCGCCTGCGAGCCGATGGTCCCGTGGCGCAATCCGGCGTATAGGCCGAGCGGCGCGCCAAGCAGCACCGCCAGCAGCATGCCCGTCGCCGCAAGCTCGAAGGTGGCGGGAAAGCGCTCGAGCACCAGATCGATCGCCGAAACGCCATAGGCGAAGCTGACGCCGAGATCACCGCCAAGCGCGGCGGAAACAAAGCGCAGATATTGCTGGTGAAACGGCAGATCGAGACCGAGATCCTGGCGAAGCCGGGCGATATCGTCCTGGCTTGCTTCCGGCGAGATCAACACCGCGACAGGATCGCCGAGCATGAACACGCCCGCGAACACCAAGAACGACATCACCGCGATCGTGAGCGCCGCCTGAAAAATCCGCCCGGCGAGATAGACGATCATGCGCCCATCTCCGGCGCGCGTTCGTCGAGAAAGGCCACCATCGCGCGCCAACTGCGCAGCGCGCCCGCTGCGGCGCCGTCGGTCGAGCCGCCCATGGCGAGCCATGTCTCTTGGCGCGGATGACGGCTGAGATGCGCCGCGCCCGCCGGAACGCCCGGCAGGGTGAGGCTATGGCCGGCCTCAGGGTTCTCGACCTGCGTCGCGGGCTTCGAGCCGTCGCGCGCCATCCGCGCCGCGATCTGCCGCGCCGCCAACTGGGAGGGCCAAATCCGGTCATCCGCACCGGATGCGAGAAGCACCGGCGCGCGCAACGCCTCGACCGCGAGGCGAAACCGGTCTTGCGCCGGATCGCGCCACATCGCGTCGAAAATCGGCGCCAAAACCAGCGGCGCCTCCGGCGTTCCGGCGTCGGCGCCAAAATCCGCGGGAAACGGCGGCGCGCCAAAAGGGATCGGCGCGCCGTCCCGCGTGAAGAGCGCGCGCGGCCCGGGCTCCGCGCCGCGCCCGGTCGTCGCCATCGGGCTCGGGACCCATAGGATCAGACGGCGCACCAGCTCGGGGTAAGCGAGAGCGGCGTGACAGGCGCCCTCGGAGCCTTTCGAGACGCCGCGCAGCGACACCGGACCGCCGACCCGCCGCGCCAACCAATCGAGCCCGCGCCCGATGCGCTCGACCGGCAAATCCACCATGTGCGGCGGCAGATCGTCGAACGCGAAAAGCGCCTGCGCGAAGACCGCCCAGCCATGGCCCGCCAGCATCGCGGCGTCATGCGCGTCGATCCCGCCGCCGGAGCCGGCCAGAAGCAAGACGCCGCCCCGCGGCGCGGCGCCGTCTGGGCGATAAAGGCGGCCACGGATGCCCGGATCGGCGCGCACGATTTCTTCGACGACGGCGCCCGCTTGGCAAAAGCGGCGAATGCGGCGCTGGTCCGGCGCGCCCGCGCGCTCAACCCGCGCCACGATCTCAAGCGCGCCGCCTTCGGCGAAGGCGGGCCGCGCGCCATGATGCGGTTCGGCGCGCTGGCGCTCGTGGAACCTCGCGCGATCCTGCGGCGCAAGGCGTGCGATCGCTGGGGCGAGATCCAGCGTCAGGCGCCCGTGCGGATCCGCCGCGCCATCGGCCGCGCCGGTCCAGAGGACGCCGCTCGCATCCTCGCAGGAGAGCTGAACCGAGACCGGCGCGCCGGGCGGATGGCCGTCGGACGCGAAGGGCGACGGCGCATCGAACGCGCTTGCGGCGCTCAAGGGCGCGCCTGCGCGGGCGCGCGCCGGGGTCGAAGCCTCGCTCACTCTTTGTGGATCTCATGGGCGTGCACGGCGCCGCGCGGGTTGGGCGCGAAGCGCAAGCCCTTGCGCCCGCCGTAAACCGCCACTTGCGTGAACAAAGGCACCAACGCCGTCTCATCCATCAGGATCCGCATCGCTTCCTGCTGGAGCGCCTCGCGCGCTCCGGCGTCGACCTCGACGAGCGCCTGTTGCACCAGATCGTCGAATTCCGGGTTCGAGAACCGGCTTTGGTTCTGCGCGCCAAGGTTCAACTGGGGCGCCCGCGAATGCAGAAGCGACTGGAGCGAATCCATCGAGTCGCCGGAGTTATTGCCCCAGCTCATCATCCAAGCGCTGTAGCCTGGGCCCGCCTCCTTCATCACTTCTGGATAATAGACCGCCCAAGGCGCCGTGGCGACTTGAGCGCGCACGCCGATCCGCGCGAGCAGCGAGGCGATCCCCTGCGCGAGGCCTGGCGAGCCCGCGATGGTATCCATCGGCGCGTGGATGGTGAGGCCGAAGCCCTCGGGATAGCCGGCCTGGGCGATCAGCGCCTTGGCCTCCTCCAGCGGCGCCGCGGCGATCTCATAGCCCGGCACATGTCCAAAGGTCTTTTCGCTCGCCATCTGCTGCACGGGTTCGCCGAAGCCGTTCATGACCCGATCCACCAACAGCTCGCGGTTGATGGCCGAGGCGATCGCCTTGCGGATGTCGGCGTTGAGCAGCGGGTTCTCGGCCAGCGGCGCGCCTTCGGCGTCCGTCGTGAAGGGCGAAGCCGGGTTCGCGAGATCGAAATTGAGGAAATAAACTCGGTAGGTCGGGGCGGAGAAAAGCTGCGTGTCGTCGTCATTGCGGATCGCATCGACCGACAAGGCCGGCGGGTTCTGGATGAAATCGACCTCTTTCGCGAGCAGCGCGGCCAAGCGCGCGCCGCCATCGGTGATGAAACGGAAGGTCACGCGCTCCCAATCCGGCGCCTCGCCCCAATACCTCTCGTTCCGCGCCAGCGAATAGGCCTGAGAGCGTTTGTAGCTTTGATAGACGAAGGGCCCGGTGCCGATCATCGCCTCGCCGGAGGCGAACGCCTCGGTCGAGGCGTCTTTCAGCTCGGATGGAATGATGTTCACCAAGGACAGATCGCCGGGAAGCGTGGGCCTTGGGCCGTCGGTCTCGATCACCAGAGTCAACGGATCGCGCATGCCGAGCGTGGCGACGCTTTGAATATAGGGGCTGAAAGCGCCGCTATTGATGTTTGGAATGCGTTCGATGCTGGCGATCACATCTTCAGCGCCGAAGCTCGAACCGTCATGGAAGATCACATCCGGGCGCAGTTCGAACACCCAGGTGGTCTCGTCCTCCGCGGCCCAGCGCAGGGCGAGGCCGGGCTGCAGGCGGCCATCCGCGTCGATGTCGGTCAATCGCTCGAACACATGGCGCGAGGCCATATGCCCGCCCGGCCCGTTATGAAAATGCGGATCGATCGAGAGCGGCTCGCCTTGCAGCGCGATGGTGATCTCGTCGGCGGCGGCGGGTCCGGCTGCGAGCAGCGCCGTCGCCAGGGCCGCTGCGAAGCGGCGCAGCGGCGCCGAGCGGATCATGGTTTGCTTCATCATCAGCCTCTCCGTCAAAGCGCGGGGCGCGCGGCGTCTCTTCACAGCGGCCCCGCGCCCGCGGGACGCGGGTCGATCGGCAAAACCTGCGGCAGGGCGAGGATTTCTTCGACCGCCTTCGCCGCGGATAGGAGCGCCGCCTCCCCGCGCGGCGGTCCGACGAGTTGAACGCCCACAGGCAGACCCTGCGGCGTCCGCCCAGCGGGCAAAACGATCGCCGGGCACAGGCTCAGCGTGATCGCATAGGCGAACACAGCCTCGCGCGCCCAATGCGACGCGGTCTCCGGCGAGACAGGCTGAGGCGGAGGCGGATCGGCGCGCCGGTGGCGTTTCGGCGCGTGCGAAACCGCGGGCGTCAGCAACATCCGGCCGCTCGACAACACCGCGCCCATCGCGCGGATCAGCCCCTGCTGCCGCTCGCCGGCGGCGAGATACGCGTCGAGCTCGAGCCGCTCCGCATCCTCATACGTTCGGCGGGCGATCTCGGGCAAAAACGGGGCGATGCGCGCCAGATGCTCGGGCGAGCTGCGCGCCCGCATCGCGCCGAGACGCAGGGTGTAGGCGGCGTCGGCGACGCCGGCGAAGTCGAGCCCGTCTCGCGCAGGGTCATGCTCTCGTATCGCGACTCCCGCGCCGGAAAGCTGCTCCAAGGCCGCTGAGATCACCGCGCGCACCTCCGGCGCAGGCCGGACGCCGTCCATTTCCGGCAGAGCGATGATCTCGGCCGGGAGGCGCGGTGTGAGCGCGGCTGCCGCGAAGACGCCCGGCGCCGCGTCGGTCGCGCATGGATCATGCGGCGTGAAGCCGGCGAGGGCATCGAGAAAGAGCCCGACATCGCCCACATCCCGCGCCATCGGACCGTCGACGTTAAGAAGATCGAGCGGCATGCGGCGCGTGCCCGGCCCGCCATGGCCGACACGGCCCGGGCTCGGCCGCAAACCGACGACGCCGCAATGGCTCGCCGGCCCGCGAATGCTGCCGCCGAGGTCGCTTCCATGGGCGAGCCAGCCCATGCCCGCAGCGAGCGCCGCCGCCGCGCCGCCCGAAGAGCCGGCCGTGGACCGGCTGGCGTCCCAAGGGTTCACGGTTAGGCCGAAGCGGGGATTGTCAGTGTCCTCGCCTAACCCGAGATAGGGCACATTCGTCTTGCCAAGGATGACGCCGCCGCGATCCTGAAGCCTCAGCGCCACCGCGTCCGAGATCGGAGCCGCGCTGTCGACCTCAGGATCGCCCAGGGTTGTCG
>JBCBCG010000247.1:0-4738 GCA_038530925.1 Pseudomonadota bacterium
GGTGAGGAACAGCGCCTCCTCCACCGCGGTGTTGCCGCCGCCGATCACCGCGATCTCTTTGCCGCGGAAGAAGAACCCGTCGCAAGTGGCGCAAGCGCTGACGCCGAAGCCTTTGAACGCGTCCTCCGAGGGCAAGCCCAGCCATTTCGCCTGCGCGCCAGTGGCCAGGATCAGCGCCTCGGCCAGATAGGTCGTTCCGCTGTCGCCATAGGCCGTGAACGGACGCGCCGAGAGATCGAGCCGCATGATGTGATCGGAGACGATCTCCGTGCCCATCGCTTCCGCGTGGTCGCGCATCCGGTCCATCAAGTCCGGTCCCATCACGCTGGAATCGCCGGGCCAATTCTCAACATCGGTGGTGATGGTCAGCTGCCCGCCGGGCTGGACGCCCTGGATCAGCACCGGCTCCAGCATCGCCCGCGCGGCGTAAACCGCAGCGGTGTAGCCGGCGGGCCCGGAGCCAATGATCAGCAGCTTGAGGCGCCGCGTCGCGCCGCTTGGCGTATCGGCCATGGCAATCGCTTCCTTATCATTCACATTCTTGACGCTTGACGTCCATTTGGCGCGCCGCCATGCGAAGCGCAATCTCCCGCGCGGCGAGCCGGCGCGGGAGGACCAGACGAGACGGCGATATCGAGAAGACGGCGAGACGGGGCGAGCGGGGATGGACGCATTGGCGTGGACTGCGGCGCATGCGGGCGCGTTGATCCGCCTCGCGCCGGCGGAGACGGCGCATCGGATGACGATCCGCGCGCTGGCCGCGGGGCTGGGACCGCGCATCGCGCCGCCGGACTCGCCGCGGCTCGCCAGCACGGTGTGGGACATCGATTTCGCCTCGCCGATCGGTCTGGCCGCGGGCTTTGACAAGAACGCTGAAGCCGTCGCCGGCCTTCTCGGCCTCGGGCCGGGTTTTATCGAGATCGGCGCGGTGACGCCGCGGCCGCAACAGGGCAATCCCAAGCCGCGCGTGTTCCGGCTGAAGGAGGATCGGGCGATCATCAATCGCCTTGGCTTCAACAATGAAGGCGCGCGCGCGGCGCAGGATCGGCTGCGCGCCTGGCGACGAGGCGCGCAAGAGGCTCGGGACGGCGCGCCGCCGCAAGACGTCGCGCCTCGCGGGATCGTCGGCGCCAATATCGGCGCCAACAAGAACTCGGTCGACCGCATGGCCGATTACGAGACCGTTCTGCGTGAGCTGTGGGGGCTCGCGGATTTTTTCACAGTCAATGTCTCCTCGCCGAACACGGAGAAGCTGCGTGATTTGCAAGGGGCGGCGGCGCTGCGCGCCTTGCTGAGCCGCGTGGTCGCGGCGCGCGACGGGCTGGCGGGAGAGAGCGGGGTCTCCGCGCCGGTGCTGGTGAAGATCGCGCCGGATCTGACGGAGGCGGAGCTCGACGCCGCCGTCGACGCCGCGCTGGAAGCGGAGGTCGACGGGCTGATCGCGACAAACACCACGACGGCGCGGCCTGCGACGCTCACGGCGCGCGAGGCGCGCCAGGCGGGCGGGCTCTCGGGCGCGCCGCTGTTCGAAGCCTCGACCGCCGCGCTCCGCCGCGCCGCGAAACGCGTCGACGGGCGGGCGCCGATCATCGGCGTGGGCGGCGTTTTCACCGGCCGCGACGCCTATGCGAAAATCCGCGCCGGCGCTTCGCTCGTGCAGCTCTACACGGGGCTGGTCTATCGCGGGCCCACCGTGTTCCGCGTCATCGCCGAAGAATTGGCGGCGCTGCTCGCGCGCGACGGGTTCGGCTCCGTCGCTGAAGCGATCGGCGCCGATCTCTGAGCGGCGCGCGCTCGCGCTTGCTCAGCGGCGGCTGATCACCCGCCCGCCTTCCGAGAGAATGATGAACTGGCCGCTTCGCTTGGCGAGCAGCAGCGACACGGTCGAGCGGCCCGAGGCGCTGCGGATCGGACTCGAGACTTCGAAATCGATCTCGAGATTGACCTCGACATCGATGCGTCCATCGCCGCCTTTGACGGATTTGGTTTGCAGCGTCGAGAGATCGGGCGTGAGCGTCCGGTCCGGCCAGCGCGTGACATAGAGCCGTTTATCCTCGAGCACCTGAGCGCGGCTGCGCACGCCACGGTCGAAATAAAACACGTACTCGCCGTAGAACTTCTCCAGCCGGTCCAGCGTGTTCCCGCCATCGAGAAACTCTTCGATCACGAAGAACGCGGCGTCCGCCTCGATGCCTTTGGGCAGCAGCTTGCTGACGCCCGCCGCGTCTTCGCCCGCCGCGAGCGCCGCCCCAAAACCGCCGATCGAAGCTCCCATAGGCGGCGCCGCCAGCGCCAGGCCGATCGCTGCGGCCGCTGCGGCCAAGCGAATGCGCATTCCGTCCCTCCCATCGCCGCGGCGCGCCGTTCTCAAGCGGCGTCGGCGCGGCGCGACTTGCCGCGCCCTGCCGCCTCGCCCGCGGGCGATCGGCGCTGCGGTCATTCCGCCGCTTCAGGAGGCGCCGCGCCGCCGATAAAGCCGCCCGACTGCCGTTCCCACAGCAGCGCATAGAGCCCGCCCGCGGCGATCAACGCGCGATGCGACCCCTGTTCTATGATTCGCCCTCGCTCCATCACCACAATCCGGTCCATTCGGGCGATCGTCGAGAGCCTATGCGCTATTGCAATAACGGTTTTCTCAGCCGTGGCGAATTCGATTGTGTTTAAGATCTCGTTTTCCACAGCACTATCCAATGCTGATGTGGCTTCATCCAAGATCAGCAGCGGCGCGTCTTTTAAAAGGACCCGCGCCAGCGCGATTCTCTGGCGCTGACCGCCCGAGAGTTTGACGCCGCGCTCGCCGAGATGCGCCTCATAGCCCGCGCGCCCCGCCCCGTCTTTCAGCTCGCGGATGAAGGCGTCGGCCTGGGCCCGGCGCGCGGCTTCGATGGCTTCGGCTTCGTTGGCCTCCGGCCGGCCGTAACGGATGTTGGCGAGCGCCGAGCGATTGAACATCGCCGCTTCCTGAGTGATCACCCCGATCTGAGCGCGAAGCGCGTCTTGGCTGAGCGAAGCGATGTCGACGCCGTCGACCAGGATGCGGCCGCGCTGCGGCTCGTAAAGGCGCAAGAGGAGAGAGATCAGCGTGGACTTGCCGGCGCCGGACGGGCCGACCAAACCGATGGTCTCGCCAGGCTCGACATGGAGATCAAGCGCCTCGACGCCGGCGAGCGGCTGGTCTGGGGCGAAGGGCGAGGCGGCGGCCTCGCCGCGCTCCGCCGCGCCGCCATACCGAAAGCCGACGCCTTCGAACACAACCGAGGGTGGACGCGGCGCCGCGCCTCCTTCCGCGCCAGCGACGCCCTCCTCCGCGCTGGGGACGCCCTTCTCCGCGCTGGGGACGCCTTTCTCCGCGCTGGGGACGCCTTTCTCCGCGCCGGGGACGCCCTCCTCGGCGCTGGCGCGCCTCGTCGGTGCGGGGAAGCCCGCCGCATCGGGTCGGTCGCGCACCTCATGCTCTTTGGTGAGGCTCTCCACGCCGTCTTCGGCGACGCCGAGCTCGCTGAACACCGAGAGCGCGGTGAAAGCGATCCAGTTGGACATGCCGGTGGCGCGGAACGCCAGGGCGCCGGCGCCGGCCGCGAGGCCCACGCTCGCAAGCCCCTGGCTCCAGAGCGCCAGAGCCGCCCACACCAGCCCGCCCATCAGCACCGCGTTCAGCAGCGCGAGCGCGACGCGCAGGCGCATGACCCGCCTGCCGAAGGTGAGAGAGCTGTCGCGGTAGCGTCTCAGCGCCGTCTCCGCCGCGGCCTCCTCCCGGCCCGCATGGGCGAAGAGCTTCACGGTCTTGATGTTGCTGAAGCTGTCTACCAGCTGGCCGGTGACGCGCGAGCGCGCCTCCGCTCGCGCTTTGGCCGCGGCGCGGATCGGCGGAAGCGTCCAGGCGAGCACGGCGACATAGCCGGCGGCCCATAACAGCGTCGCCGCGCCGAGCCGCCAATCCGCCAGCCCGAGCGCCGCCGCCATGCCGATGATGAAGGCGGCCAGCATGCCGATGGCGCTGGCGACGTCTGTGGTGACGCTGTTGATCGCGTTCGCCGTCTGCATCTCCTTCTGCGCCAGGCGCCCGGCGAAATCGTCTTCGAAGAACCGCAGGCTTTGGCCTAGGAGATGCCGGTGCAGGCCCCAGATGACCCTCGGCGCAAGGCCCGGATTGACGATGAGGCTCGTGCAAGCGGCTTGCGCCAGCGCCGCCAGCGGCCTCACCACCACGATCAAGAGCGCGAAGATCCAGAAGAAGGCGGCGTTCTCAGAGAAGACGGCGCCTGGATCCGCGCCGGCGATAATGTCGACGAGCTGGCCGAGCATCGCCAGCACCGCCGCCTCGGTGAAGCCGACGGCGATCGAGGAGAGCAAAAGCAGCGCCAGTACCGGCCCCATGCCGCGATAGGCCCAGCCGAAGAAAGGACGCAGCGCGCGCGGTGGAACGTCTTCCTCGCGCGCGCCGCTGGCTTTGAAGGGATCATAGAGCGCTTCAAGTCCGCTCTGCGCGGCGGAGACGGAGCGCGTCGCCGCCCGCGCCATCACGGCGGAGACGGCGCCGAGGCGCGCCCAGAGCCGGCGCCCCGCGGCGACCACGCCTGAGCTCGAGCCCGCGTTTGCGCCCGAGCCTCCTCTAGCCGCGCCGTCGCCTGTCTTCAGAGCGCGGGCGGAGGCGGCGACGCGGCGCGCGGCCCCTTGGGCGGCCTTTTGCGCGGCGCGGCGGGCGGCGATGATGGCGGCGATCGCTTTCACGCGGGGC
>JBCBCG010000248.1:0-4714 GCA_038530925.1 Pseudomonadota bacterium
GGCCGCCGCCCCTGCGCCGGTAAGCGCCAGAGCCAGGGCGCCTTGCAACAGCCGCCGGCGCGAACGCCGCTCACGCGGCGCGGTTTGCTCTACTTCGCGCATAGCGCCGCCTCCTTCGCCGCCACGGGCGAAGCCGCGGCGCGTCCAGCGCTGATCCGGCGGATCCAAGCGCGTTTCATTTGGGCCTTGCGCGCCGTGGTCAGCGCCTCGGCGATCTGCGCGCGCGCCTCCTCAAGCGGCGCCAGGCGCGGCGCGACCACCTCCTCGCAGAGCGCGAGATGAAAGCCCGCCTCGGTCTCGACGACGGCGCTGATCGAGCCAGGCCGCAGCGCGAAGGCCGCCGCTTCGAGCGAAACCATCAGTTGGCCGCGGGCGAGAAGCCCGAGGCGCCCGCCATCGAGCGCGCTCGGACATTCGGAATGCGTCGCCGCCTCCGCGGCGAAGCGGCCAGGCTCGCGCGCCAGGCGCGCGGCGATCGCCTCGATCCGGGCGCGCGCCGCATCCGGCGCGTTCTCGGCGAAATCCGGATTGACGGTGATGAGGATGTGCCGAAGGCGCCGGCGCTCCGGTGTGCGGAAGCTGTCGAGCCGCTCGGCGTAGAAGGCGGCGATCTCCGCTTCGCTCGGCCGCGGCGCGCCTTCGGCCACCGCCTCGAGCGCCGCCTCCGCGCGCAATTGCCGATGCAAAGCGCTCAGCAGCATCGCCTCGGTCAGCCCTGAGGCTTTGAGATCGGCGGCGAAGGCGCGCTCGCCCTCATAGCGCGCCGCCATCTCGTCTCGCGCCGCCCGCGCCGCGCGCTGCGGCACATGCACGGCCCATCCCTCCTCCGAGGCGAGAATCCGCGCCTCGAGAAACGCCGACGCCCGTCCCAGCGCCTCGGCCGCGCGCCGCTCCTCAGGCTGCAATTCGGCCGGCTTGCGACCGAACCGATCGAGCGCGGCCTTGAAGAGATGATAGGGAAAGACGTCGACTTCGATCACGACAGAGCCTCCTCGCGCGGCGGCTCGGTCTCGGCTCCGTCCTCAAGATCGGCCTCATCCTCCATCGCCGAGCCGGCGAGCCCGTCCGCGGGGCGCAGGAGCGCGAGCGCGCTCTCCGGCGTCTGCAAGGTGCGGCCCGGGAAGCGCACGTGATAGGCGACGCCGCCTGGCGCGTCGCGCAGCACCTTGAGCACTTCGCCTTCATCGCCCGGCCGCGCCACCACCTCGCCAGAGACGCCGAGCGGCAGTTTCGGCGTCACCTTGTCGCGGAACTCGAAGACGCTCGGCACCCACGGGTCGGAGGCCGGCTGCAGCTCCTGCTCGCGGCAGCCGACCAGCCGGTCGCCGTCGACGAAATGCACCGTGTAGACGATCTGGTCCTGCAGAAAGGTGCCGACATCGCGCACGAAGCCGGTGCTGCCGCGGCGCACCAGCAATTGGCCGACATCCGCGCCGGGAAAGGTGCCGTCGTCGCGCACATTGCGCAGCACGCGCACGTGATCGCCGAATTCAAATTGAGGTCGCATCAGATCCACCTCCTCAACGCCGCAAACTGTCGAGAGAGACGAAGGCTGGCGGCGCCGGCTGGAGCACCTTGAAGACCTTTTCAGTCAGCGCGTCCGACGCGACGAAGTCATGATAGGCCTTGGTCAGCCACTTTGTGTAATAAACCTCGCTCGCCTCTTCACCTTCAGGCTCTTCGGCGTCTTTTTCCAAATAATCATGGAAGCGCTGCAAGATATGGAGCCGGTTCACATGCACGACCCGCTGATCGTATTCGATCTCGAAATGGTCGAGAAAATCCTCTGCGCTTGAGAGACCCTCCAGAGAAGCTTCGAAGTCGGCGTTGCGCATCGTTTGGTTCCTTTCCTTCAGGTCGGGTCGGCTGAGCAGGTGGTCGGGCTGGCGCCGGAGCGCTCGCCCGCGGCGGCGGGATAGGCGCGCGCGGGCGCTGCGCCCGTTTGCGCGGCTTTCACGGCGGCGAGTTCAGTCTCCAGGCTGGAGACGCGGGACATCAGCACATCGAGCGCCTCGGCCACCGGATCGGGGATCAGATGATGATCCAAGTCGATCCCGCGCGGATCGAGCGGCACGCCGCGGTTCGAGCGGCGAACCGTCTTGGCGGGAATGCCCACCACGGTGCTCGCCGTCGGCACATGATCGATCACCACCGAATTGGCGCCGACGCGCGCGCTACAGCCCACCGTGATCGGCCCGAGCAGCTTCGCGCCGCTGCCCACAACGACTTTGTCGCGCAGCGTGGGATGGCGCTTACCCTTGTTCCAACTCGTCCCGCCCAAGGTGACGCCGTGATAGAGCGTGACGTCGTCGCCGATCTCCGCGGTCTCGCCGATCACCACGCCGGCGCCGTGATCGATGAAGAACCGCCGGCCGATCGTCGCGCCGGGATGAATGTCGATATTGGTCAGGAACCGGGCGAGGAAGGAGAGAAAGCGCGGCCCATAGCGCCAGCCGCGCCGCCAGAGCGCATGGCTGACACGATGAAACAGCAGCGCGTGAACGCCGGGATAGGTCGTCAGCACCTCAAAGGTGGATCGAGCCGCCGGATCGCGGGCGAAGACGCAAGCGACATCTTCTTTGAAGCGCGCCCAAAGCGTCATCTCAAGCCCTCCCGACAGCGTGGAAGGCGGCGAGATCAGCGGCGCTGGGAGGGCGCTTGTTCAACTCCACAAAACGCCGGATCTGCGGCAGCAGCGCGCGCGCATCCTCTCGGCCAAGCTCGAAGCCGAGCTCCGCGTAAGCGCGGATCACGCCGGCGGCGCCGGAATGCTTGCCGAGAACGAACTCATGCCGGCGTCCGAGCCGCGCCGGATCGACGCCCTGATAATTCCGCGCGTCCTTCAGCAGCCCATCGACATGGATGCCACTCTCATGGCTGAACACCTTCGCGCCGACGAGGCTTTTGAGCGGCGAGACCGCGCAGCCCGAGGCCGAGGCGACCAGCTCGGCGAGCGCGGGATAGCCGCGCAGATCGACGCCGGTCTCCGCGCCGTAGAGCTGGGAGAGGCCCACCGCCAGCTCTTCAAGCGGCGCGTTGCCCGCGCGCTCGCCCAGGCCGAGCACCGTGGTGTTCACATGGGTCGCGCCCGCCCGCACTGCAGCGAGCGAATTCGCGGCGGCGAGGCCGAGATCGTCATGGGCGTGGATCTCAAGATCGAGCCCGCTCGTCTCACGCAGCGCCCGGATGCGCTCGTAAAGCCCGAAGGGCTCCATCACGCCGACCGTGTCGGCGAAGCGGAAGCGGCTCGCGCCGGCGCGCTCCGCGGTCTCAAGCACGCGCTTGAGAAACTCAGGATCCGCGCGCGAAGAGTCTTCGCCGCCGACGCAAACCTCAAAGCCCATATCCCGCGCCTTCGGCGTCAGACGCGCGATCTCGGAGAGCGCCCAGTCGCGGCTCCGGCCGAGCTTGCGGCTGATCTGTTGGTCCGAGACCGGCATGGAGAGATCGATCAGCGGCGCGCCGAGCCCGCGCGCATCCGCCAGATCATCATCGCGCATCCGGCACCAGATCATCATCCGCGCCTTCAGCCCGAGCCCGGTGAGCGCTTGGATGGTCTCACGCTCCTCCGGCCCCATCGCCGGCACGCCCACCTCAAGCTCCGGCGCGCCGATGCGGTCGAGGCCGCAGGCGATGGCGATCTTCTCCTCGGTGGTGAAGGCCACGCCCGCCGACTGCTCGCCATCGCGCAGCGTGGTGTCGTTGATCACGATCGTCCGGGCTGAAGTGCTCATCGACGCGCCTCGATCTTGGTTGCCGAGACATGAATTAAGCAACCAGCGTGCCAATGCTTAAATTCTTTTTATTTCAATGATTTACATCATGAATGAGATGCTCGTCCGGCGTGTCGCGGCGCCTCTGTCGGGTGAGCCGCATCGGCTTTGTCGGAAAGCCGACAGGGCGCGTCGGACATCGTCGCATCACCGGCGACGCGCTTGGCGGCGCGCAAACGAAAGAAGCGGCCCGAAGGCCGCTTCAAAGCTCCGCAATCGATGCGAAGACGTTCAGGCGTAAGTCGGCTGAAACGCCTTTTCCGGCTCCTCCACCGGCGCGTCGCCGGCCCAATAGGGCGAGAGCTGGCGCAGCCGCTCGATAATCGGCGGCAGAGCGGCGATCACGTAGTCGATCTCAGCCTCCGTGTTGTAGACCGATAGCGAGAAGCGCGTGGTGCCATGCGCCGCGGTGAGCGGGATGTCCATCGCGCGCATCACATGGCTCGGCTCCAGCGAGCCTGAAGTGCAGGCCGAACCGCTGGAGGCGGCGACGCCCTTTTTGTTCATCAGCATCAGAATCGCCTCGCCCTCGATATACTCGAACGCGATGTTGCAGGTGTTCGGGAGCCGGTTCGACGGATCGCCGGTCACGAAGCAATGGCCGATCCGCGACAGGATCCCCGCCTCAAGCCGATCGCGGAGCGCGCGCACCGCCGTGTTCTCATACTCGATCTTGCCCATGGCGAGTTCGGCGGCGACGCCGAGCCCGACGATCGAGGCGGCGTTCTCCGTGCCGGCGCGGCGCCCGCGCTCCTGATGTCCGCCGCGCAAAAGCGGCCGGAACCGCGCGCCGCGCCGCAAATAGAGCGCGCCGACGCCCTTGGGCGCATGCAGCTTGTGCCCTGAGAGCGAGAGCATATCGATCTTAGTGGATTTCAGATCGATCGGGATCTTGCCGACGGCCTGCACCGCGTCGGTGTGGAACATCACGCCGGCTTCAT
>JBCBCG010000249.1:0-4713 GCA_038530925.1 Pseudomonadota bacterium
CCGCGCGCGTCTCCCAGCCCCGCGCGATAGCCGTTGCGCTGCGCCGTCCTAAGGGCTGCGCGCCGACCCTCCGCCGCACCGATCGCCGCCTCGATCTGCAGCCCCATCAGCCGCTCGGCGACGAAGGCCAGCATCTCGCGAACAAGATCGCCGTCCGCGTCCTCCTCGATCAGCTCAAGAAGCGCCATCCTGTCACCTGTCACCGTCGGATCTCCGGTATCGGTCTCAGGCCACAGCAAACCGAGCCTGCACCAAAAACCGACGGCGGCCGCCGTCCTGGCGACCCGTTCCTACACAACGCCCGAGGACGTCGCCGAAGAGAGAGCGCTAGGGTCCGGACTCAATTAGATCCACCAGGCGACGAACGCGCCGATGCAGATTGCCGAGGGAAAGATGTCGGCGCGCTTGTCGTAGCGCGTCACGGTCCGTCGAAAGTCCTTCAATCGACAAAAAATCCGCTCGACCTTGTTTCTGAGCCGATAGGCGTCGCGATCATAGGCGTGCGGATGCTTGCGGGTCGGGTTTGGCGGGATCACCGGCTCGACGCCGCGCTCGGTCAGCCAGTCCCGGAACTTGCGCGCGTCGTAGGCGCGGTCGGCGAGTAACCGTCTCGGCGTCGGCGCGTGCCTCAGGACCAGGGCCGCGCCGACGAGATCATGGGCGTCGCCGGCGGTGATCGCGAAGGCGCGCGGCCGTCCGGCGTCGTCGGTCAGGGCGTGAATTTTGGAAGTCCGTCCGCCGCGCGAACGTCCGATCGCATGCTCGAACGCCCCCCTTTCGCGCCGCCGGCAGAGCGATGCGCCTTGATGTGCGAAGCGTCCAAAGACCCCGTCGCGACGTCGAACTTGCCGGTCAACGCGTAGAAAACATCGCTCCAGACGCCCTGGCGGCTCCATCGATTGAACCGATTGTCGACCGTCGTGTAGGGCCCGTACTCTGGCGGACGGTCGCGCCAGCGCGCGCCGGTCTTCAGCATGTGGACGATGCCGGAGATCACCCGTCGGTCGTCAACGCGCCGAGCGCCGCGACGCCCCTGCGGAAGATAGGGCTGGATCGCCGCCCATTCCGCATCCGACAACCAGTACAAATTCCGTTGCTTCGCCATCGAGGCCACCTCCTGGCGGTCTCGGACCACAACATCTAGGATCGCTCAAGAAAATTGAGTACAGACCCTAGTATCATGCTTCAGAGGAACGCTTGATTATCTGTCGTCGTCGCTCGCAGACAAAAGCGTTTGACGGTGGTGAGGATCTGATCGGCGGATTTGACCGATTTGAAGGGTTTTGGATCCTCGTTTCTGCGCTCGATGGATCACGCCCCGTCGAGTGGTGTAGCAGTCATCGCGCTCGACAGCGGCCTCTGGCCGGTCAGCCGCCGACGCCCGGCGGCTTGACGGGGGCGCCATCGCCGAACTGGGCGAGATGCTCCAGGCTCATAGAGCGCCTCTGGACGGCCCCTTCGTCGTTCTGCTCCAGCATGAGCGCGCCCACCAGCCTCAGGGCCGCCGCCTCGTTGGGGAAGATCTGCGCGACGTCGGCGCGGCGTTTGATCTCGCGGTTCAGGCGCTCGAGCGGGTTGGTGGAGTGGATCTGGGTCCAATGCGGCGCGGGGAAGTCCATGTAGGCGAGCACGTCTTCGCGGGCGGCGTCCATCAGCGTGCTGAGCTTCGGCGCCAGCTCTCGCAGCCGCTCGCGGGCGGCGTCCCATTGCTGGCGGGCCGCCGCCTTGTCGCCCTCGACGAAGACGGTCTTGAGGAGCGCGGCGACGGCCGGGCGCTTCTTGGCCGGCGCATGGGCGAGCGCGTTGCGGGTCCAATGAACGCGGCGACGCTGCTGGGTCGCGGAGAAGACGCGCGCCGCCGCCGCTTTCAGCCCCTTGTGATCGTCGCCGATCACCAGCTTGACGCCGCGCAGGCCTCGGTCGGCGAGAGATCTCAGGAAGTCGGTCCAAAAGGTCTCCGCCTCGCTGTCGTTGATGGCGACGCCGAGGATTTCGCGGCGGCCATCGGTATTGGCGCCGATGGCGACGATCGCGGCCTTGGAGACAATGCGGCCGCTCTCGCGAACCTTGAGATAGGTGGCGTCGATCCAGAGGTGAGGCGCAAGCGCCATTGGTCCGAGCGCCGCGCCGAACGCCAATGACCCTCGATCGGGCGAGAGAGGAAGGCGGCGACGCGCGCGTCGATTTCTTCACAAAGGCGGCTGACCTGGCTCGTGGAGACGCCCGAACCGCCCATGGCCCCTTGACGGTTGGCCTTGACGAGATCGTCGACGGCGCGGGTCGAGACGCCGTGGATGGAGGCTCTTGGATCACCGAACTCAAGGCCTTCTCCGCCAGCCGCCGCGGCTCCAGGAAGCTCGGGAAGTAAGAGCCCTTGCGCAGGCGCGGGATCGCCAGATCGATGCGGCCCGCGCGCGTCTCCCAGCCCCGCGCGATAGCCGTTGCGCTGCGCCGTCCTAAGGGCTGCGCGCCGACCCTCCGCCGCGCCGACGTCGTCCAGATCGTCCCCAACGAGGCCGCCGCCTTGCGCCTCGTCGGCGCCCTCATGCTGGAGCAGAACGACGAATGGGCGGTTCAGCGCCGCTCCTTGAGCCTGGAACACCTCGCGCAGTTCGGCGAAGGCGCCCCCGTCAGGCTGTCCGCAGCGGCCACCTGACGAGCCCGAGCCTCAACCGAAGGCCGGCGCTCTTACACCACTTAGCGTAATCGCTTGAGACAGCCGCCATATGTTGTGATCTGTCCAGCCGTGTGGAAGCGGCGAAAGCGATGAGCGGTTAGATGGCGACGTATGCGGCTTTGGATGTCTCGCAAGCGAAGACGGCGATTTGCGTGGTGGATCGCGAGGGCGTGGTCTTGAACGAAGGCGTGAGGCCGACTTGCCCGGACGCAATCAAGGACTGGCTGGAGAAGAACGCCTCCGACCTCGAGCGCCTCGGCATGGAGACCGGACCGTGTGTGGACGCCCCTTCGGATGCGAGCATTTTCTTTGGCTAGGTTTTGGCATGTGGTCAGGCTCGGTCGTGTGTTCGGCCTCGTGATGCGGCTTCTCACTCGCCACGGGCCCGTATGGTGATGCGAAGATCGGATCCAATGTCGCTTACGCGCGCTCGCGGCGCCCTGTCCGGCTACTGGTTTTTCCGATCCCGTCTCGTTGACCGTTCGCCCTTACCTGGTCTCCGTCCTGCTCACATCCTCCGACGCACCCGCGCGCGGCCGATTAGGCCGCCGCGGGATTCCGATAGACACCGCCCTTGGCCATCAACGCCCAAGCGACACGGGCCGTCTTGTTGGCGAGCGCGACGGCGACAAGCATGCGCGGCTTCTTCGCCATCATTCTCGCGAGCCATGATCCTTCTGGCGCGCCGTTGCGCGCCGCCCAGCGCAGCACCGCCATGGCGCCGATAATCAGCAGCCTTCGCAAGTTACGTTGGCCCATTTTCGATGTGCGTCCGAGCCGATCCTTGCCGCCGGTCGAGTGCTGTCGTGGCGTCAGGCCGAGCCAGGCGGCGAAGTCTCGCCCCTTCGAGACTGTCTCCGGCGGCGGAGCGATCGCCTCCATTGCGGCGGCGGTGATCGGCCCGACGCCGGGGATCGTCGCCAGTCTCGAAGCGACGCCGTCGCATTGAGAGCGGTTGCGGATCTCGCGATCGAGGATAGCGATCTTCTCAGACAGCCGATCAACCTGGGCGATCAACAGGCGCGCCAGCTCAATGACATGATCCGGCAAACCAGTCGCCGGATCTTCAACCGCCTCTTCCAATCGACGGCAGTGTGCGCGCCCAGCCGGCGCCGCGACGCCGAACTCCGCCAAATGCCCGCGCAATGCATTGATCGATTGCGTTCTCTGGCGAACCAACAGATCCCGCGTGCGGAACGCCATGCTAGCGGCTTGCTTCTCGGCGCTCTTGACAGCGACGAACCGCATCGTCGCGCGACTAGCCGCCTCGGCGATCGCCTCCGCATCCGCCGCATCATTCTTCTGGCGCTTGACGAACGGCTTCACATAGATCGGCGGGATCAACCTGATCTCGTGGCCGAGTGCGCCAATCTCGCGCCCCCAGTAGCGTGCGCTGGCGCACGCCTCCATGGCGACCACCGATCGTGGGAGCGAGGCGAAGACCGCAAGCAACTGTCCACGCCGAAGCTTCTTCCGAAACGCCACCGATCCATCCGCTCGCGCGCCATGCGCTTGAAATGCGTTCTTGGCCAGATCAAGACCAACGATGCTAACCTCACTCATGGACGCCCTCTTTTCTGCAGCTGTTCAACGCTGCGCCTTTGGCGCATCGATGCCGCCGGGGGGCGTCCACCCCATCGCTCGCCGTTTGGCTGTGGAACGCGCTCGCAGCGCGCGGTCCGCCGATCATCTGCATCGACGCCCGCCACGCCAACGCCGCTTTGAAGATGACGCCGAACAAGACCGACCGTCATGACGCGATCGGCCTCGCGCAGATCATGCGCACCGGCTGGTTCAAGACGGTGCGGATCAAGAGCCATGGGTCTTACGTCATGCGCGCCCATCTCGTCGCCCGCGACGCGCTGGGCGGGACGCGCGTCCGGCTTGAGACCGAAATCCGCGGTCTCTTGAAGACCTTCGGCGTGATGTTCGGCAAGCGCGTCGGCGGCTTCATGCGCCGCGCCGAGGAGATCCTGCGCGGCGAGCTGGCGCTCTCGCCGGAGGTGCTCGGCGTCTTCGAGGCGCTGATCGAAGCG
>JBCBCG010000250.1:0-4702 GCA_038530925.1 Pseudomonadota bacterium
CCGCGCGATTGGCGCCGATCACGGGAATGACCTTGCCTTTCATCTCGTACGGAGGCACGTCGCTGCTCGCATGCGGCGCGACGGCGGGGCTGCTGCTGGCGCTCACCAAACGCCAGGCGGGCGGCTTTTCGCGCCTCTTCGACCGCTAGGCGGCGACGCATCGGCGCCGGCGACGGGATTGAAGGCGACAGAATGACTGGCAGACGAGCGGTGATCGCCGCCGGCGGCACAGGCGGGCATATGTTTCCGGCGCAGGCTTTGGCCGAGACGCTGTTGGCGCGCGGCTGGCGCGTCTCGCTCTCCACCGATGATCGCGGGCTGCGCTATGCGGGCGGGTTTCCCGAGGCGGTGGCGCGGCGGGAGACGAAATCAGCAACCTTCGCCCGCGGCGGGTTTGTCGAGAAACTGAAGACGCCTTTCGCGATTTTCGCCGGCGTGCGCGAGGCCGCGGCGTGGTTTCGCGCCGAGCGGCCGAATGTCGTGATCGGCTTCGGCGGTTATCCGGCGATACCGGCCTTGACGGCGGCCCTGCGGCTCGGCGCGCCGACGGCGCTGCATGAGCAGAACGGCGTTCTCGGCCGGGTCAACCGCCTCTTCGCCGGCCGCGTTGATCTCGTGGCCTATGGCGTGGCGCATGTGGTGAACGCGCCGCGCGGCGTCGAGGGCGTTTACGTCGGCAATCCGCTGCGCGCCGCGGCGCTGGCGCAGGTCGGGCGCCCTTATGCGCCGCCGGCGCCCGACGAACCGGTTCGGCTTCTGGTCTTCGGCGGCAGCCAGGGCGCGCGCATCTTCGCGGACGCCGCGCCGCGCGCCGTCGCTGCGTTGCCCGAGACGTTGCGGAGCCGGATCGCTCTGACCCAGCAGGTGCGGCGGGAAGACCTTGAGCGCGCGCGCGCCGCCTACGCCGAGTTGGGCGTCGCAGCTGAACTCGCGCCGTTCTTCGACGACATGCCCGAGCGCATCGCCGCCGCGCATCTGGTGCTCTCCCGCGCCGGCGCCTCCAGCATCGCGGAGCTGACGGCGATCGGCCGCCCCTCGATCCTCGCGCCCTATCCCCAAGCGGCGGAGGATCATCAAACCGCGAATGCGAAGGCGTTGGTCGAGGGCGGCGCGGCGTTGATGATGCGCGACGGCGCTTTGGCCGAGAGGCTCGGCCCAGCGCTCGCCGCGTTGATCGCCGACGCCGAGCGGCTGAGCGCCATGGCGGCCGCCGCCGGCGCGTTAGGCCGGCCGCGCGCCGCGGCGGATCTCGCCGATCACGTGGAGCGCATCGCCGAGGCGCCGGCGACGGCGGACTAACATAAGGTTCAGACAGCTACGGTATTCTGACCCTCGATGGAGGTGGGTCGGGCGATGTGGCAGCTGAACGCGAGCGTAAAAACAGTGCTTTACGCGGTGTTCGCGCTCATGTTGGGCGCGTTCGCGACCTTGGGCGTTCTCAGCGAAGTCGCCATCCGCGATCTAAAAGGCTACCTCGCGGGCGCCAGCGCCTCGACCGAGGCGATCGGCGGGCTCCGCCAAGTCGAAGCCGCGACCGACGCGTTTCTGCGCGCGGATGACGCCGATGTCGGCGCCGGCGGGCCGCATCTGGCGCGGCTGCGCGAACTTCTGTCGGACAAGCATCGCGCGCTGCTCGATCTGGCGGCCGAGATCACGCTGCCCGACGAGCGCGAGCGCCTGACCGAGGCGGCGACCGCGATGGTTCTGCTCGACGAGCGGATCCGCGCCATCGCCGGTTCGCGCCCGATCTTGAACTCCGCCAAGACCCGCGTGACCGAAACCGCGTCGCAGATCGTGGCGCTGGTGCACGAGACGAACCGCGAAAGCGCTGAAATCGCCCTCAATTTCCAAGCGGACCGCGCTGTGTTCGAAGGGCCGTTCCATCGGCTTTCGCGGATGGGCGCTGCGCTGGCGCGGGTTGAGGCGCGTCTGGAGGCGATCGGCGCCGAGATCGCGGCGCGTCGGCTCGGAGACGCCGCGGCGGAAGTTGAGATTGCGGCGGCGGAGCGCGATCTCAGCCGGCTTCGTTTCGCCACGCCGCTTGGTGCGCGGGCTGAGCAAGCGGCGCTCTCGGAGAACGTTGCGCCGCTCCTCAGCGAAATCCGCGCCGCGCGAGAGGCGGGCGGCGGCCTCAGCGCCGGGCGCGCGCGCGCGCTCAGAGCCGCGCTGGCGCAAGCGCGCGCTGCGGGCGAACGCCTCCGCGCCGCCGCGGTGGCGCTGCTGCCGCCCGCGGCGGCCGGGCTCGCCGAAGCGGCGCAAACTGACAAGAACATCGATTGGGCGAAGCTCGAATTGGGCCGCGCCGCGGTGAATAGCGGCGCGCTCAGCATCGCCGCGCGGCGCGTGGTGGAGCATCCGAGCCAGGAGGCGGCGGAGAGCTTTCGCCGCGCGCTGGCTGCGGTGCTGACGCGGATGGGCGCGGCGGCGAACGCGGCGCCGAGCTTCGCGCTTCTGGCGGAGCGCTATCGGAGCGCCGACGCCATCGCGGAGGGCGTCGACGCGGCGGCGGGCACCGTGATCGCGCTCTCGCGCGATGCGGAGCGGCTGCGCCAGGCGACGGCGCAGCTGGTCCAAGGCGTCGAAGCGGCGGTGGCGCGCTCGGTGGAGCGGGTTGAAAGCGAAGCGTCGGCGCGGGCGCAAACCACCAGCCTCGCTGTGGCGCTGACGCTCGGACTTCTCGCGTGGCTCGTGGGATTATTCATCGCGCGCAACCGTTTGCTTTTACCGCTGCGCAACCTGACCGGCAGCGTCGAGCGGCTGGCCAAAGGCGATCTGCATGTCGTGTGCGAAGGCGGCGGGCGGCGCGACGAGATCGGGGCGATGGCCCGCGCGCTCGAGGTTTTTCGCGCCAACGCGCTGGCGGTGCGGGATCTGAGCGCCGCCCGCGAGGAGCAGGAGCGCGCCAAGCGAGAGCAGATCGAAGCGCTGCTGCAAGGCATCGAGGTGCTCAGCGTCGCGGACGACATCACGCTGATGTTCGACGGCGTTCTCAACACGCTGGCGCGGCTTGTCGAGTTCGATGAAGCGGTGATCCTGGTCGAAAGCCCTTCGGGCGCGCTCGCCACCGTGGCCTGCGCCCATAAGGGCTTCCGCA
This sequence comes from Pseudomonadota bacterium, assembly GCA_038530925.1. GTDB lineage: Bacteria > Pseudomonadota > Alphaproteobacteria > Rhodobacterales > Rhodobacteraceae > JALEGB01. Next base: position 3,095 of record JBCBCG010000250.1, read on the forward strand.
TCGATTTCGCCCCGCCCGATCCCGATGGCGAGGACGGCGCGGCGGAAGGCGAGGGCGCGGCCGAGCCAGCGGCGCAGACCGGGCTCGCGGCGCGGCTGGAAAGCTTGACCCAACTCGACGACGCGCATTGGACGCTGTCGGGCCCGATCAAGGAGCTCGGCTTCGGCTCGGCGTTGCTCGCGCCGCTGGCGACGCGCAGCCGCCGCGCGATGATGATCTGCATGCGGCGCGAGGAGGCGGTTTATGGCGACGGCGATCTCAGCGCCGTGCGCGCCTTCGCGCCGATCGCCGAGCAAGCGGTGCGCAACGCCGAGCAGCTCAACGAGCTTGAAGGCGCTGTGCGCGAACTCGACGTGATGGCGCATCAAGACGCGCTGACGGGTCTGCATAACCGCCAAGCCTTCATCAACGCCATCGCCGAGCGGAAGCGCCAGCTCACCGCGGGCGAGGATCAGCCCTTCGCGCTGCTGCATATCGATTTGGATCACTTCAAGCAGATCAACGACGCGGTCGGGCACGCCGCGGGCGATTACGCGCTTGTTTGGGCGGCCGGCCGCATTCAAACCAGCGTGCGCGAGAGCGATATGGTGGCGCGGCTCGGCGGCGACGAGTTCGCGGTGATCTGCGATGATGATTTCGACAATGGCGCGCTGATGGCGATGGCGCAGACGCTCGTGGCGCGTCTCAGCGAGCCCTTCGAGTATGAAGGCAAGACCCTGAAGATGGGCGCGAGCATCGGCATCGGCCGCTATCCGCTGGACAGCGACGATCCCGAGCAGATGCTGCATATCGCCGATATGGCGCTGCTCGAGGCCAAAGACGCCGGGCGCGGGCGCTGCGCCTTCTTCGGCGCGACGCTGCGGCGCGAAATCGAGCGCCGCGAGAGCCTGGAGGAGGCGCTGCGCGACGCGACGGCCGCGAACGCTCTCGTGATGCGCTATCAGCCGATCGTGGATCTCGCCGCGGGGCGGGTCGTCGCCTTCGAGGCGCAATGGCGCTGCAAGGGCGCGCTTCTCAGCAGCGCGCGGCCCGAGGAGCTGCGCGCCGCCGCCGAGCGCGCCGGCCTGCTGGCGGAGATCGGCGCCTGGTCCGTGCGCCAAGTCTGCCAGGATCTCGCCGCCTGGCTGCAAGAGGACGACGCGCGCCGCGTCGCTTTGGATGTGAGCGGCCCGCTCCTCGGCGCGCCGGATTTCCTCGGCTCGCTTGAAGCGATCCTCACCGAACATGCGCTCGGGCCCGAAGCGCTCGAGCTTGAGTTGAACGCCGAATTCGCCATGCGGCGCTCCTCTGAACTCGCGTCTGACGCGATGGGCGCGCTGCATGAGCGCGGCTATCGGATCTGCTTCGAGCAATTCGGCGCGGGCTTTGCGGCGCTCGGTCAGCTCCGCCGCTTTCCAGGGCAGCGCGTGAAGCTGCATCCGAGCCTGGTGAGCGGCGCCGAGAGCGATCCGGCGGCGGCGCCGGACGGCCCGCTGATCCAAGGCGTGCTCGCGCTGGCGCGCAGCCTCGATCTCTCAGTCGTCGCAGATGGCGTCGCCTCGGCCGCACAGAGCGATTATTGCCGCGCCGCGGGCTGCGCAGAGGGTCAAGGCGCCTATTTCGGCGATC
>JBCBCG010000251.1:0-4692 GCA_038530925.1 Pseudomonadota bacterium
GAGGCCGCCTCGCCGGCCTGGCGCGCCTTCGAGGCGGCGCCGCTCGCGCCGCGGATCGCGGAGCGTGTCGAGTGGCGGCGCGCCGGGCGGGGCGGCCGCGTTCTCGCTATCGATGCGCCGAGCGGTGTGATCGAGACCGAGGCCGGGCTGATCCGGGCCGATGTGGTGAACTTCATTCCCGCCCAAAGCGCGGGCGCGATCGCTTGGGAGGCGGGTCTGGTCGACAGCTCCGGCTGGTGCCCTTGCGCGCTCGGCGGCCGCTCGATCATCCGCCCTCAGGCTCTGATCGCCGGAGACGCCGCCCGGCGCGCCGACCGCACCGCGGCGGCGGCGGCCGCCGCCGGCCGCCGCGCCGCGGAGACCCTTCTCGCCCTCTGAGGCGCGAAGAGGACGCCCTTTGAAATTTGAAAGAGGCGGCGCGCGCCTCTTTCGCATGAAAGACCCCGTCACGACGAAAGCAAAGGTGAGACGATGATCGGTAAGAAACTCCCCCAAGTGACTTTCAAAACCCGCATGCGTGATGAAGCCGTCGGTGGCCCTAATCCCTATCGCTGGGAAGACAAAACCACCGATGACTACTTCAAGGGCAAGCGCGTCGTGCTGTTCTCGCTGCCTGGCGCGTTCACGCCCACTTGCTCCACGTATCAGCTGCCTGATTTCGAGAAGCTGTTCGGCGCGTTCCAAGCGCTCGGCGTCGATGCGATCTGCTGTCTCTCCGTGAACGACGCCTTCGTGATGAACGCCTGGGGCAAGGCCCAGGGCGTTGAGAAAGTGACGCTGATCCCGGACGGAACGGGCGAGTTCACGCGGAAAATGGGCATGCTGGTCGCCAAGGATAATCTCGGCTTCGGCATGCGCTCCTGGCGCTATGGCGCGGTGGTGAACAACGGGCTGGTTGAGGCCTGGTTCGAGGAGAGCGGCTGCGAGGACAATTGCGCGACTGATCCGTACGAGCATTCCTCGCCGCAAAACATGTTGAAATACCTTGAGGAAAAGGCCGCCGAGCCGGCTGCGGCCTGAGGCGCCGTCCTGCTCGCGTCGTCGCCGCGGATCGGCGGCGGCGCATTGGCGATGACGCGCGCTGACGATGACGCGTGCTGATGATGACGCGTGCTGATGATGACGCGCGCTGATGATGACGCGCGCTGATGATGACGCGATGCAACCGAGGACGCCATGATCGTATGCCAGTGCAACGCTTTGTCCGACCGCGAGGTTCGAAGCGCGGTCAGCGGCATTCTGAGCGATGAGCCGGACCGCATCGTGACGCCGGGAACCGTGGTGCGCGCCCTCGGCCTGCGGCGCCAATGCAGCGGCTGTCTGAGCGCGCTCAGCGATCTCGTTGAGGATTGCTGCGCCGATTGCGGCCGCGCCGATTGCGCCAAGCGCTGCGCGCCGTCGACCTCCGAACCACAGAGCGTCGAGCCGATACAGGCTCGACGCGGCAGATCCGACCCAGCGATCGACGCTCTTAGCAAGGAAGAGATCTTATGAAGGGCAATAAAAAAGTCGTAGAATATCTCAATAATGCGCTGCGGCATGAGTTGACCGCGGTGAGCCAGTATTGGCTTCATTACCGTCTGCTTGATGACTGGGGCCTCAAGAAACTCGCCAAAAAAGAGCGTGAGGAATCCATCGAAGAGATGGAGCATGCCGATAAGCTGATCGAGCGGATCATCTTTCTCGAAGGGCATCCAAATTTGCAAACGCTTGATCCGCTGAAGATCGGTGAGGACGTCAAGGAAATCATGGAGGCCGATCTCGCCGCCGAATACAGCGCTCGGGCGCTCTACAGCGAGGCGCGGGCGGTTTGCCGCGAGGTCGATGATTACGTCTCGATGGGCATCTTCGAGCAGCTCTTGCAAGATGAGGAAGGCCATATCGACTTCCTCGAGACGCAGCTCGATCTCTATAAGCGCGTCGGCGCCGAGAACTTCGCCGCGCTTCAAGCCGAGCCGGCGAACGCGGCCGAGGGCTAAGGCGGCTCGCGCCGCGCCGAACTGATCGAGACGCCTATGCTCGGCGCGGTGCGGCGCGAGAGGCGAGGGCGCGGCGGCGGCCGCGCTCTTGGCGACAAGCCGCCGCAATGTCCGAATTGTCGCCGCGCGCAGGCGCCTGATGCGGCGCGGCTACGCCAAATGTCGAGATAATTCAGGAGGGAGCAGAGCTCGGGGCGCCGTGACCTCTGTTTGGCTTCGAGCCGCGCTTTTCGCTCTGGTGATTTGCGGCTGCTTTGGCCCTGCGGGCGGACAGTCTGGCGCGCCTGAGATCTCAACCGATCGCTTCATTTATGATCGTCGCGATACGATCGTGGTGGCTTTCGACAATGCGCCGACGCCGCCGAGCGTCCTGATCGGGCGTGGCTACCCAGGCTCTCCGGACACCGCTTACCAAAACGGCGAATTTCCGTGGGGACGGTCCGCAGGTCGGGTCTCGATCGCCGGCGCCCAAGGCGAGCGCGAAGCGCGCCAGGCGTTAGCTCAGGCGGCGGCCGCGCGCATCAACGCGCTCGCATCGGAGGCGCCGGACGCTCTTGGCGCTCAATGGGCGCAGACGCCGCGGTCTTGGGACGGGCGTCGCGCGCTGCAAACGCAGCGCCGAGCGCGCCGCGCTACCGCGCATGCGGCGGCGTTCGGCGCCTATGAGACAGCGCTTGAAGCGGAGGAGACGCGATCCTCGAGGGGCTCGAGGCGGCGTCGTTGGCCGCGCACTTGCGCGCTGATGCGCTGCGCTATGAGCAGGAGCCCGCGACGCTTGAAGACGCGGTCGGTCGCACGCCGACCACGCTCGCCGACTGGAACGGATATGTGGCCGGCCTGATCGGCGCGACCGGCGCCGCTGGCGCATCCTCCGATGCGATCGGCTCATCGTTCTTCGCCGCCGTGTTCTTCGCCACCGTTCGAAAGGCCGCGGTTCTGATCGCCTTTGCGCGGGCGGCCGACGGGAAGGCGTTTCAAGTGGGAAAAGGCTCTTTCATCGCGCCGGATTTGGTGTTGACCAACGCCTATAGCGCCGAAGCCGCCGCTAGCCTGCGCGGCGTCTGGCGCGCGGTGAACGAGACCATCGGCGCTGTGGCGCTCGAACCTTTGGCGAACCCCCGGCGCGACATCGAGGCGCGGATCGACGCCGCGATCATGCGCGCGGGCTGCTTTCGATCAAACGTCGTTTCGCTGATCGCGCGCGGCGCGTCGTGGTGAGCGTATCGTTCTCGGCGGTTTTCCCGACATCGCGTTCCGCTCCGACAGCCGGAGAGACGAAATGTCGGCGGCTCTGAGCCAAGGGCGCTCCCTCGGCGCGGCTGAAGCGCCGGCTGCGGTTCTGGTCGACGGCCCCATCAATGACGGCCCGGTCAATAATGTGCGGGTGAAGCGAAAGACCAACCGGACGGATTTGCAGGATACCGTGGCGACAAAAGGCGGCGGCGGCTCGGCGGTCTCGAACGCCTGCGGCGAACGCGCGGGCGTTCATTTCGCAGGCGGTCTGGATCGAGACCGCCGGAAAACCGGATATAACGTCGGGATGTCCATCGAGGAGATGCACGCTGTCTTCCGCGCCGCGAATGTGACCCATCGCAAGGCCGAGCGGCTCTGCGGCGCTTAAGGACAAAGAGCGATCGGCCATCCGCTCTGGGTGACGAAAGGCGGCGCGAGCGAAGGCCTTTGAGCCCGGCTCGCTTACAATGAGCGGCGGCGCGCCGCCTTTTTTCGAAGGAGACGCCCGCATGGCGAAGGTTGCGTTCTATGAAAAGCCCGGATGCCTCGGCGCCGCGCGGCAAAAGCAGGCGCTCAGACGCGCGGGGCACGAGGTGAACGAACATGATCTTCTGTCCGAGCCTTGGACCGCCGCGCGTCTCAAGAGCTTTTTCGGCGCTCGGCCGGTCGCTGATTGGTTCAATCGCTCGGCGCCGCGCGTGAAATCCGGCGAGATCGCGCCGGAGCGTCTCGGCGAGGAAGCGGCGCTCGCCTTGATGCTGGCCGATCCTCTCTTGATCCGCCGGCCGCTACTCCAATCTGGCGACCGGCGCGAGGTCGGCTTCGAGCCCGCTTTGATCGAGGCTTGGCTCGGCCTCGATCCCGCCGCGGCGATCCCGTCCGAAGGTTGCCCGCGGGATCGGTGAGGCGATGTTTTAGGGGCGCGGCACGATGGCGAGGCGCTCCACCAGCGCGCCGCCGACAAGATGGGTCTCGATGATCTCGTCGATATCCTCGGAGGAGCGCGGCGTGTACCAGACGCCTTCCGGATAGACCACCATCACCGGCCCGGCCTGGCAGAAACCAAAACAACCTGTCGCCGTGCGCCCGATTTCGACTTTCCGCAGCACTTCGAGCTTGGCGGAGAGATACTCCCAAAGCGGCGCGGCGCCTTGGCCGCTGCAACTGCCGCGCGGATGGCCCTCGGGCCGCTGCTGCATGCAGAAAAAGACGTGGCGTTTGAAAACCTGCGGAACGTCGAAGGACATGTTCGGCCTCGCTGTGCTCTAGAAGGACGCTCACGACGGGAAACAAACTTCGGGCCAAACAGCGTTAATTTATTTTTTATGAATAAAAACAATAAGATATATGGTTAAAGTATTGTTTTGGCTCCAGGGCCGAGCGGCGCGATTGCGACAAGATCCGGTGCGCAATCCGACAAACGCAGGGGCGGAGCGGCGGCGCTCTGTGCAGCGCATGCGGATCGGGTAGACAAGCGCGA
>JBCBCG010000252.1:0-4659 GCA_038530925.1 Pseudomonadota bacterium
GCCGGCGCGGGACGCCGATTTCAGCGGCGCGCGCCGGAGACGCGGAGACGGCGAAACCGGGGAGGGATTTGGGATGTGAATGTTTTGGGCGGCGAGCTTGGCGAATGCGGCCGCGATCCGCTCACCGGCTTTTTCCGCGACGGCTGCTGCTCCACCGGGCCGATGGATACGGGCAGCCACACGGTTTGCGCGGAGATGACGGCGGCGTTCTTGGCGTTCTCCAAGCAGCGCGGGAACGATCTCTCGACGCCGCGGCCGGAGTTTCAGTTTCCCGGCCTTAAACCCGGCGACCGTTGGTGCCTCTGCGCCGCGCGCTGGGAGGAAGCCCGCGAAGCCGGCGCCGCGCCCAAGGTTCGGCTCACCTGCACACACCAAGCCGCGCTCGAATTCTGCGAGTTGGACGATCTGAAAGCCCATGCGCTGGATTTGAATTAGGAGCCTGCGCGGCGGCGGACATTCATGAGATGACGCGTCCCCGCGCTCAATCCGTCAAAGGCAGCTCCGGCAGCGCCATGAAGCCGGCGCGAAGTTGGTCCGACCATTGGTCGGAGAGCTGCTTATAGACCGGATCATCCGCCTCGATCCGGCGGCGCAGCCAACCATGCGCGCCGGTGGCGGAGACGGCGAGATCGAAGGGCGCGCCGACGGAGAGATTGGAGCGCACCGTGCCGTCCATGGAGAGCAGCGCGGCCTTCACGCCGTCCGACAGCGGCGTCTCCGCCGTCAGAACGCGGTCGAGGATGACTTTGCCGTATTTGGTCTCGCCGATCTGCAGAAACGGCGTGTCCCGCGTGGCTTCAATGAAATTGCCCGCTTGATAGATCAGGAAAATCTCGCCTGGGCCCGCGCCGATCTTGCCGGCCACGATCATCGAGGCGGCGGAAGAGACGCCCGCGGCGGCCAGCTGCGGCCCGCGGCGGTTCTGCACATCGCGCATCTTGGCGCCGAAGGCTTCGGCGACGCGGAACATGCTGGGCGCGGTGGCGATGGTCTCGACCCCGTCGGCGGCGGTATCGATCTCCTCCTCCGTCAACGCGACGATCTCCTGCGTGATCGACAGACTGCCCGCCGTCATCAGCCCCAGCGTGCGCGCCTCCGGCCCGCCCGAATCCGCCGCTCCGGGCAGCGACCAGGTGAAGAGCTTGCCGAATACGGAGATGTCGTCGACGCCGGCGTTGGTGCGGCTGTCGGCGAGCAGGATCAGCCCTTGGTCGAGATTGAGCGCGAGGCAATAGGTCATGGATCTCCCCCCAATTGTTTTCGGCGCTTCTCTAACGCCGCCCACGCCGCTTGGCGAGAGAGCGCTGCGCAGCGCGCGCTCGGCTGTGTCTTGGCCCTGAAAAGGCCCTGATCTGGCGGAGACTCGCACTTGACGCCCCAGCATATCCCGCGCCGCGCCGCCGCGCGGCTCATCCGTAGGAGCCGCTTCCGATGCATCCGCATGATCGCGCGTTCGGCGCCGCCAAGGGCGCGCTCACTCTCGCCTTGACGGCCGCGCTCGCGCTCTCCGCGCCGGCGCCAGGGCGCGCCGCTGAGATCGAGACCAGCTCCACCGTCGCCGCCGCTTTGGTCTATCCGAGCGGCGCGCGAGTGACGCGCGCGGCGCGTTTCACCGCGCCCGTGGGCCGACATGAGCTTGTCGTCGCCGATCTGCCGAGCGGGCTGGACGAGGCGAGCCTCCGCGTTTCGGGCGAGGCGCAGGGCGCCGGGTTCGAGATCCTTGGGATCGCCTATCGGCGCGTGCGGCCGCGGGTCGAGCCGCTCTCGGAGCCGGAGCGCCAAGCGCTGCTCGATCGTATCGAGGCCCAGGAATGGGCGCTGCGCGCGGCGTCCGACGCCGTGGCCGAGGCGAGGGCGCGTCTCGACTATATGCAGGCCTTCCGTAAGGCGACCGTCGGCGGTCCGATCTTCGCCGCGGAGCCGAACGAGGCGCAGTCCGAGAGGGGCGGGCCGGGCGGCCTCTTTGGGGCGACCGAGCGATGGACCGAAGCGTGGGCGCTGATTGGCGCGGAATCCGATGCGGCGCGCTCGGCTCTGCGCGCGGGGCAGCGCGCCGAGGCCGCGGAGCGCGACGCGCTCGACGCGCTGCGCGACGCGCTGGATCAAGTCGGTCCGCCGCCGCCGGCGCGCAATGTCCTTACAGTGTCGATCAACGCCCCCGAAGGCGTCGCCGAGGGCGCGCTCGACATCGAATACCTCGCCGCGGGCGCGCGCTGGGCGCCGCTTTACGACCTGAAGCTCGACACCGCCCGCGACCGGGGCGCCGGGCTCAAAGGCGCGCTCGACCTCTATCGCCTCGCCGCGGTGACCCAGAACACGGGCGAGGATTGGACCAAGGCGCGCCTTTCGCTTTCCACAGCGCGCCCGTCCGGCCGCGTCGCGGCGCAGGCTCCGCAGGCGCAGCAAGTGGTGCTGGCGCCCGACGCGTCGCCGAGCCGCGTCCAGTCGATGGACGGGTTGCTGTCGCCGGATGAGGCGGAGGCCGAGGCGGATTTGCGCAGCGCGTTCAACCGTGCCGCGCCTGCGCCGGCGGCGCCGATGGAGGCGCAAGTCGTTGCGGAGCGGCGCGCGCCCGCGGCGACGACGAGCGCCCTGGCCGCCTATTCCGGCGCCGGCGTCGTTTATGAGATCCCCGATCCCGTCACCATTCCCGGCGATGGCGAGCCGCGCCAGGTGCTGATCGGCGTGGAGAGCGGCGAAGTGGATCTGGCCGCCCGCGCCGCGCCCTCGCGCGATGAGACGGCCTATCTCTACGCGATGCGTCAGAACGGACCCGCGCCCCTGTTGCCGGGCCGCGCCTCGATTTTCCGCGACGGCGTCTTCCACGGCCAGTTCGACCTCGCCTATGTCGCGCCGAACAGCGAGAGCGCGGTGCCCTTCGGCCGGCTCGACGATGTGACCGTCTCCCATGTCGTGCGCACGCAAACCACCGGCGAGGCGGGAGGGCTCTTCAGCAGCTCGAACCGCCGGCGATCTCGCTTCGCCCTTCGCGCTGAGAACACCGGCGAGACGCCGCGGCGCGTCACGCTGCTGGACGCGGCGCCGTATTCTGAAACCGAAGAGATCGAGGTGACTTATCAGGGCCCTGCGCCGAGCGAGCGGAATGTCGAAGGCGCGCGCGGGGTGATGGCCTGGACCTTCGAGCTTGACCCGGGCGAGGCGCGCGAGATCGCTTTCGGCTATGATCTCTCTTGGCCGGAGGGGCGTGAGATCTACCTGCGGCCAGGCCGGTGAGCGCGCGTCGCCGCCCGCGCCTGCGGCCTTTGCGGTCGCTTCGCGCGATGTGAGGCGTTAAGCCTCGCGCGCATGAAGATCGCAAGTTTCAACATCAACGGGATCAAGGCGCGCTTGCCCGCCTTGCTCGAATGGCTGGAGCGGTCGGCGCCGGATGTCGCCCTGCTCCAGGAGATCAAATCCGTCGACGCGGATTTCCCGAGCGAACGGATCGAAGCGCTCGGCTATCATGTCGCCACGCATGGTCAGAAGGGCTTCAACGGCGTCGCCATCCTCTCCAAAGCGCCGCTCGAGGATGTCTCGCGCGGTCTGCCCGGCGATGAGAGCGACGAGCAAGCGCGCTGGATCGAGGCGACGATCTCCGGCCAAGGCGCCGCGATCCGGGTCTGCGGGCTCTATTTGCCGAACGGCAATCCGGTGGGCGCTCCGGCGAAGGCGACGAGCGGGTTTAGCGAGAAGTATCTCTACAAGCTCCGCTGGATGGAGCGGCTGGAGGCGCGCGCGGCGGCGCTCTTGGCCAGCGAGGAGCCGGCGGTGATGGCGGGCGACTATAATGTGATCCCGCAAGCCGAAGATGTGGCGCGGCCTGCGGATTGGCGCGACGACGCGCTGTTCCGGCCCGAGAGCCGGGCGGCCTTTCGCCGGCTCCTCAATCTCGGTTTCACCGACGCGGTCCGCGCGCATCAGCCGACCGGAGAGCGCTACAGCTTTTGGGATTATCAAGCGGGCGCTTGGCGCAAGAACGACGGCATCGCCATCGATCATCTGCTGCTCACGCCGCAAGCCGCCGATCAGCTGCGCGCCGCCGGCGTCGACAAAGCGGTGCGCGGCGGGGAGAAACCGTCCGATCATGCGCCGGTTTGGTGCGAGCTCGCGCTGTGACGCGATCGTTTGCGCGCTGCGTCGAGCTTCGACGCGGCGATCGGTTTGGCGGCCGGCTCGACAAAAGCGGCGAGCCGTAAGGACACGGCCTTTCGGCGAGCGGATCGCGCCCTAGGTGTGGATTCTCGACAGGTTGTTCACCTGAGCTGAGCGGGGAAAGCTGTGATCGCCAAACCAACAGCGACCGCAGGCAAGGATGAACAACCCACATCAGAATGCTCGGACCACGGTTTATAGTCGAGAGTTGATGGTCGCGCGGCGTGCGGCCGGGCGCTCGGTCGAGCAGATCGCCGAGGAACTCGGGGTCTCGACGCGCACCGTCTTCAAGTGGCTCAAGCGCTTCCGCGAAGGCGGGCGCTCCGCGCTCTGCAATCGTTCCAGCGCGCCGGCTTCCTCCGGCAACGGGCATGCGGAGCATTGGCGCTCGGTCGCATGCCATCTGCGCCGAGAGTATCGCCTGAGCGGCGCCGAGATTGTCGAGGATGACGATGTCGCCTTCGGCCAGGGTCGGGACGAGTTGGCTCTCCACATAGAGCTGGAACA
>JBCBCG010000253.1:0-4440 GCA_038530925.1 Pseudomonadota bacterium
CCCCACCCCGCCGCGGGCGCGCCGCCCCACATGCCCCGCGGCGCGCCCATCCCCGATCACAGCCCGGCCCTCCCCCCCCGCCGGCGCCGGCGCCGGCGCCGGCGCGATGCGATAGGTGACTTGATCGAACACCTTCAGCGCCGCGATCCGCTGCAGCCGGCGATTAAGCTCGGCGATGCTGATCATCATCGGCGGCTCGATCTCAAGATAGGCTTCGATCACCTCGTCGCGGTAGAAGCTCGAGTTCTCGATCACCAGAGAGGCCACCTCGATCTCGTCCGGCGCATCGGTCGGAACGCGCGGAGCGAGCGCCGCCGCCGGCGCGCCGGCGGCGAACAGGCTGGCCGCGATTTGCGGCGTGCTCGCCTTGGCGGCCTGATAGCCGAGATCCATCGCCTCGCGCGCGCGGTCGAAGTCGAGCATGCCGACATCCTCTACCGGCGGCACGATCAGCTCGTATTGTCCGCGCCACCGCTCCAGCTGCTCTTGCGAGCTGCGCGCGATGAAGAGCGACATGGTCTGGCCGAGCGCGCCAGTCAGCGTGCCGAGCGAATTGAGGTCGGGCTCCGCCGAGGGAATGTAGACAGCGATGATCGCGTCGCCGGGCTGGTCCGCGCACAGCGCGTGGGCGACGTCGATGGGCAGATTGTTGTCGACGCCGCCATCCACCAAGACGCGGCCGTCGATCTCGACCGGCGCGAAGAGGCCTGGAATGGACATGCTGGCGCGCATCGCGGTGGCCAGATCGCCTTCGCCGAGAACGACGGACGTGCCTTTGGCCAAATCCGTCGCCACGGCGCGGAAGGGGATGTCTAGATCGTCGAAATCCGTGACGCCGCTGGCGGGAAGCGCGAGCGCGCGCAGCTGCAGCTGCAGTTTCGACGCGTCGACCAGCCCGCCATCCCAGGTGACGCCGCCGTTATCGCCGCCCGCGCGCAGCGGCAATCGGCCGAGCACGACGGTCGGATCGAGCCGGCTGCGCCGACGCAGCGGATGCGTCTCCGCGCGCTCGGGCTGGTCGTCGAGAATGGCGAGCCAGTCCGTCTCCTCGACCGCGACTTCGAGCTGATCGGGCGTCATGCCCATGGCGTAGAGGCCGCCGACGATGGAGCCCATGGAGGTGCCGGCCACGCAATCGGGCCGAAGCCCCGCCTCCTCCAAAGCGCGGAGCACGCCCACATGGGCCGCGCCCGCCGCGCCGCCGCCGGAGAGCACCAGCGCCAGCCGTCCGCCGGCGGGCGACGCCGCGCTCTGCGCCGCCGCCGAATCAGGCGCGGCTGCGGCCGCTGCGCCAAACGCGACGCCCGTCGCCGCGCTCGCCAACCATTTGATCCACGTCCCGGCGGCGCCCGCATGCGGGGCGCCACGGCGATGCGGAGAGGTTCGTCCTCGTGACATGAGCCCGCCCTTAACCCTGAATGTCGCCCGCGCCTTGGTCAGGGCGCATTGTCAACCTTGTTTCGCCGAAGGTTTTGATTAAATATCGCTTTGCGTGAAACGAACCACGGTCCCTTTGGACACGCGTTGAACGCATCCCTCGCTCACCACCTGCCGGCCCAACGGGGCCGGCTTTTTTTATTGAGCGCGGTCAAGCCGCTCCGCGCTGGGGCGCAAACGGTTCCGGAGCGTCAGACCTGCTTCTCCGGCATCCGCACGATCAGCCCCTCCAGCTCCGGCCCGACCCGAAGCTGGCAGGAAAGACGCGAGTTCTCTTTGCGTTCATGGGCGAAGTCGAGCATGTCCTCCTCCATCGCCTCGACCTTCGGCAAGCGATCGACCCAGCTCGGGTCGACATAGACATGGCAGGTCGAGCAGGCGCAGGCGCCGCCGCAATCAGCGTCGATCCCAGGGATCGAATTGTCGCGCGCGCCCTCCATCACCGTCAGCCCGTCCGCCACGTCAATCTCGTGGGACTCGCCGCCAAACTCGATATACGTGATCTTCGCCATGCGCCTCTTCCGTTTCGCCAAACGCGCCGCCTTGCTCCAGGTCGGCGCGCGCTCTCTTCGCTCATGCGACAGTAAGTCGAAAAATCGCCGCGTGAAGACCAGCGCCGCGCCGCGGCCGATCGACGAAACGCACTGTCGTCAGAGAGCCGCGCCGCGCGGCGCGCCAGGCCACAGCGTCTCGCGTCCCTTTTCAGGCCAACGCGGCACCAAGCGCGCGCAGATCAGGGATAGGAAGGCGAGCCCGACGCCAAGCCCAAACACCGCGCTCGGCGCGACGAGATAAAGCAGCCCCAGCGGCAAAGGCAGCGCCACCGCGGCGATATGGTTGATCGTAAAAGCGACACTCGCGGTCGGCGCCATGTCCTCGGGATCGGCGATCTTCTGAAAATAGGTCCGCTGCGCGAAATAGAGCCCGAAAAACAGATGATTGATGATGTAGAGCGCCGCCGCCGCCAGCGGATCGGTCACCACCATGTAAGCGGCGAAGACGCCGATCAGGCCGACATATTCGATCGTCAAGATCGCGCGCTCGCCGAACCGCGCCGTCATCCGGCCCATGAAGGGCGCGAACACCGTGTTGACCGCATGATTGACGATCAGCAGCAGCGCGAAATCGCTCAGGCTGTAATCGAAAGCCTCGACCATCATGAAGGCGGCGAACACCACGAAGATCTGTCGCCGCGCGCCGCCGAGAAACACGAAGGCGTAATAGAGCCAATAGCGCCGCTTCAGAACGATGCTCTTCTTCTGCTCAGCCTCGCTCTCAAACTGCGGAAACGCGGTCCAGGCGTAGACGGCCAGCGCCATGGTGGCGAGCCCGCCGGCGAGATAGAGCGTCTCGTAAGGCGGCGCCGTCAGCCCGAGCGCGTTTTGCGTCCACGGATTTGAGACCAGAAAAATCGCGCCAAACGCCAGAAACGCCGTGGACGAGCCGATGCCGGCGAGCCGTCCCATCACGATCGGCGCGCGATCCTTCGGCAGCCATTGCAGCTGCAGCGACTGGTTGGTGGTCTCGAAATAATGAAATCCGATCGAGCTGATGATCGTGGTCAGCGCGACGCCCCAGAAGAACGGCAGATAGCCGGTCATGGCGACGCCGAGACCGAGCAGAAACAGCGAGACCAGCGCGAGGCGCTGCTCGCGGATCACGAGGATCAGGTAGACGACGAGGAACGCGAGAAAGCCAGGGATCTCCCGGATCGCCTGGATCGCGCCGATATCGGCGCCGTCGAAGCCGATCACGTTCTCGGTGAAATTGTTCAGCATCGCCATCCACACCGAGAACGCGAGCGGCATGGCGAGCGCCATCACCATCAACAAGCTTTCCCGGTGCGGCGGCGCGAGCGCTTCGGCGCCGGCGTCGCTGCGGATCGACATCGCGCGCGCCCTCTCGTGACTGCCGATCAGGCGGCGGCGCCAAGGCGCGGGTCTCGCCTCTTCGCCTTCCTCCGCCGCGTCGGACTGTCCAACCGCTATGGCGCGGCGGCGCGGGAAAGGCGAGCGCCTTTCGCAAGGTTGCGCGTTCCGCAATATTTACGATTGCGCATGTTGTTTTAATTTCGTTGACATTCTGGCCGTGAAATACGAGCTGTCGCGTGAATGGACGGTGTGAAATCCGGACCGCGTGAAGGATCGACGACATGATTGAAGCTTGGGGTCTCGAGGATTATCTGCTGCCGACGCTGCTGCTCATCGCAGGCGCCGCGCTGGGGCTGGTGTTCGGCGTCGCGGCGCAGATCTCGCGCTTTTGCCTTCGCCGCGCTGTCGCAGGCGCGCCGGAGGAGCGGGCGAGCGCCGGCGGCGTCTGGGCGGCGGCGCTTCTGTCGGCGATCATCGGCGCGCAGCTTCTGAGCGCCGGCGGCTATGTCGCCTTTGACGAGACGCGCTTCACGGCGGCGAGCCTGCCGCTTGGCGCGATCCTGATCGGCGGCTTGATGTTCGGCGTCGGCATGGTGCTGACCCGCGGCTGCGCCTCTCGGCTGGTGGTTCTCGGCGCCAGCGGCAATCTCCGCGCTCTGATCGTGCTGCTGGTGTTCGCCGCCTTCGCCTATGCGACGCTCCGGGGCGTGTTCGCGCCGTCGGCGGCCTGGCTGCGCGAAGCCGGCGCGGTTGAAGCAGGGGGCGGCCTGCCGGCGCTCTTTGGCCTTGGCGCCTACGCTCTGTGGTTCGCCGGCGCGATCGCGATCGGCCTCGCGGTGATCGTCGCGCGAAGCGGCGCGCGACTTCAGGACATCGCGCTGGGCGCGGTGATCGGCCTCGCCATCGTCGCCGGCTGGGCGGCGACCGGCTTCGTGCTGTTCGACGAGTTCGACCCGCGCCCGGCCGACAGCCTCGCCTTCACCTCCGGCGGCGCTGATGCGCTGTTCTACTTCATGGCCTCGACCGCGCTCGAGCCGAGCTTCGGCGTCGGCGTCGTCGCCGGAGCGCTCGTCGGCGCGCATCTGAGCGCGCGCCTGCGTGGTGAGCTGGCGCTGGAGAGCTTCTCCGCCCC
>JBCBCG010000254.1:0-4410 GCA_038530925.1 Pseudomonadota bacterium
CAGCGCCATCACGGCGAAGTAGCCGCGCTCGTCTTGATGCGTCTCCTCCAGGCGCCATCCCGCCGCTTCGAGCTGCGGGATGAGCGCCGGGATGCTGAATTTGCGAGAGTTCTCCGTGTGAATGCTCTCGCCCGCCGCGAAGGCGACGCGCTCGCCTTGGATCTCGACGCTCTGCGCCCTCTGACTGACCAGATGCATTTCGATCCGCGAACGCTCGGCGTTCCAGCGCGCTTCATGCGCAAAGGCGCCGAGATCGAAATTCGCGCCGATCTCTCGGTTCGCGCGCGCCAGCAGATTCAGATTGAACGCGGCTGTGACGCCGGCGGCGTCGTCATAGGCCGGCAGCAGAACCTCTTCGGCCTTGGCCAGATCCGCGCCCAGAACGAACCAAGCGCCGTCGCCGAGCCCGCGGCGCGCGCGCATGAGGAAGCGATGGATCTCTTCATCATCCAGATTGCCGATGGTGGAGCCTGGAAAAAAGCCGATGACGGGCGGCGCCGCCGCTTCCGGCGGCAAGCGCAGCGGCTCCAGAAAATCGCCGACGATCGGACGCACGGCGAGCCCGGGATAGGCTTCGCCCAGCGAGGCCGCATTCGCTTGCATGAACGCCGCCGAGACGTCGATCGGCGCGTAGACCCGCGGCGCCTCGAGCGCGTCGAGCAGGAGCCGCGTCTTCAACGACGCGCCGGAGCCGTATTCGACCAGCGCCGCCCCGGCGCCGATTGCGCGCGCCAACTTCGGAGCGGCGTCACGCAAAATCGCGGTTTCCGTGCGCGTTGGATAGTATTCGGCCGTTTCTGTGATCGCTTCAAACAATTCCGAGCCGCGCGCGTCATAGAGCCAGCGGCAGGGGATCCGCTTTTGATCTTCGCTGAGACCGGCGAGCAGGTCCTCGGCGAAGGCTTGCACCTCGGCGGTCGCCGCCGCGTTTTGCGGAGCCGCCGCCGCGCTCACGAGGCCTCTCCCGCGCCCAGGTCACGCGCTAAGCGCACGCCCGACATCTGCCAGCGTTTGTCCGGATAAAAGAAATTGCGATAGCTCGGCCGGATATGATCGCCCGGCGTCAGGCAGGAGCCGCCGCGCAGCACCATTTGCCCGCTCATGAACTTGCCGTTGTACTCGCCGATCGCGCCGGAAGGCGGCGCGTATCCTGGATAGGGCAGGAACGCGCTTGCGGTCCATTCCCAGACATCGCCATAGAGCCCGGCGATCTCTCCCTCCCGCGGCCGCTGCGGCGCCGGGCGCAACCGGCCCGACGGCGCGAGATTGCCGGAGATCGGCGCAGCGGCCGCCGCGGCCTCCCATTCGAACTCGGTCGGAAGGCGCGCGCCGGCCCAGCGCGCATAGGCGTCCGCTTCGAAAAAGCTGACATGGGCGACCGGCGCGCGCGGATCGACAGGCTGAAGCCCGCGCAGCGTCATGCTCCACCAGCCTTGGTTCTCGCCCGTATCCTCGCCGCGGCGCCAATAGAGCGGCGCCTCCCAGCCCTCGGCTTGGGCGGCGGCGAACCCGTCGGAAAGCCAGAACCGCGGTTCCGCGTAGCCGCCTTCGGCGATGAAGCTCATCCATTCGGCGTTGGTCACGCAGCGGTCGGCCAACGCGAAGGGCCGCAGCATCACGTCATGTCTCTGATGCTCGCAATCGAAGCTGAAACCCTCATCCGGTGCGCCGATCGCCACCAGGCCGCCAGGGTGCGGCGCCCAGCCAAGCGCGCTGGGGGCCGCCATGTCCGCGGCCAAGGGTTCGGGCGGGCGGTAGGCCGGGCCGAGCGGGTTTTGCGCGAAGAGGTGCAGCAGATCCGTGCGCATCAGCTCTTGATGCTGCTCCTCATGGGCGAAGCCGAGCGCCATGACGACGCTTAGATCCGCAGCGCCGCCGCGCAACAGAGCCTCCACCGCCGCGTCGACATGCGCGCGGTAGGCGAGGACCTCCTCCAAAGACGGGCGGGTGATCATGCCGCGCTTCGGCCGCGCATGGCGCGGGCCGACGGACTCGTAATAGGAGTTGAACAGATACGCGAACTGCGCGTCGAACCGCGCGGCCGCGCCGAGGCGCGGCGCCAGCGCGAACTCCTCAAAGAACCACGTCGTGTGCGCGAGATGCCATTTGATCGGGCTGGCGTCGGGCATCGATTGAACGGTCGCGTCCGCGTCCGACAAACCGGCGGCGAGCTCGAGGCTCGCGCGGCGCACACGGGTGAAGCGGTCCAATAACGCGTCTGCGCGCGGCTCGTGAGCCGCTTCAGCGGTGCTCGAGATCATGGAGGATGTCCTTGCAGATTGTTCGAGGCGGATTGTTCGAGGCTGATCTGACGAAGCCGGCCTGGGGCGGGCTTGAAGCTCAGGGTCGCGGCCGGTTTCAGGCCTGCGGTCTCGTGCGGCGCATCGCGCGCCGAGCGCGCCGCCGGGCTTGAGCGGCGGCTGGTTCGATCCTCGCGGCGAGTCGCCGCGTCGGGAGGCGGGCGCAGCTAAAGCCCGTTTCGCATGCCGGCGTCAATGGGCGCTAAGCGATCGGCGCCCGCGCCATGCGCGCCTCGGTTGCGCCGCCTCAGCCCATGACCGCCTCAGCCCACCACATAGACGCCGAACACCGCGCCATGCGCCCACATCACCGCCGCGTAAGCGATCAGGCCGGCGATCACCAAGATCGCATCCTTTGCGCGCGGCTGCAGCACAGGCGGCGCAGCGGGTCTGCTGATGATGAAATCCGCGAGAGCGTAAAGGCCGAAGGCGCCGAACAGCAGCACGGAGGCGAGATCGCCGCGCACGGCGAGATGACTGATCGCCCACAACATCACGCCGATCGCCATCGGATGGCGGACATAGCGCTTGAGATTCGATTTCATATGCGCGCCGGCCAGCATGATGAAGGCGAAGGGCATCAGCGCATGGGGCACGGCGCGGTTTGGCAACGGGTCGTAGAGCGGGATGATCTCCGCCGCCTGATAGCCGTGGACGATCAGCACCACGCCGAGGATCGAGATCAGGGCGTGCGCGCCTTTCAGCGGCAGCGCTCCGATCGCGCCGGCCACTGCGGCGCGCGCTGGTTTGGCGAGAGACAAGAGATGCGGCGCCATGAAGAGCGCGATCCCGAGCAAGAGCAGCGTCATGATGATCCTATCAAGATAATCCAACCCTTGGCGCGCGGAGAGAGCGGCCGCGCCCGAGCGGCGCGATCGTCGCCTCACAGCGATCAATCTTAGCGCTCGCGGAAGCGATGTCCTTCATCAGACGTAGAAAAGCGCGCGACGTCGAAAAGCGCGTCCCTAGCGGATTGTGCGTTCTTCGCCCCGGCCGAGGGCTTCGAGGCCGAGCTGACCGATGATCTTCACCACGTTGAACGGGTAGGCCAGCGTCTCGCGCAGCAGCACCATCGCGCCGCGCGCAAAGCCCACATCGCGTCGCCCTCGCGCCGCGGCGAGCGCGATGATCTCCAGATCGGCCTCGCCGCGCCAAAACTCGAACAGAGTCCACGCGCGGAGCATGTGAAAATCATCCGTAACGATGATCGCCCGGCGCCATCCTTCTTGCTGCGCCACATCCAGCGTGAAGCGCGCATTCTCAAAAGTGGAGATCGAGCGGCCCTCGACCAGGATGGCGCGGCGGCTCACCCCCAGCTCCATCGCGGCGAGCTTCATATTCTCCGAGAGATGCAGCCCGGTCGTCAGATCCACGCCGCCGGACATCAACAACAAAGGCGCCGCGCCGTCGCGCCACAGGCCGATGCCGCGCTCAAGGCGCGCCTGCGTGAACGGATCGAGGCCGACGCCGTCGCGGCCGAGCCCGGCGCTGAGCACGATGATCACATCCGCGCTGTCCGCCGCGATCGCGTCGGGCGCTTGGCTGGTGAAATAATAGGCTGATCCGCGCACCAGCGCGAAAACCGCGATGAAGCCCACTACGGCCAGCAGCAGCAGCGCGCGCAGCGCTCGCAGGATCAGAGGCCGCCGCCGCTTCGCCGCGGAGCGCGTCGCCGCATCGGCCGCGCGCGCCGCGCTTTCGGTCTTCCCGTCTTCATCGCCTGCCATCGTTCCGCCCCCGCCCCGCGGCGCGTCGGCGCCTTTGATCCGCTTGAGATCCGCTTGGCGAACACATGCCCGATCTCGCGATCGCCTCCAAGTCCTTGCGCCCGTCTCGCAGCGACGCGCCTCGCCGCCGCGTCGAGATCGCCGATCTGGAAGGCGCGCGCGGCTCAGGCTCTTTTGCGGCGGTCAAGTCCTTGAGGTTCGGCCCGTTCTCTGGCTGAGTTCGGGGCAGATGAAGTCTCGGCGCCGCGGCGCCCAACCAAAACATCCAAAATAAAAAGACTTAGGGAGAAGACGATGGGAGACGTCACCAGACGGACCGCGCTTGGAATGGCGTTGGTCGCCGCGACGCCGGCGGTGATCGCGCCGACGGCGGCGCGCGCTCG
>JBCBCG010000255.1:0-4374 GCA_038530925.1 Pseudomonadota bacterium
CGGCGGCGCGCTGCGCAGGCGCGCCGCGATGGTGGTTCAGATCCTTCAGCATCGGCGCGCCGCATCCCGCATGGCCGCTCAGAGCGCCGCGACCAGCGCCTGAAGATGCGCGGGCTTGGTGGTGGAGACGAGCAGCGCGCCGTCTGGCCGCCGCGCCGCCGCCGCGCGCAGCCGCGCCGCGGCGGTCTCAGCGTCGATCCCGCTCGCCTTCCAGCTCTGCGGCCCTTGGGAGAGCGCGCCGAAGGCGACTTCGGGCGGGCGCTCGGGGCGCCAGCTCGCCTCATCGCATTGCAAAAGCGGATCCGCCGCGCTGAGCGCTTCAAGCACCGGATAGCTCGCCTCAGCGAAGCCCGCGACGCCGATCCAGCCCACATCGCCCGCTGCGATCAGACGCTCGAAGGCGCGCATCAGACCGTCGGGATCGGGCAGCCGCGCCACATCCGGCTCATGCATCCAGAGAATGTCGATGCGCGGGCGGGCGAGGCGGCGGAGCGAGCCTTCAACGGAGGCGCGCATCGCCTCCGGCCTCAGAAGCAGCGGCGCGGGCGCGCCCAGCGCTTTGCGCGACGCGATCGCGCTGAGCGCCGCCGGCCGCATCATCGGCGTCGGCGCGAGATCGACCCACGCGGCTGCGGTGGGCAAGCCCCATTTCGTGGCGACCACGACATCCGCCGCGCCGGCTTCGGCCAGGCGCCGGCCCAAAATGCGCTCGGCGAGCCCATGCCCATAAGCGGGCGCCGCGTCGAAATAGCGAAGGCCGAGATCGAGAGCGGCGCCGATCATCGCCTCGCCCTCGCGGCGCGACAGGTGATGGAGGCGCGAGCAGCCGAAGCCAAGCCGTGTCACCGCCAGCCCAGGCCGCAGCGATACGCGCTCCTGGGCGGCGGATGGGGATGAGACCGCCTCAAGCATCGCCGCTCTCCTGTTCGCATCGCGCCTCAACCTCTGCGTGTCACGCATCCGCGACAGGGCGCCGCGGCGCAAGCGGTTTCGCGCGCTGGGCGAGCGGCCGCTTGCGGATCACGCGCGGTGACGCAACGGAACCAGCTGGCGCCGGTTGACGCGTCCGCGGCGCGGCGCGACGAGGAAGAGGGACCCGGCGAAGACGACCTTGAAGACGACCTTGAAGACGACCTCGAAGACGACTGCGGAGATGGTGATGGCGAAGCTAGAGATGTGGGTGGAGTTCGCCTCGACCTATTCCTACCTCTCGGTGATGCGGATCGACGCGTTGGCGGAGGCGGCGGGCGTCGAGACGGTGTGGACGCCGTTCCTGCTGGGCCCGATCTTCCGCATGAACGGCTGGGACACCTCGCCCTTCAACATATTCGAGGCGAAGGGCCGCTATATGTGGCGCGATGTGGAGCGCCGGGCCGAGAAGCACGGTCTTTCATTCCGCCGCCCGCCGGAGGATCAGCGCCCGCCCTTCCCGCAAAACGGCCTCCATGCCGCGCGGATGGCGCTCATCGGGTTGGAGGCGCGCTGGGGTCGCCCGTTCTGCCGCGCGGTCTACGCCGCGCAATTCGTCGAGGGGCGGGATATCGGCGAGGCGGCGCTTATCGCCGCACTGGCCAAAGAAGCGGGCGCGAGCGCGGAGGAGATCGAGGCGGCGGGCGGCGAGGCGGTGAAGGCGCAGCTCCGCGGCGTCACCGAACGCGCCGCCGAGATCGGCATCTTCGGCGCGCCGAGTTTTGTCGTCGGCGAGGAGCTTTACTGGGGCGACGATCGGCTCGAAGAGGCGATCGAAGCGGCGCGCCGGCTCCCGGACTGAACGCGTTGAGATGCAGAGAGAGGCGGCGCGGCGCTCGGTTTCTTCGCCTCAGCGTCGCCGCGCTCTGTCGCGCGATGCGTCATGCGGCCAGGGATTGAAACGGCGAGAAGAGAGGCGGTGTCGGGGAGGCGGCGCGCGCCGCTCTAAGATCGAGCTGCGGCTCTCTTCGCGCAGGGACGACAACGATTTGCGTCCGCGGCGGCGCGGGTAAGTGGGCGACATGATCCAGGCGACGGGAGCTGGCGGCGATGTGTTGTGCGCTGCGGCAGGTCGATCACCCAGGGGATCCGCGGCCACGAAGCGGTTCTGGCGCGGGCGCAGGCGGAAAGGAGTGCTTTCACATGAGAAGGATCCTCCGCACAGGCGACGATGTGAGCGCCGTCGAAGATGCTTCGCTTTGGTCGCTTCATCTAGGCTCGATTGAGTTTGGCTGGATTGGGTTCGTCGACGATTTTAGAATTGACGAAGAGAAGTTACTTTATTACGAGTTGGGCCAATTATTTGATCATGAAAACTTCCCAGACGCAGGCAATTACTCAACGAAAGGTCGAAGTGGCATGCCGCTCCATGATCTTATGAAGACCATGGGTTTGGCAATTGTATCGCGTCAGCTGATGTTAATGCTAAAATCTTTCAATTTGCATACAGTGGAGTTCAAGCCCCTTCCGCTATTTGACAATGATGATCGCCACAAGGCCCCGCTCGACTATTACATTGTTTTTTTTCGGGAGCAAGAGGCGCAGTTTGATGCATCAAATTCTTCTGGTTTCGATGATCTTGGGCCTTTTATTTCGTCGCATCACGAACACGAATTTGCGTTTGTTTCTAGGCATTTCCCAAAAGATGAAGTCTGGAAAGCTGAGCGGTTGAAAAATATTGTGTGTTTTACTGGGGGATTTGCAAAGGATTTTATGTCCCTCAGCCTTCCCGATCTTTGCTTGCGAGAGTGTTTAATTACGACAGCGTCTGAGTAATTCACGCCTCGGAGGGGTTATGGCCGAAGTCAATTCAGGTAGTCCATTCGACATACATCACAACGGCGTCCGCAGCGTGCGGGTCGACGCCTAGAGCTTTGCTGCGGGCGACGGGCCGGAATGCCCGCGCGCCGGCCGTCACTCCGCCGCGCGGGCGCCGGCGCGGGCTTCTTCCGCGCGAGCCAGCACCGCGTCGGCGCTGCTCAGCATCTTCTTGACGCCGCGGGCCGCTTGGCGGATGCGCTGCTCGTTCTCCACAAGGCCGATGCGCACATAGCCCTCGCCATATTCGCCGAAGCCGACGCCCGGCGAGACGGCGACCTCCGCCTCTTGCAGCAGGATCTTGGCGAACTCCATGGAGCCGAGCGCGCGGAACGGCTCCGGCACCGGCGCCCAGGCGAACATGGTCGCCGGCGGGCTCGGGATCTCCCAGCCCGCGCGGCCCATCGCGTCCACCAGCGCGTCGCGCCGCGCTTGATAGACGCCGCGGATCTCGTCAATGCACTCCTGCGGGCCGTTGAGCGCCGCCGCCGCCGCCACTTGGATCGGCGTGAAGGCGCCGTAATCGAGATAGCTCTTGATCCGCGCCAGCGCCTCGATCAGCCGGGCGCAGCCGACCGCGAACCCCATGCGCCAGCCGGGCATCGAATAGGTTTTCGAGAGCGAGGTGAACTCGACGGCGATGTCTTTCGCGCCTTTGGCCTGCAGGATCGAGGGCGGCGGCGCGCCGTCGAAATAGATCTCCGAATAAGCCAGATCCGAGAGGATCACGACCTCATGGGCGCGGGCGAAGCGCACGACCTCCTCATAGAACGCCAGATCGCAGACCTGCGCGGTCGGGTTCGAGGGGAAGTTGACGATCATCGCGATCGGCGTCGGCACGCTGTGGCGCACGGCGCGGTCGAGCGCGCGCAGATAGCCTTCCGGATCGAACCGCGCCGTCGGCGTCTCGCCGTCATCGGCCACGGCTGGAATGTGCCGGAGCGCGCCCCCGGCGATCATGAAGCCGTAGGGATGGATCGGGTAGGAGGGGTTGGGGCTGAGGATCACATCGCCGGGCGCGGTGATCGCCATGGCGAGGTTGGCGAGCCCTTCTTTCGAGCCGAGCGTCGCGATCACTTCGGTGTCGGGATTGAGCGTCACGCCGAAGCGCCGCTCGTAATACGCCGCTTGCGCGCGGCGCAGGCCCGGGATCCCGCGCGAGGTGGAGTAGCGATGCGTGCGCGGCTTTTGAACCGTCTCGATCAGTTTCTCGACGATATGGCGCGGCGTATCCATGTCCGGATTGCCCATGCCGAAATCGATCACATCGACGCCGTCGGCGCGGGCCTGCGCCTTCAGCCGGTTCACCTCGGCGAAGACGTAAGGCGGCAGGCGTTTGATCCGGTAGAATTGCTCCGAGGAGCGATCGCCGCCGCCGGCGGCTCTTGAAGAAGGGGCGTTCACGTCGCTCGTCATGGCCGACCTCGGGTGTTCCGCGCGTCATAGCGATCCGGGCGCCTCAGCGCGCCCGAACCGAAACGCGGTCGCTATCAGGGTTCGCGTCGAGAGCGGAGCCTCCACGCGTCGCACCCCGCTCCCCAAGTCTTTATTCGGCGTTGAGCTCGGCTTCCAGCTCCGCGCGGATCC
>JBCBCG010000256.1:0-4362 GCA_038530925.1 Pseudomonadota bacterium
CGCCAGAAATCCGTGCCGCGTTCCGCCATACTCGACAAACGCGGCTTGGATTTCTGGCGTTTAACGAGATCCATCCGGATTACAACCAGATCCCGGTGGCGGACCGCGAAGCTCTGCTGGCTGCGGAACGCGCGGCGGACAATGACGATGATGATGACGAAGACGAGGGTGACCGTCCGCGCCGCAGCGACCGCCGCAACGGCCGGCGCGCGCGCGAGGATGCGGCGAAACCCGACCGCCGGGCCGAGGCGCAAAGCGAGGATGCGGACGAGGCGGGCAAGGACCGCCGCCGCCGCGGTCGCCGCCGCGAACAGGGGCGGCGCGATGCGGGGCGGCGCGGCAAGTCCCTGACACTGGCGCCCGATTTCAGCGAGGCCGCGCTTCCGGAGGCGCTGCTCTCGTCGCTGAGCGGCGAGGAGACGGGCGCAGCGGCGGGTTTGTCGGCGCTCGGCGCCCAGTTGGAGACGCCTGCGCCGGCGCGACTTTCCACGCTGGCGGCAGAGGCGGCGGAGGCGGCCGCGGCGGCGGATTCTGCGGAGACGCCGAGCGAGGACGCGGCGCCGACGCCGGATCTGCGCGATGTGACCGAAGTCGAAATCCATTACGCGCCAACGCCGGAAGAGGCCGCGGCGGGCATGGAGCGCGTCGTCGAGCGCATCGATCTCGGCGCCATTACGGGTGGCGGGCGCGGCGCCTCGGAGGAAACGCCGCCGCAAGAGCCGAGCGGGAGCGCGGCGTCTCACTCCGGCGCGCCGGCGCCGCGAGAGGCTGATCCCGAAAACGTCCAGTCAGATGACGCCGGCGCCCAATCGGCCGCTCCGAAGGACGGGGATCGCGCCGACGCTCAAGCCGAAGCCGTCGGCGCGCCGACGGCGCTCCGCATCTCGGGCGCTGCGGATCCATCTGCGGCGACACGCGAGACGGATGCGAGCGAGGCGGACGGCGTCGACGCGGCCGCCGAGGCGATGGCGCCCGCAGACCCTGCGGCAGAGCTCGGCGCGGCGGACCACGATCAAGACGCGCCGGCGCATGAGAGCGCCGATGGCGAGACCGCCGAGCGCGACGCGCCGGATCTCGACGCGGGCGAGAGCGATGCGCCGGAGCCTGACGCCTCAGACGTCGAAGTGCTCGGCGCCGAAGATGCGCGCGAGGAGATCCGCCCGCGTAAAGTGCGCCCGCGGGATTATCGGATTCAGGAGGTGATTAAGCGCCGGCAGATCATGCTTGTGCAGGTGGTCAAAGAAGAACGCGGCACCAAAGGCGCGGCGCTCACCACCTATCTCTCGCTCGCCGGGCGTTATTGCGTGCTGATGCCGAACACGGCGCGCGGCGGCGGCATCAGCCGCAAGATCACCAACGCAGTGGACCGCAAGCGCCTCAAGGCCGTGGCGCAAGAGCTCGAAGTGCCCGAGGGCATGGGTCTGATCGTTCGCACCGCCGGGGCCAACCGGACCAAAGCCGAGATCAAGCGCGATTTCGAGTATCTCCTGCGCCAATGGTCTGCGATCCGCGATCTGACGCTGAAATCGATCGCGCCGACGCTGATTTATGAAGAGGGCAGCCTGATCAAGCGGGCGATCCGCGATCTTTACAACAAAGACATCGAAGCGGTTCAGGTCGAAGGCGAGGAAGGCTATCGCGAGGCCAAGGACTACATGAAAATGCTCATGCCGTCCCACGCCAAGAACGTGCAGCCTTATCGCGAACCAGCGCCGCTCTTCATGCGCCATCAGGTCGAAAGCCAGATCGGCGCGATGATGAACCCGACCGTGCCGCTGAAATCCGGCGGCTATCTGGTGATCGGCGTCACCGAAGCGCTGGTGGCGATCGACGTGAACTCGGGCCGCTCCACGAAGGAAGGCTCGATTGAGGACACCGCGCTCAAGACCAATCTCGAAGCGGCGGAGGAGGCGGCGCGGCAGATGCGTCTGCGCGATCTCGCCGGTCTGATCGTGATCGACTTCATCGATATGGAGGAGAGCAAGAACAACCGCGCGGTCGAAAAGCGGCTGAAGGAGAAGCTGAAGAACGACCGGGCGCGGATCCAAGTGGGCCGCATCTCGAGCTTCGGCCTTTTGGAGATGTCGCGGCAAAGGCTGCGGCCGGGCCTTCTCGAAGCGACGACGACCGTTTGCCCGCATTGCCGCGGCGCCGGGGTGATCCGCTCGGATGAGTCGATGGCGCTGGCGATCTTGCGGGCGGTCGAGGAAGAAGCCGTGCGCTCGCGCAGCCCCGCGGTGCGCGTGACCGCGCCCGTAGCGGCGGCGAATTACCTCATGAACCAAAAGCGCGCGCGCATCGGCGTGATCGAGGCGCGCCATGAGCTGCAGATCTTGATCGAAGCCGATCCGGCGATGCTGAGCCCGGACTTTAAGACCGAGAAGGTGAAGCCGATCGCGCGCGAGGAGCCGGCGCATCAGGCGATCCAGGTCGAGGCGGGCTTTGAAGACATTGATGACGAGATTTTCGACGAGGATCTCGCCGAGGAGACGTTGGCGGCGGAGCGTTTGGCGACCGAAGCTTTGGAGGACGCGTCTTCCGAGGCGGGTGGGCGCAAAGCGGTGAACGGCGCCGCGTCCGAACACGCCGATGACGAGGCGGAGAGCGAGAGCGGGCGCAAACCGCGCCGCCGACGCCGGCGGCGGAGCCGCGAAGATGAGGATCAGGAGGCGCTTGAGGCCGGCGACGACGCTGGGGCCGAGGCGGAGGACGAAGACGCCTCCGGCGAAGGCGAGGCGCTGGAGGATGATGACGGCGAGGCCGCGCGCGATCGTAAACGACGCGGGCGCCGCGGCGGACGGCGCCGGCGACGGCGCGATGAAGAGGGCGATCCGCTGCCGGTGATCGAGTTCGGCGCCAAGGAAGAAGCGCGCCAAGAGCCGCAGCGCGAAGAGCCGCCGCGCCAAGAGCCGCAGGGGGATGATCCCGCGGCGGAGGACGGCGCTGCGGAAGAGGGCGCCGGAGCGGAGCGCGCCTCAGCCGCGTCGGGCGAAGAAGCGCCCGCTCAAGAACGCTCTGGCGCGTTGGCCGAAGCGCCGGCCGAGGCCTCCGAAGACGTTCCGTTTGCGCCGAGCTCCCAGGCGGTGGCTCAGAATCAGGCGGTGGCTCAGAATGAAGCGCAGACCGCGGCGGAGAAGTCGGTTCAGGATTTACTTGGGGATGAGTCCCCGGTCGATCCTCACAGGAGCGCCGCGGCCGGCGGTCCTTTGGAGAATGGCGCGGCGCATGAGCCGGTCGCGGTCGAGAACCTGCATGTCGATGAGCTGGCGGCGCGGCTCGCCGCCGAAACCTCCGCCCAGGGCGAGGCGCGGTCCCATGGCGGCGGCGCGATTGGCGCGGGCGCCGGCGCCGAGGCGGCGGAGCGCGCCCGGCCGCGGCGGACAGGGTGGTGGTCCTTCCGGCGAGGTTGACCCGATTCGAGCGCCGCGGCGAGGCCGCGGCGCTCGCCGTCGCTGGAGCTTGCGCCAGGGCCCTCGCAAAACTGGCGCGTTCGCCCGCCTCTTTCGCCTCTGATGCGAAAAAAAACCAAAGCTGAGCCGCTCTTTCGCATGATGCTTGCATCGCCATCGCCCGACGCAACTGAAGGGGCGGCAAATGGCATATGTGAAGCTTCCCAAAGAGCTCGGCGTGTTCGCTACGAGACAGGCGGGCGGCCGGATCGAACATTTCGAATTCAGCATGTTCGCGGGCGAGACGGCGGCGGTGGAGCGCGCGCCAGGATCGCAGCGCACTGCGCTGATGTTGCGCTCGCCCAAAGCGGATAAGCGCTTTGAGCTGCGCGGCTTGCCTGATGATCTTTTGGCGCCGGGCGAGGCGGCGGCGGTGATCGCCGTGCTGCCGCGGAAAGGCGACCACGGTCCGATCGTGGCCGTGGCCAATCTCGATGCTGATGAGCGGGTGGATTTTCGCTGGCGCGAGGCGGAGCTTTTGAAGCTTCTCTCAGGCGATGCGCGGGATGAGCGGCGCCGCGCGGCGGGACGGCGCGGGCATCTCCTCGCGGCGGCGAAAGGGCTCGGTCTCGGCGCGGCGGCGTATGCGGCCTGGGCGCTCTATCATGATGCGCAGGCGCTTGAGACGCCTGAGAAACTGCTTGCGGCGCTGGGCGCGGCGTGGAGCGTCGAAGCGATGGCGGCGGCGCTCGGCGTCGGCGCGGCGGCGGGCGCGGGCTTTGGCCTTCGAAGCGCGCGGCGGCGGGGCGAGAAGGCGCGCCGCCAACAGCAGGCGCTCGACGTTCTGTGGGCGCGCGTTGGCCACGCCTTCGCCTACGCGGCGGATCGCAGCGACGCGTTCCGTCCGCTTGAGGGCGGCGCGCCTCATGGCGGAGCCGCTCCTCATGATGCTCTTGCGTCTGCCGGCGCGCAT
>JBCBCG010000257.1:0-4358 GCA_038530925.1 Pseudomonadota bacterium
CGCGCGCCGTCGCGGTGAGCGCCCCGAGCCGACCGAAGCCGCCCGCCATCTCCGAAATCCGCAGATCCAGCGCGCCCTCCGGCGCGGAGAGCGCGCCCGACGCCTCGAGCCGGCCCTCCAGCGCGCCCAGCGTCTCAAGCCCGATCAGCGCCGCCAAAGCCTCCGGCTTCGGCGAAGAGAGCGCGCCCGAGAGCGCGACCGCATCCGCGCCCGGATCGACATCGCCTGTCAGCGAGAGCCTCAGCGCCGGCGCCGCGAGAGACGCCTCTCGGATCGAAACCGCGCCCGCCTCATCCATCTCGAGATCAAGATCGAGCCGCGCGCCGCCCGCCGCCGCCGCCCTCAACGCCGCCCCCGCCAGCGGGCCTGGCGTCGCCTTCGCTCGCAGGCTCAAGGCCGGCGCCGGCGCCCAGCGCAGCTCGCCCGCGGCTTCAGCCTCCAACGCGCCCTCGCCCACCGCAGAGACGGTCAGCGGCGCGGCGCCGCCCTCGCCCTCCGCGAGCACCGACAAAGAGAGCGCGCCGCGCTCCGGCGCCCCGATCAGCGCGCCGACGATCCCGCCCGGCGCCTCCTCCGCGGTGATCCCTAGAACCGCGCCATCCGCCGCGAAATCGCGCCGGCTGGTGATGATGAGGCGCAGCGCCGGACCGTCATCCGTGCG
The DNA here is from genome assembly GCA_038530925.1 of Pseudomonadota bacterium. Classification (GTDB taxonomy): domain Bacteria; phylum Pseudomonadota; class Alphaproteobacteria; order Rhodobacterales; family Rhodobacteraceae; genus JALEGB01. The sequence continues at coordinate 662 of JBCBCG010000257.1, forward strand.
CTCCAGCAGCAGCCGCGCCGTCTGCAGATCGCCAGCGTCCGCGAAACCGGCGCTGACCCGCCCGGCGACCGCCCGCCCCAGGAGAGGCGCGCCGAGCCGCGCGTCCTCGATCTCGAGCGCGCCCAGCTCGAGCGCGACCGGCGGGCGCGGCCAGGCGAAGGCGAGCCCGGCCTCAGGATCGTCCCGCGAAGGCGGGTCGCCGCGCGTCACCGGCGCGCGCGCGATCTCCAGCGAGGCCGCGGCGATGCGCGGGAAGCGCGCCGCGCCGCCCAGCGCCGCGCTCGCATCCCACACAACCGACAGCCCTTCCGCCGCCAGCCACACGCCTTGATCATCGCGGATCGCCAGGCTGTGGATGAAGGTCTCGCCATCCGCGCGGCTCTCGATCCGCCCAAGCTCGATCTCGAACTCGCCCGGCGTGTTCAACTGGCTGACGCCGTAGCGCAAGAGCTGCGCCCAAGAGCCCTCGTCGGCGAGCTGCGCCCGCGCCGGCGCCGCGCCCAGCCACGCCATGATCGCGCAGAGGAGCGCCGCGCGGATTGCTGTGATCAGCATGTTCGCCCTCCGCGGCCGCGGCGTCAAAACGCCTGGCCGATGCTGACATAAACTTGGATGGGATCATCGACCCGCCGCCGGTCGAGCGGCGCGGCGAGATCAAACCGAAGCGGACCCACCGGGCTTTTGTAGCGCAGGCCGAGCCCCGCGCCGGTGAGGATGTCGTTGGCGCGCAGCTCGAAGGCGCGCGGGCCGACATAGCCCGCCTCGACGAAGGGAACGACGCCGAAGGTCTCCGTGAGCCTCAGGCGCAGCTCCGCGCCGGTCTCGAACGCGGAAACGCCGCCTGTCGGATCGCCGTCCACATCGAACGGTCCGACGAATTGCGCCGCGTAACCGCGCACCGATCCGCCGCCGCCGGCGTAAAGGCGCCGGTTGGCGGGCGCGTCGTCCGTCGCGGCGCTCAGCACCGAGGCGACGCGGCCGCGCGCGGCGAAGACGATGCGCGCCGCGCTATCGAGCGGTCGGTAGAGCGAGCCGCTGGCGTCGATCACTTGAAAGGCGATCGCCTCTTCATCCAGGACGCCGGTCCAAGGCGTGAATGAGATCCGAGCGCGCTCTCCAGTGGTCGGGTCCAGCGCGTCGTCCGAGCCGTCATAGCGCGCGGTGATCGGCGCGCCGATCAAATAGCTCAGCACCGGTCCGTCGCCTTCATCAAGCTCCGCCGCCTCGAGGATCCCGCCGACCGAGCCGAACCAGCCGCCCCAAATTCGGCGCTCCAACCCCGCCGCGCCATCGACGCCGATCCGCTCGAACGCCTCGCCGCGTTCGCGCTCCAAATCGAGATCGAGCAGCAGCGCCTGATCCGGCCGTAGGTAGCGCGGCTTGCGGAACTCGAGGCCGAGCGACTGCGCATTGAGCGCGCCCACCGCTTCGACGCGAAACCGCTCGGCGCGGCCGAAGAGATTACGATGCTCCCAAAACGCGCTCGCGCCGGGTCCGCGAAAGCTGTTGAAGGAGAGGCCGCCGCCGATGGTCCGATGCGGCGCCGACACCAGCGAGACGGTCGGCGAGAGCGTCGCGAGGATCTCCGCGCCATCGGCGCCGCGCGCGCGGGTCGGCGGCTCTTCGGGCAAGGCGACTTGCGCGGCGCGGAACAGCCGCGTCTCGGCGAGCTGGCGCTGCGCCGTCGCGAGCTCGGGCAGCGAGGCCGGGCGCCCTTCGAAGCCGTCGAAGAACCCGGCGACGTAATCGCGCTCCACCTCGGGCGCGCCGTCAAGACGCGTCGGCCCATAGATCACGGGCGGGCCGGCGTCGAACTCCGAAGCGACGGCGAGCGTGTCCTCTCGCTGATCGATCACCGCGTCGCGGCGCGCCAGCCGCGCGTAAGGCCGACCGTTCGCGCGCAACGCCGCCAGCGCCGCCGCCTCGGCCGCCAGAATATCCGCGCTCCGCGCCGGAGCGCCCGCCGCGACCGGCGGCGTCGCCGCAAGCGCCTCGGCGACTTCCGGCGGCGCGGGCTCTGGCGCGCCCTCGGGCCCCAGCCAAACGAACCGATGCTCCGTCAGGCGATAACGCGGCCCCGGATCGATCTCGAAGCGCACCTCGGGTTTCACATCCGTCTGGTCCGTCTGGTCCGCCGAAGCGTCTGAGGCGTCTGAGGCGTCTGAGGCGTCTGGCTCTGATCCGTCAGTCGCGGCGACGCTGTGCGCGGAAAGACCACTGTCGGGGTCATGCTTCTCGCGCCCATGTTTCTCAGGGCCGTCCTCGAAGGGCTCAGGCGCGGAGGCGGCCGCGCGGCGGCGCTCCTCCGCGCTCAGCACCAGGCCTTCCGCTTCGCCCTCGAAATACCCCTCCGAACGGAGCGCCCGGCGCAGCCGTTCGAGATCCCCGCGCGCCCGGCGCAGCAGCGTCGCGCGCTCCGGCGCCGGATCGGTCCGCCGCGCCTCTGTTTCGGAGGCCGCTCGCAGCGCCGCTTCCAGGGCCTCACGGTCGGGGCTGGACGGAGGCGCCGCGTCGCCTTCGGCCTCCGCCTTAAAATCAAACGTAACCTCATAAGCGCTCGGCTTCGGAAACGGCGACACCGCCTCCCAAAAGCGCGCCAAACACCCCTTCTCTTCCGGTGCGAACTCGCTGGGCGCCGGCGGCGCTTGATCCTCGCCGCCGCGAACGCCGAAACCGAGCGCCGCGCAGCCCGACATCGCCAAGAGGAGGCAGAGCGCCGCCGCCCGCGCCGCGGCGGCGCGCCCAGGCGCGGTGCGACGCAGCGACGCGACACGCTCGCAGCGCGTGATTAGTGCTGAGTCCGTGCGCCACCTCTTCATAGTGACGCGGTAGCAGCATTTGCCGGCTCTGCGAAGCCCAGACGCTAGATATGCCGATTTCTGCGCTCCCAGAGCGACGCGCGCATCGGTGAAGACTCTGTCTCTCAGCGCTCGATGATCGTCGCCTCCTCGCCATCCAGCGCCAGCGCCGCCGCCCGCGCTTGCTCGGCGTCGTCGAAGGGATGGTCCACCCCTTCAATCATCTGACCGGTCTCATGCCCTTTGCCTGCGATCAGCAGCGCATCGCCGGGCCCAAGCCCATCGACGCCGGCGAGGATCGCTTCGGCGCGGTCGCCGATCTCGCTCGCCTCGGGACAAGCGGCGAGGATCGCCTGGCGGATCAGGGCGGGCGGCTCTGAGCGCGGATTGTCGTCCGTCACGATCACGCGGTCCGCGCCGGCCGCCGCGGCGCGGCCCATCTCCGGCCGTTTGCCCGGATCCCGGTCGCCGCCGGCGCCGAAGACGATATGAAGCCGCCCCGGCGTGTGCGGCCTGAGCGCGGCGAGCGCGGTGGCGATCGCGTCCGGCGTATGGGCGTAATCGACGAAGACGCCGGCGCCGTTGGCGCGCCGCGCCACCAGCTCCATGCGCCCGCGCACGCCGACGAGCCCTTCGAGCGCGGCGAACACCGCCTCCGGCGCCTCGCCCGCGCCGAGGGCGAGCGCCGCCGCCGTCAACGCGTTCGCGCCTTGAAACGCGCCCACCAGCGGGATGCGCAGGCGATGCGCTCGGCCTCGATGCTCGAACCTGAGGCCGAGACCCGACAGATCGCTGTCCTGCGCCAGGAGCGTCAGCGCCTCCGCGCCTCGCCCGCGCCGAGGGCGAGCGCCGCCGCCGTCAACGCGTTCGCGCCTTGAAACGCGCCCACCAGCGGGATG
>JBCBCG010000258.1:0-4345 GCA_038530925.1 Pseudomonadota bacterium
CCCAATAGGCGTCGTATTCGCGATCGAGTTCGCGCGCCTTGCGGGCCGCCTCCTCAGCGCTGTCCGTTTTCAGCGAATGCAGGATCTCGCGGCGCGGCTCGACATGCTCGACGGCGCGCGGACGCTTGCGCCGATACCAGTAGGTGGAGCCCTTCAAAATGACGCGCTTCATAGCCTTTGGTGTATCAAAAAGCGTATCAGATGGTGTATTGGTTTTAGGGAGATGAGCAAGGCGAGGTGGAAGCGTGTCAAATTTATCTAAATTATTCAGTGGCTTGGTCATGGAAACACCTCAGTGCCATGGCGGAGAGAGCGGGATTCGAACCCGCGATACCGTTTCCGGTATACACGCTTTCCAGGCGTGCGCCTTCGACCGCTCGGCCACCTCTCCGGCCCCGCAGTTATAGGCGGGAGAGCGAGAAGAGCAAGGCGAGGGCGGAGTGGGGGGCGCATCGCCGTGATGTTGCAGGCTTCAGCGCCTCATGAAAGGCGCAGGAGCCGGGCGATGCGGTCGCCGCCGGGGGCGAGGCGGCAGGCTTCGCTGAGACCGGCGCGATCGAAGAGCCGCGCCAGCGCCAAGGCGATGAGGACGCAGAGCGCGGCGGCGCCGAGCATCGCCAGCGGGGATTGCGCGGCGTCGAGCGCGGCGATCGTCTCTGATTGCGCGCCGAGGGCGCCGAGGGCGCCGAGGGCTGCGGGCGGGATCGCGGTCGCGGCCAGATCACGCAAGCCGAGCGCGCCGCGCCACAGCAACACGCCGAGGGCGCATATAAGGATCGCGCCATCGGCCGCGACCAGCGCCCATGCGTATATGAGCGGGCCGAGGGGCAGGGCGATCCAGAGCGCCAGCAGCGCCGCGGCGAGGAGCGCGGCGTCGAGCGCCAGGCTCGCGCCGGCGCCGGCTGTCGTGAGGAGCACTAAGGAGAGGCCGCGCAGCAGGGTCGCCGCCACCGCCAAGGCGAGCGCCGGGGCGACCAGCGGGATCACCGCCGCCCAGGCCGGGCCATAGAGCAGCGTCGTCGCCGTCTCCGCGAAGAGCGCCATCGCCACCGCGAGCGGCGCGCTCGTCCAAAGCGCGAGGCGAACGACCAGGCCTGCGGCGCGGCGCGCGGCGTCTGAGCCGGGCTCGAGCCGCGCCAGCATCGGCAGCGCCGTCACCGCGATTTGATCGGCGAGCCAGGCCGCTGTGAGACGGCCGAGCCCGATCGCGCGGCCATAAACGCCGAACTCGGCGAAGCCTTTCGCGGCGGTGAAAGCGGTGGCTTCGGCCAAAGGCCGAGCGCTTTGCGCCATCGCCGCCACGCTGCGGAGCGTTCCGAACCGCAGCGTCTCGCGATAGCCGCTGAGACTGCGGGTGATGCGAAGCAGATCGGGCCGTCGCAGCAGCAGGGCGATGATATACGGCGCCGGCGTGATGAGGTTTTGCGCGACGAGCGCATAGACGCCTGCGCCATGCAGCGCCAAGCCGATCGCCGCGCTCGAGGTCAGCACCGCTGAGATTAAATGCAGGCTGCGCAGCTCGCGCCAGGCCAAAAGGCGCTGCAAATGCGACGAGTAAAAAATCCGCGGCACGTTGAGGAGCAGCGCGAGCGAGGCGAGATGCGCGTAAGGCGCGATCTCTTGGTATGGGGCTGGCAGCGGCGCGAGCCACAGCGTCAGGTTCAGAACCGAGAAGATCGCGATATGGAGCAGCGCGCCGAAGCTTAGATGCGCGGCGTAGCGCGCGCGCGCATCCTCTTCAAAAAAGCTCCTCGCCATGAAGCGATCCATGGAGATCGTGAAGCTGAAGAGCAGGATGGCGCTTACGAGCCCATATTGGCCGAAGATCTCCGGCGCCAGCAGCCGCACCAGAACCAGACTGGTCGCGATTGAGATCGCCTTGTTGAGGAAGGGCAGGGCCACGCCCCAGAAGAGGGTGCCTTTCACGAGTTCGGGCCTCAGCGGCGGCGCTGTGTCGTCCGGCGCGCCGTGGGCGGGCTGTGCGCCGCCGCTGCGGCGCGGCGGGCGGTTCTCGCTCGTCGTCACGTCGCATCTTCCGGCGTGGTTGCGCGCGTCGCGCGTCTCATGCGGGGCGGGCGTCTCCCTCGGATCAGGCGCGTCATTGGGTTAGCACGCGCAAGCGGCTCGCGCCGCCCCCTGTCGGTTCGACGGCGATGCGGGTCGCGATGCGTTCGGTCAGCGCTTCGACATGGCTGACGACGCCGACATGGCGGCCGGTCGCCTGCAGCGCTTCAAGCGCGGAGATCGCAAGCGCCAGGCTTTCAGCGTCGAGCGCGCCGAAGCCTTCATCAATGAAGAGACTCTCCACGCGCACGCCTTGCTCCGAGGAGAGGTCCGCCAGCGCCAGCGCGAGCGAGAGAGAGACGAGGAACCGCTCGCCGCCGGAGAGCTGGCTGACGGGGCGACGCGCATCGCCCATATCGCGGTCGATCGCCGCCAGGGTCAGCTCGGGCTCGGCGGTCGCGCCCGGGCTCGCCTCCAGCGCAAAGCGCGGCGCCAGCTCGGTCAGGCGGTCGGTGGCGAGCGACGCCAGCGTCTCTAAGGTGAGCGCTTGAGCGATCCGGCGGAAGCGGGCGCCGTCGGCCGAGCCGATGAGCGCGTCGAGCTGGCGCCAGGCGAGCGCGTCCTCGCGGCGGCGCGCGAGCGCGGTCTGCGCCGCCTCGCGCCGGGTGCGCGCGGCGTCGTCGTCGCGTAAGGCGGCGGCGCTGGCGGCGGCGTCGCGCGCCGCGGCCTCCGCGGCCTCGCCCGCGCGGCTCAGAGCCGTCTCGATCCGCGCGAGGCGCTCCTCCTCCGTCGCCGCGCCGGCGCCTGGATCATCGTCTTCCGCGAAGTGCGGCGGCGCATCGGGGTCTCGCGCTTCTTGGGCGGGGCGCGTCTCGTCCGGTTCCGCGCGGCGGCGCGTTAGCGCCTCGGCGGCGGCGTCGGCGCGGGCGGCGGCGGCGATGGCGTCGCGGATCGCGTCGGCGGCGCGCGCGACGATGGCGTCATCCGGCGGCGCGCCGGCATCGGCGGACGGGTCCCTCGAAGCGTTCTCTTGAGCGGCGTCGCCTGTCGCCGCGCCTGCCGGGCGCTCCGCCGCAGGCGCGGCGCTTGCGGGCGTCGCCGCGTCGTTCTCGGCGCTTGCGGGCGTCGCGGCGCGGCGGCCCTTCAGCGCGGCGAGGCTCTCCGCCGCCGCGCCGCCGCGCCGCTCCGCCGCCTCAAGCGCCGCCTCTTCGGCCGCGTCCGCTAACGCGGCGCGCGCCTCATCGGCGATGGCCGCCTTCACCTCTGCGATCGGGCGCGCGCGCCACTCGGCGGAGAACGGCCTCAAAAGCGGGTCGAGGCGGGCGGCGGCCAGGGCCGCCGCTTCTCGCGCGGCGGTCAGAGCCGTCTGCGCATCATAAAGGCCGCGTTCCGCGCTCGCCTGCGCTCGCCGCGTCTCATCGAGGGCGCGCAGGCCGGCGGAGAAGCGCTGTTGCGCCTCCGATAGCGTCGCCGCGGCCGCGCGCGCCGCGTTCTCTCGGCTGCGGATCAGAGCGCGCTCGGCCGCATCCTCGGCGCGCGCCGCCGCCAGCGCAGCGTCAAGGCCGGCGAGCGCGGCCGCAAGCGTCGCCGCCCCATCCGCCTCCCCATCCGCCGCCCGCGCCTCACTCGCCGCGGCGTGCGCCTCTCGCTTCGCATCGAGGCCTTGCGTCTCGGCGGCGAGCGCCGCGGCGCCGGCGCCCGCCGTGGCGGCGGCCAAGGCGTCCGCTGCGGCGGCGCCGAGCGCTGTGAACCCCGCTGTGGGAGCGCTTGCGCCCGAGGCGATGGTGGCGGAGGGCGCCCAACGCTCGCTCAGCGCGATGAGCGCCGTCAGCGCGGCCTCGAGCGCGGCGGCCGCGGCCCGCGCCTCGGCGGACGCCGCCGCTTCCAGCGTTTCGGCGCGCGCGCGCTCTCGGTCGCATCCCGCGGCGACGAGGCGCGCCGTCTCCAGGCGCGTCCGCGCTTGCTGCGCGTGGCCGGTCGCCGCCGCGGCGTCCGCCTCATCCCGCTCGGCGTCCGCGCTGGCGGCGCATGCGGCCGCGAGGCGATGGTCGGTCGCGCCGCATACCGGGCAGGGCGCGCCGGGGCTCAGCGTCTCGCGGAGGGCGCTCGCCGCGGGATCGGCCGCCCCGCGCCGGGCGCGCCGCCGCGCCTCGATGTCGGAGAGCGCCGTCTCCGCGGCGGTGAGGAGGCGCTGCGCCGTCCGGGCCTCCGCCTCCGCCGCGCGGCGCTCGTCCATCGCGCGGTCGGCGTCGGCCGCGGCGCCCGCCGCTCGGGCGCGGGCGCCGTCTTGGCGCGCCGCGATCTGCGCGAGCGGCGCGGCGGTCTCCAGCGCCTCGCGCAC
>JBCBCG010000259.1:0-4287 GCA_038530925.1 Pseudomonadota bacterium
AGCGCTTGAGTGACGGTCGGCTGCAGCTGCATAAGGATCGGCTCCGGTGAGGCGCGCGGCGAAATGGTCTCGTCAGCCGCGCGAAGGGCCTAAGCGCGCCCCGCGCTTGCGACCTAATCGACGGGCGCGGCGGCGGCAATACGGCGCGCGCGATGGCGCCGCCGATCTCGGATGTGGGGACGCCGCGCCGCCAAGCCGTCGAACGGAACAAGAGAGGCGATCATGTGGTTTCTGAAACTCGGCCTCGTCTTCGGCGGCCTCTACCTCGCGGTGATCGCGCTGATCTACGCCTTTCAAACCTCAATGATCTTTCCCGCCGGCATCGCGGCTCAGGGACGCCCCCCTTGGCCGGCCGCGGCGATCCCCTTGACGGTTCGGACGCCCGAGGGCGACGCGCTTCAGGGCGTGCGTCTGCCGCCGGCGCCCCCCAGGGATGAAGGGCGCCTGGAAGATCAAGCGGAAGATCGACTAGGCGCGGGCTTCACCATCCTCGGCTTCGGCGGCAACGCCTGGAACGCCGAAGCCCTGGCGCTCTACCTGCATGGCCTTTATCCGGGCGCGGAGATCGTCGCCTTTCATTATCGCGGCTATCCCCCCAGCGCCGGTTCGCCGAGCGCCGCGGCGCTCGTCGCCGATGCGCCGCGGATCTACGACCATGTCGCCGAGACGCTCGCGACCGAGCGCATCGTCGCCGTCGGCCTCAGCATCGGCACGGGCGTCGCCGCGCATCTGGCGAGCGAGCGCCCCGTCGCCGGGCTCATCCTGGTCACGCCCTATGACACGCTCGAAGCGTTGGCCGCAGGTCACTATCCGTGGGCGCCGGTGAAATGGCTCCTGCGCCATCGGATCTCGACTGTGGACGCTCTCAGCCGCGTCGATGCGCCGATCGCGATCATCGCCGCCGAGCATGATCGCGTCATTCCGCCTCCGCGCACGGAACCGGTGCGCAAGGCCGCGCGATCCTTAGTGTTCGACCGGACCATCGCCGCCGCCGGGCATAACGATCTTTACGACGTCGCCACTTTTCGCGCCGCGATGCTCGAAGCGCTGGCGCGCATGAAATAACCTCGGGAGGAGCCGCCCGCCGAGGATCGAGGAAAGCAGCGATGCGCGACCATCTGATTGGCCTCGGCGCGGCGATGCTCGCGGTGACGATCTGGGCGGGCTGGATCGTGGCCACGCGCGCCGCTGGCGCGCCCGAGCACGGGGCGGCGCTGACGCCGCTCGATATCGCGCTGCTCCGGTTCAGCGCGCCCGCGCTGCTGCTCGCGCCGATCTGGCTCGCGCCGCTTTGGCGCCCAGCGCCGGCTCAGGGCCGCGATGGGCTGGGAGCGCGGATCGGGGCGGCGCTCCGGCCGAAGGGCGCCTCCTGGCTCGCGGTCGCCTTGATGTTCGGCTGGGGCCTGCCCTTCGCGCTCGCCGCCGCCCTGGGCGCGGCGCGAGCGGACGCCACCGCCTTCGGCGCGCTGACGCCCGGAGCGATGCCGCTTTGGGCGGCGGGGCTCGCCTGGGCGCTGTTCGGCGCCGCGCCCGGCCGCGACCGCCGGCTCGGGCTCTGGCTGATCGCGGCTGCGGCGGCCGCAAGCCTTTTTCTCAGCGCCGCGCCGCCGAGCCTTGAGGCCGCTCTCTATCTCTCCGCCGCCGCGCTCTTCTGGGCGGCCTACGCGGTGGGGTTCGCGCGCGCAGGCCTCTCGCCGCTCCATGCGGCGGGCCTCGTCGGAGGCTTGTCGCTCCTCCTCGGCGCGCCGCTGCTTCTGCTGCTGCCGTCCCATCTCGCCGCGCTCAGCGGCGCCGAGCTTCTTTGGCACAGCGTCACGCAAGGCCTGCTGGCGGGCGTCCTCAGCGTCGCCGCCTTCGGCCTCGCGCTGGAGAAACTCGGCGCCGCCGGAGCCGCCGCGCCGGCGCTCACCCCGCCGCTCACCTCGCTGATGGGCTGGGCCTGGCTCGGCGAAGCTCCCGACGGTTGGGGCTTTTTCGCGGTGTCGCTGGCCGGCGTCGGCGTGTTCCTCGCAGCCGGCGGCCCGGCGCTGCTCAGGCGCGGGCGCGCGCAGTCCGGAGCGCCGCGGCGATGACGCGCGACCAGGCCGATGCAAGGCTCGCGGTCTCAGCCCTCACGGCGGGCGAGGGCCCGATCCTCTGCGTCGCCGGCCTGGGCGACGCCTCCTTCGGCCGGGTGCTGAGCCGTCCGGCCCGCGCCCTCGCCCTCGCCAGCGCCGGCCTCGGCCCCGGCCCCGGCCCCAGCGCCGGCGCCGGCGCCGCGGAGATCGCGCTCTTTTCTTGGTCGGGCCACGCGATCGGCGCCGGCGCCGGCTTTACGCCGCGCGCCGCGTCGCTCGACGCTCACCTCGCGGCGACGCCTTCAGAGCAGCGCGGCGCTCTCACCGCGATCGGCCATAGCTGGGGCGCCGCGCGTCTGGCCGAGACGCTCCGCCGCCGCGCCATCCGCGTCAGGCTCCTCTTGACGCTCGATCCCGTTGGGCGCTTCACCAGCCGTGAAGACCTCGCCCGCATCGCGGCCTTGTCCGAGATTTGGATCAATGTGGAGGCGACGCGGCGCTTCGGGATCTCGAACGCGATCTCGCGCGTCGGCGGGCGCTGGGGCGCGCGACCGGCGGCGTTCGCCACGCGGCATCTGGCGCTGGCGCTCGATCACCGCCACGCTGCCGCGCAATGGCGGGCGGCGATGGCCTGCGCCCGGCCGCTTATCGCGCGCGCTGACGCGCCGCAGCTTGCTCCGAAGGACCGATGACGATGATCAACCGCCCCTTCGCCGCGCGTTTCCGCCGGTTGATCGCGGCGCTCGCGCGCGCCGCCCTCCTCTCATCCGTGATCGCAAGCGCGGCGTGGAGCCAAACGCTCCGGCCCGGCGTCATCGGCGTCGATGATCGACGTTTGATCGAAGACGCGAGCTCCTTCTGGGACGCCATCGGCCAAGTGAATATCGGCGGCTTTCGCAGCCGCGGGCAATGCACCGGCGCGCTGATCGCGCCGGATCGAGTGCTCACCGCGGCGCATTGCCTGGTCAACCCGCGCACCGGCGCACCCTTCCCACTCTCCGACATCCACTTTCTCGCCGGTGCGGATCGCGGCGCCTGGAAAGCGCATGGGCGAGCCAAGTGCCTAACGTTCCTTGAGAACGACGCTTTCCGCGGCGCTGCGCCCACATCCAATCGACGCGCCCTTGGGCTCGAGGCCGCGGCCCGCGACGTCGCGGTGATCACGCTCGAAGCGCCGCTCGCCATCAGCCCGGCGCCCCTCGCCGAAGCGGGCGCGGCCGAGGCGGCGACGCGCGAGCCCGCTCAGGCGCCGCCGCTGATCCACGCCGCGTATTTCGGCGATCGGCGCCACCGGCTTTCCGCGCATAAGGGCTGCCGCCTCATGCGCGGCGGCTTGGACGGCGCGCTCTGGCTCACGAGCTGCGACGTGCATTTCGCCAGCTCCGGCGGGCCGGTGTTTCTCGATGATGCGGACGGACCGAAGCTCGCCGCCGTGATGGTCGGCTTCGCCCGCGCCAGCGCCGTCAGCATCGCCGCGCCAATCGACCAATGGCGCGCTCTCGCCGAAAACGCCGCCTGTCCCGCGCGCTGAGTGTCCCGCGCGATGAGTGTCCCACGCGCAGAGTGTCCCACGCGATGAGTGTTCTTGCGCCCGGGCGCGCCGAACACAGGCGCAAGTTCGCGCGCACTCTCGCCCGCGACGCGCGCCGAGGAGCGCGGGGTGGGCGGGCGGGAGCGCTCCTCGGCGCGCGGCGCGCTCGCTCAGGAGGCCATCGCGGCGGTCGGCAATCCGAAGGCGGGCGCGATGCTTTCGAGCCAGGCGTTCAGACGCTGTTCGGTTTGACCCGATTGATTGTCCTGATCGAGAGCCAGACCGAGGAACTCATCATCCACCACCGCTTCGGAGGCTTCGAACTCATAGCCGGCGGTCGGCCAGCGGCCGACGAGCGTCGCGCCGCGCTCCTCGAAAAACTCATGGATGAAGAAAATCGCGTTCACGAACTCCAGCGGATAGGTCACCTGATCGCCGAGACCGAAAATGGCGATGGTCTTGCCGGTGAAATCCTTATCCTCGAGCTTCGGCAGGAACTCCTCCCAGCTCTCATTTTCGCACTCCGCGCTCAAACCAGGCAGCAGCCCGTCGCCCAGCGTCGGCGTGCCGAGAATGAGATAGTCGTAGTTCGCGAACTCATCCGGCTCGGCCCGATTGACGTTGACCGGCTTGGCCATCAGCTCGTCGTCAAACATCTTTTTGATCTGCTTTGCGATCTTGCGGGTGTTGCCGGTGTCC
>JBCBCG010000260.1:0-4249 GCA_038530925.1 Pseudomonadota bacterium
CGCCGCCTCATCGCCGACCGCGCCTTGATCGAAGGCGCGCGCGACGCGCAGGCAAAGCGCGAGCCCGCCCTCCAGATCGAGCGCCAGATCGGAGAGCACGGCGCGCATCAAGGGCTGATCGATCAGCGTCTTCTGGAAGGCGCGCCGCGACCGGCACCACCAAGCCGCCTCCGCCAGCGCCGCGCGCATGAAACCCGCCGGCGCGATCGCCGCATCAAGGCGCGTGTGATGCACCATCTCGACGATCGTGCGCACGCCGGCGCCTTCTGCGCCCAGCATCCGCGCATAGGCGCCGTGATACTCGATTTCAGCCGAGGCGTTCGCCTTGTTCCCGAGCTTATCCTTCAGCCGCATGATCTGGATGGCGTTGCGGTCGCCATCCGGCGTCCACCGCGGAACGATGAAACAGCTCAAACCGCCCGGCGCGTAAGCCAACGTCAGAAACGCGTCGCACATCGGCGCGGAGCAGAACCATTTATGACCCCAGAGCCGCCAGCCCTCGCCGTCGGCCTCTGCGCGGGTCGTGTTGGCGCGCACATCCGAGCCGCCTTGCTTTTCAGTCATCGCCATGCCGAAAAGCGCGCCGCTCTTTTGATCAGCCGGCAGGCTGCGCGGATCATAGGCGCGCGAGAGAAGCCGCGGGCGCCATTCCGTCGCCAGCGCCGCATCCGCCTCCAGCGCCGGGATGGCGGCGTAGCTCATGGTCATCGGACAGCAGACGCCCGGCTCGACCTGCGAGGCCAAATAGACCATCGCCGCATGGCTGACATGCGCGCCCGGCGCGGCGCCGGCTTCCCACGCGCGCGCCGCATAGCCCGCCGCGACGCCGCGGCCAAGCATCGCATGATAAGCTGGATGAAACGCCACCTCATCGACGCGCCGCCCGCCGCGGTCGAAGGCGACGAGCTCTGGGAGATGCCGGTTGGCGCTGCGCCCGTCCTCGCGCACCGCCGCCTCTCCCAAAAGCGCGCCATAGGCCGCCAAGTCCTCACCATGCGCGCCAGCGCCCTCGCGCGACACCGCCTCCCGCAGCGGAACGTCCTCCGCCCACAGATCCCCATCGCCCCGCGGCGACGGCTGGTTCAGCACCTCATGCGTGGCCAGTTGCGTTCGCGGCCGAAAGGCGGCCATCTCTCCTCCTCAGGCGGTTGCGCAGGCCTGTCCCGCGCGATGGACGCGCGGCGGGTGCGGATGGGAGTCCCTCGGCATGGGCGACGGAACCAAGAAATCCAAAAAAAAGGGCGCTGCGAAAAACGGCGCTGAACCGCCGCCGGGCGGCCCGCAGCGTCTGGCGGACGTCGATCTCTCGCAAAAGCTCGCCGATCGCGATTACAAGCGCAAGCTTGACGCCGCGCAAGAGCGGCTCGGCTACATCCAGCAAGCCTATTTCGGCTCGGAGCAGCGAGCGGTCATCGTGCTCGAGGGCTGGGACGCCGCGGGAAAAGGCGGCGCCATCCGGCGCATCGCCTCGGCCATGGATCCGCGCAGCTTGAAAGTCTGGCCGATCGGCGCGCCGCGCTCATACTTCAAAGAGCGCCACTACCTCGCGCGCTTCTGGGCCAAACTGCCGGCCGAAGGCGAGATCGCCATCTTCGACCGCTCTTGGTACGGCCGGGTGCTGGTGGAGCGGATCGAAGGCTTCGCCGCCGAGCCCGCCTGGCGCCGCGCTTATCAAGAGATCAACGAGTTCGAACGCCTGCTCCTCGATGACGGCGTGCGCCTTCTCAAAGTCTTCGTCCATATCTCGCCCGAAGAGCAGCTGCAGCGCTTCCGCGACCGGCTCGAGACGCCGGCCAAACGCTGGAAGCTGACCGAGGATGATTTCCGCAACCGCGCCCGCTGGGACGATTACGCCGCGGCCATCGACGACATGCTGGACGAAACCTCAACCGGCCGCGCGCCTTGGCGCGTCGTCGCAGGCGAGGATAAGCGCCATGCCCGGATCGAGATCATCGAGGCGGTGTGCGAAACGCTCTCCGCCGGGCTCGATCTGGCGCCCCAGCCCCCAAGCCTCGGCCTCGTCGCCGCCGCGGCCGACGCCTTCGGCGTCGACGTCGCCGCGCTCCTCGCCTCAGACGACGCGGCCGCGCCGCAATGAGGATCGCGCCGCCTCGCCCGCCCGCGGCCGCGCCTCAAGCCCTTTCGCCGGAGCCGATCCGTCGCAAGGCGGGACGCGCCGGGCGCGGGGCGGCGCTCAAGGATCGCGCAGCGACCGGCGACGCCGGCGCGATTTTCATCAGAAAATCGCGTCCTTGACCGACGACGCGGGGGCGGCGAGGCCAGGCCGGCGACGGATCGGCCCGCGACGAGGCGCCCTTTCGCTGGTGAGATCTTGAGCCGCGCCCCACCGATGCGGCGCGCCGCGCTCGACGCCCGCTCGCGAATGGCGGGGCGGGCCTCGATGGCCCGGCCCGCCATTCCCTCCTCTCAATAATCGTCTCAGCCAGCCGCGTCTTGGAACGCCGCTCGATAAGCCGGTCGCGCGCGGAGACGCTCGGCGTAGTCTTTGAAAATCGCCTCCCGGCAACAGCCGAAGGCGCGCGCCCACTCGATGTTATGTCCCATCACGCAATCGGCGGCGCTGAAGCCGTCGCCCGCGGCGTACGGCGCCGCGGCGAGGCGCGCGGTCAGGAAGGGCTCGACCTCCTCAGCGATCTTTTGGCGGGCGCGGGCCTCGGTTTTGGCGTCGCGCTCCTCGGGCTTCAAGAGCTTGCCCTGATAAAGGAGCGTCGTCAGAAGCGCGTCCATGTGGCTGGCCGCGTAGTGGAGCATCTGCTCATACTCAGCGCGCGCGCGGCTCGGGCCGGGCGGCGGCGCCAAGCCGGTGTCTGCATGCGCATCCGCCAAAAAGCCGATCATGCCGCCGCTTTCGACCAGCGTCAGCGGCGGCTCGGCGTGACCGAAATCAAGCTCAAGAACCGGGACGGAGCGGTTCGGGTTTAGCGCGACGAAAGGCGGTCGATAATGCTCGCCTTGATAAAGCTCGACCTTTCGGATCTCGATCCGCGGGTCCAGCGTCTCGCCATAGATCTCATAGAGGAGCCACAGCACGCGGGCGCTCCGCGTGCCGGGATAGTGATGCAGCGTCAGCTTCGCGAAATCCATAAACGCTCCAGCGTCTCAACACGGGCGAGAGCCTAGCGGGACGCTTTTCAGCAATCGAGGGCGTTCTCGCGCTCCCAGCTTGTGAGATGGCGGGCGTAGCCGTTCCATTCCTCATGCTTCAGCTTGACGAAGGCGGCGATCGTCTCAGGCCCGATCCGCTCGGCCAGAGCCGCATCGGCCTCAAGCGCCCGCAGCGCATCGAGCAGATTGAGCGGCAGCTTGCGCGCGCCCTCGGCCTTATGGCTCTCGGTGTACATGTTGATGTCGAGCCGCGCGCCCGGATCGAGAGAGCGCTCGATCCCGTCAAGCCCCGCCGCCATCACCGCCGCCGGCAGCAGATAGGGGTTGGTCGATCCGTCCGCGAGCCGCAGCTCGAACCGCCCGGCGTCGGGGATGCGCACCATATGAGTGCGGTTATTGCCGCCATAGGTCACGGAGTTCGGCGACCAGGTCGCGCCTGAGCTCGTCACCGGCGCGTTGATGCGCTTATAGGAGTTCACGGTTGGGTTGGAGATGGCGCAGAGCGCTTCGGCGTGCGCCATGATCCCGCCGAGGAAGTTGTAGCCCACCGGAGAGACGCCGAGCGTTCCGGCCGGATCCGCGAAGAGGTTCCGCGATCCATCCGGCGACCAAACGCTCACATGCGCATGGCAGCCATTGCCGGTGAGATGCGCGAAGGGCTTGGGCATGAAGGTCGCGCGCAGCCCGTGCTTCTCGGCGATCGATTTGACCATGTATTTGAAGAAGGCGTGGCGATCAGCCGTCTTGAGCGCGTCGTCATACTCCCAGTTCATCTCGAACTGGCCGTTCGCGTCCTCATGATCGTTCTGATACGGGCCCCAGCCGAGCGCGAGCATCGCGTCGCAGATCTCGGAGATCACATCGTAGCGGCGCATCAGCGCGGAGACGTCGTAGCAGGGTTTCGGCTGCGTGTCGGCGGGATCGGAGAGCGCCTCGCCATCGGGCGTGATCAGGAAATACTCGCATTCGACGCCGTGCTTGAGACGATAGCCTTGCGCCTCGGCCGCGCCGAGCACGCGTTTGAGCGTGTTGCGCGGCGCATGCGCGACCTCCTCGCCGTCCATGTAAAGATCCGCGGCGAGCCAGCCGACATTCGGGCGCCAAGGCAGCTGGATCAGGCTTT
>JBCBCG010000261.1:0-4237 GCA_038530925.1 Pseudomonadota bacterium
CCTTCACCAGCCCATATCTTGAATCACCTCAGCCCCAAAATGGGAATCCCTTTGTCGACTCGGAACGACGCGGGGAAGCTCTAGCCGTTCAGGTGGTCGCTGCGGACAGCCTGACGGGATCACCATCGCCTATGCGGGCGAGATGCTTCAGGCTCATGTAGCGGCCACCTGAACGGCTAGAGACCGCCGACGAAACCGATGACGGTTACGCCACTCTCCGGGACATGATCTTTATCTTTTGCGAGCATGCCCAAACAGAAGTCGTCCTGCGGCGCTTGATCCTCTGCGCGACGCGCTCTGCGCCCGCGCGCGAACGGCTGAAGGGGCCTCGACGGCCCCTGAGGCCGTTCCTCCCGTCAGCGCTCCGTATCCTCCTGGTCGCCCGAGGCGCCGCCATGGAGCCCGCGCCAGCGCTCATACATCTTCACATCGCGCATCCAGCGGCCGAAGGCGACGCCGCCGGCGATGCAAAAGCCGTAGAGCCCGGCGCGCCAGAGCCCGCGCAAAAAGAAATGGCGCAGGAAGTAAACCGGCGGCGCGAACAGGATGCGGAGGATGACGCCGGTTTTCGATTTCAGCTTAGCGTGGCGCGCGCGGGCGCTGCTGACCCGGTTCCACTTCGCCATATACATCTCGAAATCGCGGAAGGAGCGGTGAAGGAGCGCGCCTTTGAGCGCGCCGATCGGCGTCTCCGCCGGCAGCGTCAGCTGATCCCAGGCTTTGTGATCCGGCATCCGGTGCCGGCGCCGATCATAGAGCTTGGCGCGCGGGTCGAGCGCGAAGCCTTCCCAAGCCGGCCCGATCGGCGGCTCGGTCACCAGCGTCAGGCGATAGACGGAGAGCGGCGGTTCGCCGGCCTCGAACAGCGCGCGGATCTCCGCGGCCAGCGCCGGCGTCATCAGTTCATCCGCGTCGAGATCGAGCAGCCAATCATGGGCGCAGCGCGCCTCGCCCGCCCGCTTTTGCGCGCCATTGCCGAGCCAGGGTTGGTCATAGACCCGCGCGCCCGCGGCTTCGGCCAGCGCTTTGGTCTCGTCGGTCGAGCCGCTGTCGACCACCACCACTTCGCGCGCCACCGTCAGCGCCGCGGCGACGATCTCATCGATTTGCCGCGCCTCATTCAGCGTTCGGATATACGCCGAGATCGGCGGCCGCGCCTCAGTCGCCTCCTGCGCCGCGGGATCAGCCGACGCGCTCATAGGAGCTCCAGGGCGATCAGCAGCACCCCGACATGGCCCACGGTCCAGACCAGACTGCGGAGCCCCGCCACGCCGAGGATGTAGACTGGAACATAAACCGCGCGCGCGGCGAGGAAGATCAGCGCGCCGAACACCGCGCCGTCTTGATCGACGCCGGGCTGCGTCGTCGCGAGCAACGCAACGGGCGTGAAGAGCAGCATCGCCTCCATCATATTCCGCAGCGCCCGCTCCGCCCGGCCGGCGTAGACCGAGGCCTCCACAGGCGCGTCGCGGTTGCCGAGCGCGGCGCCGATCTTCGGATCGGGCCGCAGATAGTAGCGAAAGAGCGGCGGCAGAAAGGTCTGCAGCAGACAGAGCAACGTGGTCAGGAGGATCAGCGTGGTCATCGTCATCGGGTCTGCACCATCGAATGCGGCGACGTTGTCGGGGATCGCGAAGCGCGGGCGATCTCTAGCGCCGATCCGCGCCGCGCGATAGCCGCGAGCGCAGCGAAGGCTCTGACTGACAAAGCGTTCCACGCCTGATCGCCGACGCCGGGCGGCGCTGCGAAATTGTGATGGGCGGCCGCTCTTGGCCTTGGTTCCTCCGCAACCGCTCCATCTTCGATGATCAGAGACATTGGCGCACCCGCGCGCCGCGGCGAGGCGGCGCACGCAAACCTTTTCCCAAACAATTCGTTAACCAGGCGCTGGGTGCGAATCGCGCCCGCATCCGCCGTCGCTCGATCGCTAAAAACCAGCACGCCGCTCGCCTCTCTTAAGCCTTTCGCCGACCTTCGAGCGGTCTTTCCGCTGCGTCATCCATAATAGCGCGGCGGCTTCTATTTAAAGAAGCGCCGCAGCAGGCGAACACTGAGGGGATATTTATTATGCAACGCAAAAAACAAAACAGCCGACGCTTTGGCGCCGGCGCCATCCTCGCCGCCGGGCTGCTGGCCGGGGCGATCATTAGCGCGGGCGCGGCGCCGGCGGCGGCCTCGGGGCCGCAGCACGCAGGCGCCGCCTGCGGCGCGGAGATCCGTTTCCTCGTCTCTTTCGACGCGGCGGGCGTCTCGACGCGGAAGACGCGCGGCTTCGCGCGAGCGGAGGCGACGCGCGCGCTGCGCGAGACCATGCGGGCGCGGGCGGAAGCCGCGGCGCACGCCGCCGCCTCGAGCCGCTGCGGCGGGCGGGCGATGGCCATCGAGATCGACGATATGCTGGCCGCCGCGCCGGTCTGCGCGCGATCTTGGGTGCGCACGATCCACGGGCCGCGCCGCGGCGTCGAATGCCGCGTCACCGGCGCCCAGGCCTCGGCCATGGCGGTGCTGCGCTGAGGGGCTCACGCCCCCTGCGGGCGCTCGGCGATCGCGGAGCGCCGCGCGCCCGAGACGGCCGCCGACGCCTCGCCGGCCGGATGCGCCGCGTCGGCGGGCGCGGTTAGGCCGCCAGCGACACGCTTGGCGGCGGCGGCGGCGCGCCAGCGGCGGCGCCGGCCTCATAGCCCTTCGCGGCGACGGCGCTCAGCCCGCCGCGCTCCTGCGCGGCTTGATCAGGGACCGCGGCGCCGGAGGCGGCGTCCCGCTCAGCCTGCGCCTCTTCGCGGGCGAGCCGGGCCGCTTCGATTTCAGCCTCCAGCGCCAAGGCGCGGGCGGTTTGAGCCACGCGGTAATCCTGCGTCGACGGCTCGGCCGGCGCCAGCGCCGCCCGCTCGACGACGCGCATCTTCTCCACGGTGGCCTGAGGATCGCCGGGCACGGGCGAGACGTCGATGGAGACCGAGCCGCCAATGGCGTAGTTCCGCCCATCAGGGCCAAGCTGATATTCGTAGCGCGGCGATCCGGCGTGCGGTCCGCCCACAAGGGCGTGGGCCTGCTCATGGGCGCGCACTTCGCGGTCTCGCGCCTTAAGCTCGTCGACGACGCGCTCCTCTTCGGGCGTCAGCGCGCCAGCGCGCGGCTCCGCCCCGCCGCCCGCGCCATGCTCGCCGCGCAGCGCGGCCAGAAGGCGCTGCTTCTCCGCCGTCAGGCTTTCGAGCGGCTGGGGCGGCGGGCCCGAAAGCGAGCCTCCCTCCGCATCCGAGACGCCAGGCGTCGCCCGAGGCTCGACGCCGCGCGGGCCCACCGGGGCCGCCGGCTCCACAGGCCGAAAGAAAACAGTCGTCTCTCCGCCGATCGCCGACAACATGACAGCTCGCTCCCGTCTCAGCGCCTTCCTGCGCAGCAAGAATATGGGCGAGAAAGCCTAACGCGCCCTCTCTTCGCGCCGGATCTTCCGCCGTCGCGCCTTGCGCGCTGCGGAAATCCGGGCCGAACTGAAAGGCCGAGCGTTGCCCGCCCCGGCGCGGCGCCCTAACCAGAACGCGGTCTCCGATCGGCGCGCAGGCGCGCCCAACCCGTCGAAAGGCGCCCCATGATGAGCGCGACGATCCCATGATGAGAGCGACGATCCCATAATGAGACTGACGATCCAATGACGAGCGCGACGACCAGCCAAGCGCCCCGCGCTGGCGCGGAGCCGACCATCCTGGCGCGGATCAAAGCGTATAAGCTCGACGAGATCGCCGCCGCCAAAGCGGCGCGGCCGCTCAGCGCCCTGGAGGCCGAAGCGCGCGCCGCAAGCGCGCCGCGCGGGTTCGAGGCCGCCTTGCGCCGGGCCGCTGAAGACGGCCACGCCGGGTTGATCGCGGAGATTAAGAAAGCTTCTCCGTCCAAAGGGTTGATCCGAGAGGGTTTCGAGCCCGAGGCGCTGGCGCGCGCTTACGAGGCGGGCGGCGCGAGCTGTCTCTCCGTGCTCACCGACGCGCCGTCCTTCCAAGGCGCTCCCGAGCATCTCGTTTCCGCCCGTGGCGCCGTCTCTCTGCCGGCGCTGCGCAAAGACTTCCTCTACGATCCATACCAAGTCGCCGAGGCGCGCGCCTGGGGCGCGGATTGCATCCTCATCATCATGGCCAGCGTCTCGGACGCGCAAGCGGCCGAGCTGTTGGCGGCGGCGCGCGGCTGGTCACGTCCTTCTCGGAGACATCCACCATCACTGCGGCGCCGCTCGCATCGAAATGGG
>JBCBCG010000262.1:0-4130 GCA_038530925.1 Pseudomonadota bacterium
AGGATGAGGAGGCGGGCCAGCCCGTCGCCCGCGGCATGGTGGTGCGCGAAGATCCGACCGCGCCGTCTAACTGGCGCGCGGAGGAGCCGCTGCCAGCCTGGATGGCGAAGCATGGCGTGATTGGGATCGCCGGGATCGACACGCGGCGGCTGACGCGGCGCATCCGCGCGCTCGGCATGCCGCATGCCGCGCTGGCGCATGATCCGGCCGGCCGGTTCGATTTCGACGCGCTCCAAGCCGAGGCGCGCGCCTTTCCCGCGCTCGAAGGACGGGATCTGACGAAACGCGTCGGCTCAGCGCAATCGGCGCCCTGGCGCGAAGGGCGCTGGCGCTGGCCGGAGGGCTTCAATCCCGCGCCGGCGACGCGCCGGAAGGTCGTGGCGATCGATTACGGCGCCAAGCGCACGATCTTGCGCTGCCTCGCCAGCGCCGGCGCGGAAGTGATCGTGGTGCCGCCGGACGCCGCCGCCGAGACAATCCTCGCGAATCAGCCGGACGGCGTGTTCCTCTCCAACGGTCCTGGCGATCCGGCCGCCACGATCCGCTTCGCCGGCCCGGTGATCGAGGCGATGTTGAAGGCGGATCTACCGCTCTTCGGCATTTGCCTCGGCCATCAGATGCTGGCCCTCGCCCTCGGCGCGAAGACTGTGAAGATGAGCGCCGGCCATCATGGCGCGAACCATCCGGTGAAGGAGCTCGCCACAGGGAAGGTCGAGGTCACTTCGATGAATCACGGCTTCGCAGTCGATGCGGCGAGCCTGCCCACCGGCGTGAAAGAGACGCACATCTCTCTCTTCGATCAGTCCAATTGCGGCATCGCGGTCGAGGGCGCGCCGGTGTTCTCGGTGCAGCAGCATCCCGAAGCGAGCCCCGGCCCGCAGGACAGCCATTATCTCTTCGACCGTTTCATCGCCGCGATGGACGCGCGCGCCGCATAGCCGCTCGGCGGAGAGCCGCCTCGCCCAGCCTGGCCGAGCCTCATCCGCCCGCGAGCATCCGATCGAGATCGCCCGCACGGTCGAGCGCGGAAAGATCGTCGCTGCCGCCGACGCCGGCGCCGCCGATGAAGATCTGCGGCACGGTGCGGCGGCCGTCGGCGCGCTCGATCATCTCGGCCTTCGCCTTCTCATCGCGCATCACGTCGATCTCGCGATAGGCGACGCCTTTGCGCTCCAGCAGCGCCTTGGCGCGCGCGCAAAACGGACAAATCGGCGTGGTGTAGATCTCCACCTCGGGCGTCGAACTGGTCTCCGCGTCGCTCATCACGGCCTTCCTTTCTGAGCGCCGGGCCTCACGCCGCGGCGGCTCCGGCATATGGGAGCGCGCCCGCAAGGCGCAAGAGCCGCGCAAGGGCGGCGGATCATTCGAAATCGTGATCCTCCGGCGGGACGACGCGCGCGAAGACCAGCGCATCGACGCGGCGCGCGCCCATCGCGTGCAAGGCGGCGGCGCATGCGTTCAGCGTCGCGCCGGTGGTGAGCACATCATCGATCATCACGACCCGCGCGCCCTCGATGCGCCGCGCCCACCCCCGCCGCGGCGCGATCACATCGCGCAGCGCCTCAGCGCGGGCGCGGCGGCTGAACCCTTCGAGACGCGGCGTCGCCTTCACGCGGCGAAGCGCGCCCGTCGCCAAGGGCGCGCCGGTCTCGCGCGCCACGGCGCCCGCCAGCGCCGCCGCTTGATCGCCGCGCCGCGCCAGCCGCCGGCGCCAATGCAGCGGCGTCGGCGCGAGCCACGGACGCAGACCCTTGTCATCCGGCGCCAGCAACGCCGCGCCACTCGCGCCATCCAACGCCCCATCGGCTGCGCCGCCTCCAGCCGATCGCCATGCTTCAACGCCAAAACCAGCCGCCGCGCGCCGCCGCCATAGACCGTCGCCGCCCGCGTCTCGGACCAGGCGATCGGCGAGCGCTCGCAAGCCGGGCACGGCGTGGCCGGGCCGACCGAGGGCCGCGCCGCCGACGCGCGCTCAGGCGCGGAGAAGGCGAGCGGCGCGCCGCAGCGCCGACAGGCCGGCTCGGCGATGAAGCTCGTCTCGTTCCAGCAGCTCTGACAGAGCGCGCCGATGCTCGCCGTCTCCTCCTCACACGCGAGGCACTGGCGCGGATAAAGCCAATCAAGCGCCCGATCGACGGCGCGTCGCGCCGCGCTGGGCGCGAGAGAGGGGCTCGGCCGTCCGATCATTACTCGCCGCTCCTCACAGTTTCGCGCTGTCACGCGTCTCTTAATACGCGTCTCTTAGTACGCGTCTCTTACTGCGCGCCTCTTCGCGCGCGTCTCGTTGCGCCTCTTGGGCGCAGCGCCGCGGCGCGCTATCTCGCTGAGCATGACCCAGCCGCCGCCGCTTTTCGATGAAGCGCTTCGTCGCCGACGCCTCGCGCGCGCCGCGGCGCGCGGATCCGAAGCGCTTCTGTCGCTGCATCGCTTCGTCGCCGATCGATTGGCCGAGCGCCTCGCCGAGATCAATCGCGCCTTTCCGCGCGTCGCGCTTACCGCGCCGCTCGCTGCGCCTTACAAAGCGGCGCTCGCGGGCCGCTTCGGCGTCGAGACGATCGAGGTTTCACCCGAGGCGGCCGGCGATGCGGCCGGCGATGCGGTTGGTGACGATGACGCCGCTGGAGAAGACGCCGGAGACGCGGCGCGTTACGACCTCCATCTCTCCGCGCTCGATCTGCATGGGCTGAACGATCCGATCGCCGCGCTCACCAAGGCGCGGCTGCGCCTGAAGCCCGACGGGCTGCTGATGGCGGCGCTGTTCGGCGGCGACAGCCTCAAGGAGCTGCGTCTGAGCCTGGCGGAGGCCGAAGCGGCGGTCGAGGGCGGCCTTAGCCCCCGCGTCGCGCCCATGGGCGAGATCCGCGAGCTCGGCGCCCTTTTGCAGCGCGCCGGCCTCGCCATGCCCGTCGCCGACAGCGAGACGCTGACGCTTTGGCATGAGAGCCCGCTGCATCTGATGCGCGAGATCCGCGCCATCGGCGAGACCAACGCGCTTTCGGACCGGCGGCGCAACGCCCTCCGCCGCGCAACGCTCGGCCAGGCGCTGGCGCGCTACGCCGATCTCGGCGCGCGCAAGGATGGCAAGACGCCCGCCACGGTCGAGCTCGTCACGCTGACCGGCTGGGCGCCGGCGGCGAGCCAGCCGAAGGCGCTCCGGCCGGGCTCCGCCGCCTCACGCCTCGCCGACGCGCTCGGCGCTGAAGAGCGGCCTGCGGGCGAGAAGGCGGGCCGCTGAGCGGCGGGATCTCGAAGAGCGTCGCCGTCACTCCAACCAGACCAGCGGAAGTGCGCTCTCCCTTAGGTGTGGCGCCGATATTGCTTCGCCTCTCAGGCGATTGAAAAGAGGGAGCGTCCGCTCATGTTCAAACGGCAAACTTCCGCCGAGACCGGCGATCGGCTGGGCCGCTCCAGCGACGCCGCCGACGCCGAAACGGCGCAATCCGACGATGCGGAGCTTGAAACGGGCGCCCGGCGGCCCGGCGTCGAGCGCTCCGTGATCCAGCCCGATCTCGTGATTAAAGGCGAGATTCTGGCCCGCGGCGCCTTGGAGCTGAACGGCCTGGTCGAAGGCGACGTCGTGGCGCGCATGGTGCTCGTCGGCGAAAACGCCGTCATCCGCGGCGATGTGATCGCCGAGCAGGTCTCGATTTCGGGCGATGTGCGCGGCGAGGTGCTGGGACACCGCGTCCATCTCGGCGCCGCCGCGCGCTATTTTGGGAATATCCGCCGCGGCGAGCTGTCGATCGATGATGGCGCCGTGTTCGAAGGCAATGTCCGCGGCCTCGATGATGGCGGCCTGCGCCGCATCGCCGATCGTTTGGACAAAGCCGCTCCAGACGCGCCGAACACGGTGGATGTCATCGCGATCTCGAGCTGAGCCGCGCGACCAGAACGACGCCGGCTCCCGTCGCCGCCTCTTATTGCGAGGCGGCGTTCGCGCGTTCGATCGCGGGAATAAAAGCCTCTTCCATAATCTGCGGCGTGATCGCGCCGGAATGCTTCAGCAGCACGCGGCCGGAGCCATCGAGCAAGAACGTCTCGGGCACGCCCTCGACGCCCCAGCTCAGCGCGGCGAAGCCATTCTGATCGACGCCGACTTTGTCGAAGGGATCGCAGTAATCGCGCGGCGG
>JBCBCG010000263.1:0-4072 GCA_038530925.1 Pseudomonadota bacterium
CGGGGTCGGGGTCGGCGGCGCGCCTTTCCTGATATGGTGGCTCGCCGTCGTCGCCTCGCAACGCCGCATGTCCGGACGGAACGCCGGGTTCATGACTGCTTTCACCTGGGCGCGCTGGCTTGTTCCGCCACGCGGCGCGAACGAAAACGACTAGATCTTCATTGTGTTTTTAGTTTCTTTTTCGTTCTTCATGCTAATCGTGTTCTGGGCGATGCTGACGCCGAACGCCTCAGCGCGCGCGCGCGTTTGCCTATGATCGCGTTCGGTGCGGCGGCGTTACGCGGCTTTCGCCGCCATCAGCCCTTCCGCTTTCGCCTTCGCGTAAGTCTCGTCGAGCGCTGTCCAGGCGCGCGCGACCAGAATGTCGATTTCTTCCCGGCTGATGGTGAGCGGCGGGGAGAGGATCATGCTGTCGCGGACATGGCGCATGACCAGGTTGTTCGCAAAGCATCGCTCGCGGCACATCAGCCCGATCGTTCCTTCCTCAGCGGCGAAGTCCGCGCGCGCGGCTTTGTCCGGCGTCAGCTCGAGCGCGCCCATCATGCCGCGCATCCGCGCCTCGCCCACCAGCGGATGTTCTGCAAGCGCGGCCCAACGCTCGCGGAGATAGAGCCCGACGCCGCTCTCCGCCGCGCCGATCAGCCCGTCCTCCTCGAGGATCCGCAGATTCTCGAGCGCCACCGCGCAGGCGACGGGATGGCCCGAATAAGTGTAGCCGTGGAAAAACTCGCCGCCGCTCGCCAACGTCTCGGCGATCTCGGCGCTGACGATGCTGCCGCCGAGCGGCAGATAACCCGAGGTGACGGCCTTGGCGAAGGTGATGATGTCTGGCCGCACGCCGTAGCTTTGGCCGCCGAACCAAGGGCCGAGGCGGCCAAAGGCGCAGATCACCTCATCGGCGATCAGCAGAATCTCGCGCTCGGCGCAGATGCGGGCGATCTCCGGCCAATAACTCTCTGGCGGGATGATCACGCCGCCAGCGCCTTGGACGGGCTCGGCGATGAAGGCGGCGACGCGGTCTTCGCCGATCTGATCGATCGCCTCCTCCAGCGCGCGGGCGCGCGCCAGGCCGAAACTCTCCGGATCGCTGTCGCCGCCTTCGCGGAACCAATAGGGCTGGTCGATGTGATGAACGCCCGGGATCGGCAGGCCGCCCTGCGAGTGCATCGCCGCCATGCCGCCAAGGCTGCCCGCGCCGACCGTCGAGCCGTGATAGCCGTTCCGGCGCGAGACGATCACCTGCTTCTCCGGTTTGCCTTTCATCGCCCAGTAATGGCGCACCATCCGTAGATTAGTGTCGTTCGCCTCCGAGCCGGAGCCGGCGTAGAACACATGGTCGAGCCCATCCGGCGCGAGGCTCGCCAGCTTCGCCGAGAGCGCGATCGCCGGCGGATGCGTCGTTTGGAAGAAGGTGTTGTAATAGGGCAGCTCGCGCATCTGCCGCGCCGCCGTCTCCGCCATCTCCGCGCGGCCATAGCCGATGGCGACGCACCAAAGCCCGGCCATGCCGTCGAGGATCCGATGGCCCTCGCTATCCTCGAGCCACACGCCATCGGCGCGGCGGATCACACGCGCGCCCTTCTTGCTCAGCGCGGCGGCGTCGGTGAAGGGATGCAGGTGATGCGCCGCGTCGAGAGCTTGGAGTTCGGCGGTCGGCGCATTGTTGGAAAAGGGCGGCATGGTCGGTTCCGGCAGAGTGTGAGCGCCAGCGGCGCGGCGCGTGGGCGTGATGTGCGAAAGATCGTGCAAGAACGCCGCTCCGCGCGACACCGAAAAGCAGGTGGGTGGTGCGATGCGAAGCGCCGGCTTACGGCCGATGAAAGCGTTCACGAAGCCTCTCGACAAGCGCGAAGACGCGCCAGCGGACTTTTGCAGATGGCTGTCAGATCAGGTGACGCGCCTGGATGTGGTGTAAGAGCGCCTGCTTGCGGATGCGGCTTGGGCTGTTCAGGTGGCCGCTGCGGGACGATTGACGGAGCGGCCATCGCCGAATTGGGCGAGGTGCTCCAGGCTCAAGGAGCGGCGTTGGACGGTCCGCTTGATGGCGTGGACCGCCTCTGTTGCGACGCTGCCGCCGGGAGGTGGCTTTCATCCACCGCCAGGAGCCAAACATGTCTGTCGCCGTCGTCGGTCTCGACCTCGCCACATCCATCTTTCAAGCGCATGCTGTCGAGGCGGACGGTCGAACCGTCTTGAAGCGACGGATCGCCCATCGGGATCTTTTGGCGTTCTTCGGGCCGCTCGCGCCATGTCTTGTGGGGATGGAGGCGTGCTCGAGCGCGCATCACGGGGCGCGGGAGCTGATGGCGCTCGGCCACGACGTCCGTTTGATCCGCCATAGCGCGCGAAGCCCTAGGTGAAGCGGAACAAGACAGACGCGGCCGACGCCGAGGCGATTTGCGAAGCGGTCGACCGTCCGAACATGCGCTTTGAGCCGATCAAAACGAAGGAAAGTCAGGGGGTGTGGCGCAGCATCGGGCGAGGTCGCTATTCGCGCGGCGGCGCACGGCCGCCGTGAACGCGGTCCGAGGCCTTCTCGGCGCGTTCGGGATCGCGGCGGCGAAGGGCGTTCGGCGCGTCACCGAGCTTCGACGCCGAATGAACGAAGCATCCGAGGCGATTCTTCCCGCCGAAGCGCGCGCGGCGCTCGAGCCCCTGTTCGATCATCTCGACGCGCTGACGGCGAAGCTCGACGTCGTCGAGAAGCGGATCCTCGACTGGCGCAAGCGCCGCGAGGAGAGCCGGCGCCTGGCGACGGCGCCGGGCGTCGGCCCGCTCACGGCGACGGCGCTCCTGGCGGCGGTCGGAGACGGTTCGCAGTTCCGATCGGCCCGGCGCTTCGCAGCGTGGCTCGGGCTCGCGCCGCGGGTCTCGGCGAGCGGCGGCGAAGAGAGGATCGGGCGGATCAGCAAAGGCGGCGATCGGTGTTTGCGAACACCGCCGATCCATGGCGCGCGCGATCGTCGGGGCGACGTTCCGGCGGGGCGTCTCGGTTCGACCCTGGCTCAGCGCCCTGATCGGACGTCGGCCCGGGAACGTGGCGGCGGTCGCGGTCGCGCATAAGACGGCGCGGTCGCTCTGGGCGATGCTCACCCGCGGCGCGGCGTATCGCCCGCCGCTCAGCGTTGACGTCGCAGCGTAGAAGATCGCCGCCGCACGGTGCGGCGCCGGCTTGCGAGGGAGGCGAGCGATGATGGCGGACCAGGCGACCGGGGTTCGGCGGAGGTCCTTGAAACGATGCGAGCCGCTTTGAGCTCGTCCATTTGTCAGGCCGCCGAACCGCGGAAACCATCATGGCCAGCGGCCGCCTCGCCGCAAAACCAGGCCGGATGCACGACCGCAAGCGCTGGTCCCGCGATGGTTGAAGAGATCCCTTGCAAGGCGGAGGCGGTCCACTCGTCGTTCTGCTCCAGCATCAGCGCGCCGACCGGCCGGATGATGGCGTCGTCGTTCGGAAAGACGCCGACGACGTCCGAGGGGCGCTTGATCTCTCGGGTGAGGCGCTCCAGCGGGTTGGTCGAATGGATCTGCGCCGAGTGCGGCTGCGGGAAGTCCATAGAGGCCGGCACGTCGTCGCGGGCGACGTCCATGAGTTCGGCGATGCGTCCGTGCTTCTGGCGCAGCCGCTCGCTGACCGCCTCCCATGGCTCCAGCGCCGCCGACTTGCCGGTTTCCACAAAGACGGTCTTGAGCAGAGCCGCGACGGCTGGGCGTTGCTTCGCCGGCGCGCGGGACAGCGCGCCCTGGGTCCAATGAACCCGACAGCGTTGCTGGGCGGCGCCGAACACGCGGGAGGAGGCCGCCCGAAGCCCTTTGTGATCATCGGCGACGACCAGCTTCACGCCGCGCGGGCCTCGGTCGGCCAGCGAGCGCAGGAAGTCCGTCCAGAACGGTTCGGCCTCCGAAAGCTCTGCGGCGACGCCGAGCGCTTCCCGCCGCCCATCGGTGTTGACGCCGACGGCGACTATGACGGCGCGGCTGACGATCCGTCCGCCGTCGCGCGCCTTCACATAGGTCGCGTCGATCCAGAGGTGAGGCGCAAGCGCCATTGGTCCGAGCGCCGCGCCGAACG
>JBCBCG010000264.1:0-4041 GCA_038530925.1 Pseudomonadota bacterium
CCCTGGACCGCGGCGCAGCCCGTCGCGACCGCGAACGCCACTGAGATCCGTCCGCCCCTCGAACGCCAACCTGCGGCGACCCATCCCACCAGATGCGCTCGACCACGAAGAGACCCATGGGCCTGGCGCAGCATCGACAGAAGAGCGGCCTTGACGAGAGCGATTAAAGAACATCCAGGGACGCAACCGATCAGAACGTTCGATCATGACATGATCGCCTTTATCGATGACCACCTTGAGGCCCTACGGCGTTGATGCGGTTCTCCGCCTACCGCCGCTCGGCGCGAAACGCGTAACCGCTTGGCGCATCGAGAGCGTGATTGCTGCAGGTGAGTTCTTATCCGCACCGTGCAAGGCGTGCAAAAGCAACTCCGTCGCGGCGTTTTTTTCGTTTTGAAGCGGCAGCTATCGTTTCAGCAGACGATAAAGTCGCAGTCATGTTTGAACCGAACAAACAACGCGGTGGTCATCTTGACCTCGCCGATAACGCGCGGCCAGTCGCCGAAGGAGACTTCTGTCGCGATGACAATCGAAACATGGTCAAAACGCTTGAATATGATATGGATCTTTAACCTGCGGTCGGCCCGTCCGAACGCGCGATAGACGACACCGTCAGAAACCTAGAAATCGAGCATGCTCAGCGGCTCCGCCGTCTTGCTCTCGAATATCGGTTTGTTACAGCGAAGCCAGATTGGAATCGCGGCGAGCTTTACAAGAGCGAGCGACGGTGCGGCTGGAGGGGCGGCGGCGCGCGGCTCACGCAGCTGTGACCGCGTGTGAGGGGCGGGCGGCTCGCCTTGGCGCGCGCGATCCCGTGAAGTGAGCGCATGGATCGATAGGGTTGGAGACGGATGTGAAGAAGCAGCGAGGCGCAAAACGGGCGCGGCGGGCCCCCAAGCGGAACAACGCCGCGCCCGCCCCGACGCCGCACGCGCCGGCGCCCCGCGTCGAGCGGCGGGAGCGGCGCCGCGCGCTGCTGCGCCTGCGCGATTATTCGGTGATCGGCGCGGCGGCGGCGTTCGGCGTTTGGTGGCTGGTCGACGATGTCCAGGCCTATCGCCAGGAGCGCGATCTCTCCGAGATCGGCGCCGGCGTCGCCTCGATCGTTCAAGTTCACGATCCGAATTGTTCGCTCTGCGCCGCTTTGCAGCGAGAGACGCGCGCTGCGTTGCGCGGCTTTGACGACGAGCGCCTGCGCTTCCGTATCGCCGACATCACAACGCCGGAGGGCGCAGCCTTCGCTCAGAGACATCGCGCGGGGCATGTGACGCTGCTGCTGTTCGATCGCGAGGGTGCGATGATCCAGATCCTCTCCGGGAGCCGACCGCGCGCCGCTTTGGCGCGAGAGTTCGCGCGCCACTTTCCCGAGGCGCGCCGCGGCGCGCGGTGAGCGGCGGTTTTGAGGCGGCGCGCCTGCGCGCGCTTCATCCGTCCAAAGGGCGTCCGCGGAGTTTTTTGACTGCGCCGCGGCGCGTTTTTCCATCGAGCCGCCGTGTCTTCGCGCCAAGGCTCGGGCGGGTGGGAATGCGCGGCTTCGGCGGCGGCGCCGCGGCGTCTCGCAGAAGGCTCACCAATCGCTCGAGAGCGTCTTCGCGATTGCGCGCCTGACTGCGCCTGGCGTCCGCTTGGATGATCAGCACGCCGTCCTGGGTGAGCTTGCGTCCCGCCAGAACGCGGAGCCGGCGCTTAACGCGATCGGGCAGCGAGGGAGACGCGGCGGCGTCGAAACGCAGCTCCACCGCGCTCGAGACCTTGTTCACATGCTGTCCGCCGGGCCCTGAGGCGCGGAGAAACCGCTCCTCGAGTTCGCTTTCATCGAGGCTGATCGTCGGAGTGATCCGTATCGCCATGCCACATCGAAGCAGTGCCGGACGCCGGCGCCGCTAAGCCTTTCGCATCTAAAGCGTTCGGCGGCTCCCGCCCCGCTCGCTCAGCGCCGCATCGCACGCCAACGCCAGGCGCGTCACCGATCGAGCGGCGTGATGTTCGTGGTGAAGGTCGAGGTGTAGCCGAGAAACACGCCTTCAATGCGGAAGAATTGCGGCTCCCACCGCAGGCCTTTGCGTTCAAAGCGCAGGATCCGGCGCGTGCTCGCCTCCTCGGCGCGCCAGGGCGAGTCGCTCCGCAGCCCATCGATGGAGCGATAGATCACCTGACAATCCGTGCGCGTCGACGGCACGCTTTCGACCGTCGAAATCTCGATGGTGGCCAGACGCACGCCGTCCCAGGTCGTCGCGGTCAGATCGCAGCTCTCTCCATTCGTTCGCTCCACCTCGCCCATTATGTGCGCCATGAAGCTCAGCGGATCGAGCACATCGACGATTTTCGCCGGATCGACGGGATCGCGCTTGATGGTGTAGCCAGCGGGCAGAACGAAGGTGTCGGTGATCGGCGGCGCGCCCGGCTCGCTCCACTCCACCACCACCGCGGTTTGCAGATCCGGCCGCGTCGAGCGACGTTCGAACCGAAGCGGCAGCCCGTCGCCGAGATCGCCTTCGCCGCGCACCGCGAACTCTCCGCGCCAATCAACCGCCGGCACTGTGAGGCGCGCTTGGGCGCTCAGCCGCATCTCATAGCCGCCATCGACTTCGACCAGCTGCGCGGTGCCGCTCGCCAGCTTCAGCTCGGGAAACAGCGACCAGGTCACATCGAAGCTGTAGGAGCCGCTCAACGCGCTGCTCGCGGCCGAATGGGCCGGCTGCGCCGCGCTGATGGCGAGCGCCGTCAAGGCGCAGACGAAACGTCGCTTGTCGATCATCGCCTCTCTCCTCTTCTCTCGCGCGCCATGCCACATTACGCGTCGGCGCGGCGGCGGGCTTCCCGCGGCTTTATCGGATTCGCACCGCCGCGCCGAGCCTTTGTTGGCGCATTGTGAAAGACGCCCTCGCTCAATCGGAGACGCCCATGGCCGAGCCAAACCCCGCCCCATCGCCTCTGTCCGAGCTTTCGCTCGCAACCGCGAAGACCATCATCGCGGCGACGCGGGAGGAGGGCCGCAAGCGAGGGCTGAAGCCTTTGTCGGTCGCCGTGCTGGACGCCGGCGGTCATCCGATCGCCTTTGAGCGAGAGGATGGCGCGAGTAATTTGCGGTTCAAGATCGCGCATGGCAAAGCTTACGGCGCTTTGTCGGTCGGCATGGGCTCGCGCGCCTTATTCGAACGCGCTCAGGCGCAGCCCTATTTCGTTCAAGCGCTCAATGGCTTGGCGGATGGCGCTGTGGTGCCTGTTCCGGGCGGCGTGCTGGTGCGCGCGCCTGGCGCAGGCCGGATTCTCGGCGCCGTCGGCGTCACGGGCGACACATCGGACAATGACGAGATCGTTGCGATCGCCGGGGTGAACGCGGCGGGTTTGGAGGCGGAGGGGTGATGCGGCGCAGCTATCAAACGGCCTGGCTCTGCGCCGCCGCCGCCATGGGCTGGCTCGCCGCGCCGTCGACCGCCGCGGCCTGCGATCCGCGCCTCTCGCTTTCTTTTGAGGACGCCGCGCCGCGGGACCGCCTGACGCTCGTCAATCTGAGCGAGACGCCCTGGCTGGCGACCGATTTGCAGCTCGATCTCGCGCCTTCCGCCGGAGCGCTGGTGCTCGACACCGCGCCCGGCGGCCCTGGAACCAGTCTCTCAGGCGCTGTGTCGGGCGCGGATCTGTCCGCGCCGCCGGAAGTGTCCGATGGCGCGACGCGGCTTATGCTGACCTTGCGCGACGTCGCCCCTGGCGAGCGCAGCGTCGTGCTCCTCGATCTCGATCAGAGCGGCGCTGCCGGCTTCGCGCCAAGCGTGAGCGCCGCCGCGCTCAAAGGCGCGCGCGCCGAGGCGACGTTCCGCGCCGCTTCGGGTCGCGAGAGCGTGGCGAAAGGCGTCTTCGGCGACAGGGGCGCAGCGCTCCTGGCGCCGCCCGCCTGCGTCTAGATCCCGCCTCTGTCCAAGATGCGCATGATTTGATCGGCGCGCCGCCTTGGCGGCGGCGGTTGACCTGCCCCCCGCTGGGTCTCTCACCGTGATGTAGAGTCTGCTCGACCGCGAAGGATCAGACGACATGAGGAAA
>JBCBCG010000265.1:0-3943 GCA_038530925.1 Pseudomonadota bacterium
TTTGCGCGAAGCGCGCTTGGCGATGCGCGTCGGGGATGCGCCCGATCATCGCCAGACGCTCCGCGCAAACGAAGTTGCCCGCGGGCTCGCCCGGCTGGCTGCGCGCAGAGGATGTGCTGAACATCAAAACGCGGCGCTGACGGCCCGCCGATCGCGAAAGCGTGATCAAGCGTTACAAACTTCTGGACGCCTGTCCCGCGATACTGACGATGCGCGCGGCTGGCGGCGGAACCCCGCGCGCGGCGATAGGGGCGGCTGCGGAGGCGACCGACCCGACCGCAAGAGCGAAAGGACGATATGAGCATAAGAGCATTCAGCCTCGCCGCGGCGTGCGTCGTCGGCGGCCTGGCCGCAGCGGCGCTGACCCTCGGCTCCGCAAGCCAAGCCGATGAGGCGAAGCCGGAGGGCTCAGGCGCTTACAGCGCCGAGGCGCGCGAAGCGCTGCGCGAGGAGATTCGCGCCTTCCTGATGGAGGAGCCGGAGCTGGTGGAGGCCGCGATCTTCGAGTTGCGCCGCAAGCGCGAGGCCGAAGAACGCGAGCATCTCGCGCGCGTCCTGCCGCAATTCCTGCCGGAGGTCGAAGCGCTGGTGGCCAAGGGCGAGCGCGTGTTGGTTCAAGGAGACGCCGATGGCGACGTCACCATCATCGAGCTCACCGACTACAATTGCGGTTTCTGCAAGCGGCTCCAAGGCGAGATCGCCGCGCTGATCGAGCGCGATCCAAAGGTGCGCCACGTGGTGAAAGCCGTGCCCTATTTCGGCTCGCCTTTCCCGGAGCAAGCCATCGTCGCCGCCTCTCTTCAAGGCGATCAGGCGCAGATCACCGAGTTTCATCAGATGATGATGGAGTCGGACGGGCTGGATGATCAGCAGGTGCTGCAGATCGCCGAGGTGATCGGGTTCGATGTGGACAAGCTTGTCGCCGATATGGAGTCGCCGGAAGTCGAGGGACGCCTCCGCCGCACGCTCGGGATCTTCCAGTCGCTCGGTTTTCAGGGCACGCCGGCGGTGATCTACCCGGACCGCGTCGGCGCTTACGCGCCAACGGATGAACTCGCCGCCATCGTCTCGGAGATCCGCGAGAGCCGTTAAGCGGCGCGCGCGAAGCGGCCAGAGGAGCGGCGCGGCCGCAAAATGCCGCTCCCGCCGCCCTCGCTCAGGCGCGCGCCGCCGCTTGCGGCTTGGCGAAACGCCGCCTTTCCGGCCCCGAGGCTGCATTTCATCATTTTTTTGCGCGGCGCTGCGCGCTGACCGCCTATTTGGGCGTGATCATCGCAGGGATCGCTTGTATCGCACATCGCGACAGCGGCGCGCCGCGCTTTCAGGCGGCGCGCCGTTTTGAGCCGTTTTGGCGCGCGAAGAGCCGCGCGAGGCGCTAAGAGACGCCGCCGCGCCGCGCCGCAAGGAGAGGATGATGCCAAGAAAAGACGAGCGC
This sequence comes from Pseudomonadota bacterium, assembly GCA_038530925.1. GTDB lineage: Bacteria > Pseudomonadota > Alphaproteobacteria > Rhodobacterales > Rhodobacteraceae > JALEGB01. The sequence continues at coordinate 1,436 of JBCBCG010000265.1, forward strand.
CCCGTTCGCACCACAGCGGCGGCGGCGGCGCGGGAGCGGAACCGCAGCGTGGAGGCCTCGACCTCGCTTCAACGGCTCAGAAGCGATGCGGATGTGGCGTTCGTAGATGCGCTGGCGCGCTTGCTGCGCGAGCATGATCTGGCCGAGATCGAGCTCACCCGCGAATATGGTGAAGATGACGAGTTGCATGTGCGGCTGTCGCGCTACGCCGCCGCCCCGGCGATGGCGGCGCCGATCGCCCCGGTCGCGGCCGCCGCCGCGCCCGCTTTGGCGCCGCCGGCCGCGGCGCCAGCGGCTGAGTCGGACGCGCAGGAGGATGGCGAACCCGTCACCGCGCCGATCGTGGGCACGGTCTACATGGCGCCCGAACCCGGCGCTGCGCCCTTCATCAAGGAAGGCGACCGCGTTGAGCAGGATCAGCCCTTGCTGATCATTGAGGCGATGAAGGTGATGAACCAGATCCCGAGCCCGCGCGCCGGCGTCGTCAAGCGCATCCTGGTCGCCGACGCCCAGCCGGTCGAGTTCGGCTCGCCCCTCGTCATTCTGGAGTGACGGCGGCGCGATGTTCGAGAAAATTCTGATTGCGAACCGAGGCGAGATCGCGCTTCGCGTGCAGCGCGCCTGCCGCGAGATGGGCATCAAAACCGTCGCGGTCCACTCCACCGCCGACGCGGATGCGATGCATGTGCGCCTCGCCGATGAGAGCGTGTGCATCGGCCCGCCGCCGGCCTCTCTCTCGTATCTTCATATTCCGGCGATCATCACCGCTTGCGAGCTGACCGGCGCCGAGGCGATCCATCCTGGCTACGGCTTTTTGTCCGAGAACGCGGGCTTCGCGCAGATCGTGGCGGAGCATGATCTCGCCTTCATCGGCCCGACTGCGGATCACATCCGCCTGATGGGCGACAAAATCGCGGCCAAGGAGACGATGCGCAAGCTGGGCGTGCCCTGCGTGCCGGGCTCGGATGGCGGCGTGACCGATCTCGCCGAGGCGCGCAAAGTCGCCGATGCGATCGGCTATCCCGTCCTGGTGAAGGCGGCGGCGGGCGGCGGCGGGCGCGGCATGAAGGTCGCCGCCTCGCGCGAGGATCTCGCCAACGCCATGGCCACCGCCAAAGCCGAGAGCCTCGCCGCCTTCGGCGATGACAGCGTCTATCTTGAGAAGTACCTCTCGCTGCCGCGGCATATCGAGATCCAGATCGTCGCGGACGCCCATGGGAATGTGGTGCATCTCGGCGAGCGCGACTGCTCTTTGCAGCGGCGCCATCAAAAGGTGCTCGAAGAGGCGCCCTCGCCCGCGCTCAACGCGGAGCAGCGCGCTGAGATCGGCGCGACGGTGGTCAAAGCCATCAAGAAGATGGGCTATCTCGGCGTCGGCACCATCGAGTTCCTCTATGAAAACGGGAAGTTCTACTTCATCGAGATGAACACGCGGCTGCAGGTCGAGCATCCGGTGACGGAGATGATCTACGGTGTTGATTTGGTGCGCGAACAGATCCGCATCGCCAATGGTGAAAAGCTGTCTTTTAAACAATCCGAACTAAAACCCAACGGCCATGCGATCGAATGCCGGATCAACGCGGAGAACCCGAAGACGTTCACGCCCTCGCCCGGCCTGGTGAACAACTACCACGCGCCGGGCGGGCTTGGCGTACGCGTCGACAGCGCCATCTACGCCGGCTACCGCGTCCCGCCGCATTACGACAGTCTGATCGGCAAGCTGATCGTGCAAGGCCGCAACCGCAATGAGTGCATCATGCGCCTGCGCCGCGCGCTGGGAGAGATCGTGGTGGATGGGCCGGAGACTACGACGCCGCTTTTCATCGAGCTGACGCGCGATCCGGATTTCGTGAACGGCGATTACAACATTCACTGGCTGCAAGGCTGGCTCGCCGCGCAAGGCTGAGGCGCGTTTGGCCGGGCGGGCGGCGCGGTCTTAAATCGCCGCTGCGAACCGCTCTCACCACTTGCGACGCGGCGCGCTTGCGGTAGCATATTTGGGTGAAGGCGCAACGCGCGGGCGAAACTCCGGTCAGCGGCGAGATCGAGGCTTAGATGAGCGACCGCGGGCAGGAGCTGACCCCGACTTTGCTGCTGAACGCCTACGCCGCCGGCGTCTTCCCGATGGCGGACAGCGCGGATGATCCAGAGGTGTTTTGGGTCGATCCAGCCTTTCGCGGCGTCATTCCGCTGCCTGAGTTCCATGTGCCGAAGAGCCTGGCCAAGCGGGTTAAGAAAGGCGATTTCTCCATCACGGTCGACACCGCCTTCGAAGCGGTTCTCGATGGCTGCGCCGCGCGGTCGGAGACCTGGATCAATGATGAGATCCGCCGCCTTTACAAGGCGCTGCATGAGATCGGCTATGGCCATAGCGTTGAGGTCTGGAGCCGCGAGGGCGCGCTGATAGGCGGGCTCTACGGTGTGGCGCTCGGCGGCGCGTTTTTCGGCGAGAGCATGTTCAGCGCCGCGCCGGACGGCTCGAAGCTGGCGCTGGTGCATTTGATCGCG
>JBCBCG010000266.1:0-3862 GCA_038530925.1 Pseudomonadota bacterium
CGATTTGCGAGAGGTCGCCCATCGCCTTACTCCACGCCGTAGCCGAAACCGATGATCGCCGCGCGCGCCGCGTCGCTTTGGGAGATCGGGTGTGGTTCGACAAAGCCGCCGGGTTGAACACGCCGGTTCGGCGGCGCCGGGTCGGCGTCGTATTTCAGGACTACGCCTTGTTCGAGACCATGAGCGTGGCGGAGAACATCGGCTATGGCGCGCCCAAAGCGCTGCGCGAGAGCGAGACCGCGACCTGGATCTCTCGGCTTGAGCTCACCGGGCTCGAGCGGCGCTATCCCTCGCAGCTCTCCGGCGGTCAGCGCCAGCGCGTCGCTTTGGCGCGCGCTCTGGCCGCGGATCCTGAGCTGCTGCTCCTCGACGAGCCGTTCTCGGCGGTGGACGCGCATCTGCGCGGGCATTTGCGCAGCCAGCTCATGGGCCTCGCCGCGGCGGTGAAGACGCCGGTGGTGATGGTGACCCATGATCTCGAAGAAGCGCGCCAGGTCGCCGACCGCGTCGGCGTGGTCGCGGAAGGCCGGGTGCGCCGCTTCGGCCCCACCGAAGAGGTGTTCGACGATCCGGGCGATTACGCGGCGGCTTGCGTGCTCGGTTGGCGCAATCTCTTAAAGTTGGAGCGGTGCGAAGGGCTTGAGCTCTCCGGATCATGGGGCGCGCTGCGCCTCGGCGCGCCCGCGCCGATGCGCGCCGGCTGGGTTGGGATCCGGCCCGAACATGTGGAGATGGGCGCCGGCGTCGCCGAAGGCGCTGGGCTTGAGGCGCGGGTCGTGCGGGTGCGCGAGATGGGCCCGGTGCGGGAGGTGCAGCTCCGCTTGCGCGACGGCGCCGCGTTCTATGCGCAGCGGCCCTGGAACGCGCCTGCGCCGGCGCCAGGCGAGACCGTGCGTCTCGGCTTGCCCGCCGGGCGGCTTCGCCTGCTCGACGAAGCGGGCGCGGCGCGCGGCCATCGGTTGGTCGGACCGCAACAACGCGACCGGGCGGCGACGCCGCTCCGCACCATCCGCTGAGAAACAGAGGAGGCGGCCATGCGCGCGCGATCGCTCTCACGCTGGGCCGCGGCGTGCGCGCTCCTCCTCGGCGCTGCCGCGGCTGTCTTCGCGCCGCCGGCGGAGGAGCGGCGCTGGCGCGAGACGTTGTATGTCTTCGGCACCCTGGTGGAGATCGAGATCCACGGCGCGCGCCGCGCCGACGCCGCCAGCGCCTCCGCTGCGATCAGCGCGGCGTTCGACCGGCTTCACAGGGACTGGCACGCCTGGCGCCCAGGCGGCGCGCTCAGCCGTGTGAACGACGCCATCGCAGCAGGGCGGCGCGCTGAGGCCGGTCTGGAACTGGTGAGCCTTCTCGCGAGGGCGCAAGCGCTCTCGCGCGACAGCGGCGGGCTCTTTGAGCCGGCGATCGGCGGGCTGATCGCGGCCTGGGGCTTTCACGCCGATGTTCCGCCGAGCGGGGCGCCGCCCAGCGACGCGGAGATCGCGTCTTGGGTCGAGGCGCGTCCGCGGATGAGCGATCTTGTGATCGAGGGCGATCAGGTTTGGTCGCGCAACCGCGCCGTGCGCATCGATCTCGGCGGTTTCGCCAAAGGCGCGGCGCTTGATCAAGCGGCGGCGATGCTGAAGGCGCGCGGGATCGAGAGCGCGGTGCTGAACGCGGGCGGCGATCTCATTGTGATCGGTCGGCGCGGCGCGCGGCCCTGGCGCGCGGCGATCCGCGATCCTTTCGCGTGGGGCGCCGTCGCCGGCGTTTCGCTGCGGCCAGGCGAGGCGCTCTTCACCTCGGGCAATTACGAGCGCTTTCTCGAGCAAGACGGCGAGCGGTTCAGCCATATCCTCGATCCGCGGAGCGGCCGGCCGGTGGCGGAGATCGTCTCGGCGAGCGTGCTGGATGTCGACGGCGCGAAGGCTGATGCGGCGGCGACGGCGCTCAGCGTCGCCGGCCGAGAGGGATGGCTTGAGACGGCGCGCGCGCTCGGGATCGAGGCGGCGCTGCTGATCGACGCCGACGGCGTGATCCATATGACGCCGGCGATGCGCGCGCGCGCCGAGATCCTGCGCGAAGGCGCGACGATCCTTGTCGCAGATCCGACAACACCGCCGGGCGCCGACATGGCGGCGCGCCGGCGCGGGCGCGGGCGTCAGGTTTCCGACAAAGCCGACATCGGCGATAATCTAAGCAAAATTCAATAAAAACAGCATATAACATTCTTAATGAGTGTTGGCATGTTGGTTGCTTGGCGAATGGTTAAGGCGGCGTTGACGCCGACACATTCAAAGAGGCGAACCCATGCTCGAACTCACCGACAAAGCGGCCGAGGCCATCCAGCGCTTCACGGAAACCGCTGAGGAGCCGGTCGGCGGCTTGCGCATCTCCGTGGTCGATGGCGGCTGCTCGGGCCTGCAATACGCGATGTCGCTTGAGGCGGCGCCGAAGGATGGCGACGACGTCGTCGATTGCGGCGCCACCAAGATCTATGTCGAAGCGGACAGCGCGCCGGTGCTGCAAGGCACGACGATCGACTTCGTCGAGAGCCTTGAGGGCTCGGGCTTCACCTTCACCAATCCGAACGCGGCGCGCAGCTGCGCCTGCGGCAAATCCTTCGCCGCCGGCGGCTGACGAGCGCGCGAGACCATCGAGCGGCCTTGAGGCGGCGCGCCGGTTCGCGGCGCCGCGCCTCGGGCCGAAAGCGTCACCTTCAACGGGCGAGCTGACATGTGGGATTATTCCGAGACCGTTAAAGAACACTTCTACAACCCGCGAAACGTAGGCGCGGTCGAGGGCGCGAACGCCACCGGCGATGTGGGCTCGCTCACATGCGGCGACGCGTTGCGGCTGACCTTGAAGGTCGATCCTGAAACCGAGATCATCCAGGATGCAGGGTTTCAGACCTTCGGCTGCGGCTCGGCGATCGCCTCTTCCTCGGCGCTGACGGAGATCGTGAAAGGCAAGACGCTGGAGGAGGCGCTCAAGATCTCCAACCAGGACATCGCCGATTTCCTCGAAGGTCTGCCGCCGGAGAAAATGCACTGCTCGGTGATGGGGCGCGAGGCGCTGCAGGCGGCGATCGCCAATTACCGCGGTGAGGAATGGGTCGATGATCACGAAGAAGGCGCGCTGATCTGCAAATGCTTCGCGATCGAGGAGCCTTACATCGTCGAAGCGGTGCGTGAGAACAAGCTCTCCTCAGTGCAGGATGTGGCCAATTACACCAAGGCGGGCGCGGGCTGCTCCTCCTGCCATGAAAAAATCGAAGAGATCCTGGCGCGTGAGATGGAGGCGCGGGGCGAGACCTTCTCTCCGACCGCGCGGCCCGATCTCGTGCTGAAGCGCCGGACCGTGGCGAAGAAACCGAAAGCGGCGGCCCCTGCTCCCCAGCCGAAACCCGCGCCCTCCGCGCCGGTGCAGCTAGAGACGCCGAGCAAAAAGCCCAAGCTGACGCCGATCCAACGGATCCACGGCATTGAAGCGGCGCTTGAGGAGATGCGGCCCGTTCTTCAGGCCGATCGCGGCGATATCGAGCTGATCGACGTTCAAGACAAGAAGGTCTTTGTGAAGATGACCGGCGCCTGCACCGATTGCTCGATGGCGGGCCTGACGCTGAACGGCGTGCAGCAGAAGATCATGGAGCGGCTTGGCGAGTTCGTCCAAGTGATCCCAGTCAGCAACCGTCAGATGGGGATGTGAGCCGATGCGTGACGAAGCCCTAAGCGCCGCATCAGGCGCCGAGATCGATTTCGCCGCGACAGGCGTCTATCTCGACAACAACGCCACCACCCAGGCGGCGCCCGAAGCGGTGGATCGAGGACGGGTTGCCGAATTGCTCGGTGAAGAACGGCAGCATCGCCTCCACCACTTCGGG
>JBCBCG010000267.1:0-3828 GCA_038530925.1 Pseudomonadota bacterium
CATCGAGGCGAGAGCCGAGCAAGGCGCGCCGCTGACGGGATCGCGGCGCGCCGATCGTGAAAACCGGCGCGCCGCGGCCTCTGCTCGTTCTTGATCCGCCTGCGTTGATGGTCGATGAGACGTCGGTCAGACTGCGTTGATGAATAACTCGGGAGGGAAGAACAGATGAAAACCCGCGCCGCCATCGCCTGGGAGCCGAACCGCCCGCTGGAGATCGAGGAGATCGATCTTGAAGGGCCGAAAGACGGCGAGGTTCTGGTCCGGATCGTGACGACCAGCCTTTGCCATACGGATGTCTTCACGCTCTCGGGCGAGGATCCGGAGGGCCTCTTTCCCTGCATCCTCGGCCATGAAGCCTGCGGCGTCGTCGAAGAGGTCGGCAAGGGCGTGACCTCCGTCGCGCCGGGCGATCATGTGATCCCGCTCTACGTGCCGGAAGATCCGAACTGCCCCTACATCAAATCGGGCAAGACCAATCTCTGCCAAACCATCCGCAAGACCCAGGGCGCCGGCGTGATGCCGGACGGGACGTCGCGCTTCTCGTATAAAGGCAAGCAGATCCTCCATTACATGGGGACGAGCACCTTCAGCGAGTACACGGTGCTGCCGGAGATCTCGATTGCGAAGATCTCGAAGGAGGCGCCGCTTTCGAAGGCCTCCGTGATGGGCTGCGCGGTGCCGACCGGCATTGGCGCGGTGCGGAACACGGCGAAAGTCGAGCCTGGCTCCAGCGTCGCGGTGTTCGGCCTCGGCGCCGTCGGCATGGCGGTGATCCAAGGCGCTGTGCTGAGCGGCGCGTCGCGCATCATCGGCATCGACATCAACCCGTCGAAATTCCCGCTCGCCAAAGCGCTGGGCGCGACCGAGTGCATCAATCCGAAGGATCACTCCGAGCCGATCCAGAACGTGCTCGTCGAGATGACCGATGGCGGCTTGGACTACACTTTCGAGGCGGTCGGAAACGTCAATCTGATGCGCGCCGCGTTGGAGGCCTGCCATAAGGGCTGGGGCGAGTGCACAGTGATCGGCGTCGCCGGCGCGGGGCAAGAGATCGCGACGCGCCCATTCCAACTGGTGACGGGGCGGGTCTGGCGCGGCACCGCGTTCGGCGGCGTGCGCGGCCGCAGCGAGCTGCCCGGCATGGTCGATGAGTGGCTGCGCGGCGAGTTCGACATCGACCCCTACATCACGCATCATATGACGCATGATCAGATCAACACGGCGTTCGATCTCTTGAAAGCCGGCGAGTCGATCCGCTCGGTCGTTCATTTCCGCGAAAAGGACACCATGACCGTGAACACCTTGCCGGGCGTCATTGTGCCTGCGTAACAGCGACCATTGAGAAAGCGGGCCCGGTTGTCCCAAGCCGGGCTCGCGAGCAGCGAGGGCGAGACGCCGCGCATGACGCGCATTCCCGTAACCATCCTGACGGGCTTTCTCGGCGCGGGGAAGACCACGCTCTTGAACCGGCTGCTGTCCGAGCCCGGCTTTGAGGACACGGCGGTGGTCGTCAACGAGTTCGGAGAGGCGGGCGTCGACGGCGCCTTGGTTGAACGCGCGGGCGATCGCGCCTTCGCCATGTCGACGGGCTGCCTTTGCTGCACCGTCTCGGGCGATGTGCGCGTCGCGCTTCTGCGCCTTCTGCATGAAGCCGACGCCGGGCTCGGCCCGCGCTTTAGCCGCATGGTCATTGAAACGACCGGCCTCGCCGATCCGATGCCGGTGCTTCAGACCTTCATGAGCGATGCTGAGATGCTGGAGCGGTTCGCGCTCAATGGCGTCGCGACGCTGGTCGACGCCGTCCATGGCGCCGATGCGATCGACCGCTTCGAAGAGGCGCGCCGGCAAATCGCCGTCGCTGATCTTCTTTTGGTGAGCAAAGGCGATCTAGCGCGCGATCCCGCTTCAACAAAGGACGTCGCGGCGCTCAAACAGCGCCTAGGCGCGATGAACCCTAATGCAGCCGTGCGCGATGTCGGCGAAGCGACGGCGGCGTCGGTGTTTTCGCTCGCCGCCTTCGATCCCGCGAGCAAACCGCCCGATGCGCGCGCCTGGCTGCGCTTTGCGCGCGAGGCCGCGGATCACGGCGCGCATCATGATCATCATCATCACCACCATGACCATCGCCACGATGTGAACCGCCACGGCGATGCGGCGACCGCGTTCTGCTTCACGGCGGCCAGCCCGATCGCGCCTCAGGCTCTGGAGGATGCGATCGGCGCGCTTCAAGCGACCTTCGGCCTCGATTTGCTTCGCATGAAAGGGCTGGTCGCGCTCGAAGGCCATCCCGGCGCCGCCTGCGTGCTCCATGTCGTCGGGCATATCGCCAGCCCGCCGCGGCTGCTCGACGGCTGGCCGGAGGGCGTTGAAAGCGGCCGGATCGTGATGATCATCGGCGGCGCCGGCCGCAGCGGCGCGCCGGAGATGCTGATGCGCTTTCTGCCGACGCTGGCGCCTTATGCGCCTGCGCAGGTCGCGTCATAAGCCGTCGCCATCGAGCGCTTCGCGATACGCCTCGGGCGCCAAATTCTCACCGATCAACACGATCCGCGTGCGCCGATCCTCGCTCGGCCACTGTTCGAGCTGGCGGACAGGATGCACGAGATGCTGAACGCCGTGCACGACAACGGGCCGTTCCGGATCGTCTTGCAGACGCAAAAGCCCCTTCACACGGAGCAAATCAGGCCCGGCGCTCGCTTTCACTTTTGCGATGAAGGCCTTCAAACCGGCGCGCGTCACCGGGTCGTCCCTGAAGATCACGTGGCTGCGGATCTCGGCGCTGTGACGATTGCGATCGATGCTATGGGCGTGCGCATGATCGTGATCGTGATCGTGATCGTGATCGTGATCGTGTTCGTGGTGATGCTCGTGAGCCGCGGCGTGGACGCGCTCGGCGTCGAGCCAGGCCAGCGCAGCCTCGGACTTCTCGCTGAGATCATAGCGCCCTGGATCCATGAGCACGGCGCGAAGAGCCGACCAATCGCGTTGGCGATCCAAAATGCGCGCACCAGGATTGACTGAGGCGACAAGGCGCTCGGCCGCGCGCCGCGCGCGAGGCGCGTCGGTCTCCGCGAGGAGATCGGTTTTGCTCAGAAGAGCGATGTCTGCGAACGCGGCCTGGCGCTGGGCTTCAGGATTGTTGGCGAAGCTCTCAACCGCGGTCACGCTATCGACCAAAGAGATCACGTGAGAAAGGGCGAATTGGGACTTCACGATCGTATCGACCAAGCTCGGCGCGTGCGGCGTCAGCAATGCGTTCAGAACCGGTGCGGGATCCAGCAAGCCGGTGGTCTCGACGATCACGCGTCGAAACGGCCCGATGCGCCGATCTTTTCGTTGTCTCCAGAGATCGAACAGCGCCTGTTTGATGTCGCTCGAGGCTGTGCAGCAGAGGCATCCGGTCGTTGTCGTGATCAGCTCGGCGCTGAAATCGGCGACCAAGTCATGGTCAATTTGAACGTCGCCGAATTCATTTATAAGCACCGCTGTTTCCGAAAACGCAGGGTCGCGCAGCAGCTCGTTCAAGAGAGTTGTTTTTCCAGATCCCAAAAAACCTGTGATGATTACAACAGGCACCGACAATACTCAGCACTCCTTCTTCACGCAGCGGCTTATCGTATTCTGCAAACGCCGCTTTTGCGATCGCTGCGTGATTTGTTTCGTTAGGAAACTCTTCTGTCGCCATAGAGGCGCTCGCTGCGACAGATGCGCCCATTTCCGACAGAAACGCTCGGAAACTCTGTTCTGACAAAAACACTCAGGTATTCTGTTCGCGTCGCTGCTGACAATGAGCCGTCCAAGCCAGCGCTCAAGCCTCTCGCCCGGTCT
>JBCBCG010000268.1:0-3804 GCA_038530925.1 Pseudomonadota bacterium
CGCTTCTCCGATCTGCCGAATTTCGGCCCGGAAGGCTTCGCCGTGGAGATCGTCGGCGATCCGGGCACCGCCTTCGACAATTACTATGTGCGCTTTGAGAAGAGCGACGATGCGGACAGCGCCGGCGTTTGGCGTGAAGCGATCGCGCAAGGCGCGCCGTATCAGCTCGATCCGGCGACGATGCCCCATGTGTTGGTGCGTGAGGCGGATGGGAGCTTCACCTTTCGTCAGGCCGAATGGGCCGATCGCAGCGTTGGCGATGCGGCGAGCGCGCCGGAGCCGAGTTTCGTGGGGCGGACGCTCACAGATGTGTTCTTCTTCCGCAATCGGCTTGGGGTTCTCTCAGACGAGAATGTAATTTTGAGCCGCGCCGGCGATTACTTCTCCTTTTGGCCGAAGACGGTGACGGCTCAGCTGGACAGCGATCCGATCGATGTCGCCGGCGGTCACAATAAGGTGTCGATCCTGCGTCATGCGGCGCCCTTCAATCGCCGGCTGATCCTCTTCGCCGAACAGAGCCAGTTCGAGCTTGAGGGCGGCGCGATCCTGACGCCGATGACGGCGGCGATCCGGCCGACGACGGAGTTCGTGAGCAGCACGGCCGTGCAGCCGGTGGCCGCCGGGCGGCATGTGTATTTCGTCTCGGAGAAGGGCGGTTTCGCTGGCGTGCGCGAATACGCGTTTGACGAGGTGACCGCGACGACGGACGCCACGGAGAATACAAAGCATGCGCCGTCATACATCCCCGAGGGCGTGTTCGCGATGGCGGCGGCGCGCCATGATGATCTCTTGGCGCTTTTGACGACAGGCGATCCGAGCGCGGTTTATGTCTATAAATTCTACTGGTCGCGCGACGACAAATTGCAGTCGAGCTGGTCGAGATGGTCCTTCGCGGCGACGGATCGGCTGCTGGCGGCAGAGTTCGTCGATGCGCGGATGATCCTTGTGATCGAGCGTGCGGATGGCGTGTTCCTCGAAGAGATGGATCTTGATCCTGGCGCCGCGGATACGGGCTTCGGCTATCAGGTCGCCGCCGATCGCCGGATCGAGGAGAGCGCCTGCGTGCTCGCCACGGCGCAGGGCGCGAACGGAACCGAGACGCGCCTGACGTTGCCCTTCGCTGAGAGCGGTTCGCTTTGGGTCGTCGCGCGGGAGAGCGCGGCGGGACTGACGCGGGGCGAGGCGATCGAGCACAGCCGGCCGGATGCGGCGACGGTGACGCTGCCGGGCGATCTCAGCGCGGCCAAGCTGTTCATCGGGCGGCGCTATCAGAGCCGGTACGTGTTCTCGCCCTTCGTGCTGCGCGAGGGGGCGGGCGCCGCCCAGGCGGCGATGGGGGATGGCCGGCTGCAGATCCTTTATCTTGCGCTTTTCTATGAGGCGACCGGTGGGTTCGAAGTGGCGGTGACGCCGAAGGCGCGCCAGACTTATCGCTATGCGTTTACAGGGAAAATCTTGGGAGCCGCGGCCAATCGCATCGGCTCGAACGCGCTGGAGACCGGGCGGTTCAAGCTGCCCGTCTACGCGCGCAACACCGAGGTTTCGATCGAGATCCAGAGCGAGAGCTTCCTGCCGGCGCGCTTCCTCGCCGCGGAATGGGAGGGCCGCTGGGTGACGCGCGCCCGGCGCATGGGCTGAGCGCGGCGCCGCCGTGCCGCCGCCATCGCGCATTTCGCCGTCACGCAGTTCGCCATCACTCACGAGGAGCCGACATGCCGCAGACGCATGACCGCGTTGGCGCAGGGGCGCGCGCCGATGACGCCGCCGCGCCCCGCGTTCGCCCGGCCCGCATCGAAGATGCGGTGCGGCTCGCCGCGGATCTTCGCCCCGCCGATCGCCTGGAGTTGGCGGCGCTCGGGCGGACGCCGCTTGAGGCTTTGGTGGAGGGCGTCGCGCAGAGCCGCGAGGCGTTCGTCATTCACGCCGCCGCGGAGCCTGAGGCGCTGATGGGGATATTCGGCGTGGCGCCGCATCCCGTCGAGCCTGACGTCGGCGCGCCCTGGATGCTGGCGAGCCCGGCGATCGAGGCGGCGGCGCGCCCGTTCTTGCGCCGGTGCCGGCCGTGGGTCGCGCATCTGGGGCGCGATTTCCTGATGCTCACCAACGGCGTCGACGCGCGCAACAGTCTGCACATCGCTTGGCTGCGCTGGTGCGGCTTCAGCTTTCTGCGCCGGTTCGAGGTCGGCTCGGAGCGGCGCCCGTTCCTTGAATTCGCGCGTCTCGGCGGGCGCGCCGAGGCGGCGTCCGCGGGAGCGGAAGCTCCGCAATCTGGAGGAGATGACATGTGTGAGTTCGCAACGGCGATCGCCGCGTCGCAATTGGCGTCGACTGGCGCGGGATTGCTTCAATCGCAGCAGAACCAACGCGCGGCCGAGCGCGCGGCGCGGCGCGAGCAAGAGCGTCTGCGCCGTCAGACGATCAACCGCTATGAGGCGCTCGCTTTGGACGCTGCGGAAAGCCGCGCGAGGCGCGCTGAACGGGTGCGCGCCTCGCGCGATGAGGCGCTGCGTCTGGCCGAGCGCACGCGCACTCGGCGCCTCGAGACGGGCGGCCGCGGCGCTTCGCTTCGGGCGAGCCTCCGCGACATCGGCGGCGCCCGCGCGCGCCAGGAGCAGCAGGCCCGCTACGATGACGAGCTGCGTCAACAGAACCTCTCGGTCGCGGCGACAGGCCAGGAGCTGCAGATGCAAGGCGGCTTCGATCGCGCCGTGGCCAACGGGCGCGACTATCAGAATTTGCTGAAGGGTGTCGCCGTCGGGCTGGAGCAGACTCGGACCCTCAAGGACCTTTTGGGCGACAAAACGGGGTGAGTGCGGCGCGCGGCGGAGCATGTCCGGATCGAGGAGGAGAGGTGGATGAGCAGTCAGTCGAAGGTGACTTATGTGGGCGACGGCGGAACGGGACCTTACACGGTCCCGTTCGCGTATCTGGATCAGAGCCATGTCTTCGTGAGCGTGGACGGGGTCGACGTCGCCTTCAGTTGGACCGGCGCGACCGCGATCCAGCTTAACGCCGCGGCGTCCGGCGGCGCCGTGATCGAGCTGCGCCGCGACACGCCGAGCGCCGAGCGCTTGGTCGACTTCACCGACGGTTCGGTTCTGACCGAAGCGGATCTCGACAACGCCTTGCTGCAGCAGCTTTACATCGCCCAAGAAGTGGTGGACCGCGTCGCTGGTTTGATGGGCAAAGACGCTTTGTCGCGGTTCGACGGTCAGGGCGCGCGGTTGACCAACCTCGCCGATCCGGTCGCCGCCCAAGATGCGGCGACGAAGGGCTATGTCGACGTCAACTCGGATGCGGCCGCGGCCTCCGCCACCGCCGCCGCGGGATCGGCGACCGCCGCCGCCGCGAGCGCCGTGGGCGCCGCCGCCTCCGCCGCGCTCGCCGTCACCGCGGATCGGGATGTGATCGGCCGCGCCTTGCCCGCGCCGAAGGATTACGCCGACGCCAGCGCCTGGACGCTGGCGACAGCGGCCGGCGTCAGCGCCGCGGCCGGCGGCGCGACGGACCAGGCGGAACACGCCCAAGTCGTGTTCGCGGGCGACGCCTCCGGCGGCGCGCAGACGGCGAGCTTGCAGGCGGCGGCCTGCCCGACGGTCGCGCGCGGTCAGACGGTGCGCGTTCTCCTTTGGGCGGCGCATTCCGGGGCGCCGACCGATACGCTGCAGCTGAGCGTTTCATGGCGCGACGCGGCCTTCGCCGAGATCAGCGCCAATCAGATCGCGGTGTCCACTTCGGAAGTGACCGCGACAGGCGGCTGGGTCAGTCTCACGGCGACGGCGCCCGCCGGCGTGCGCAAGGCGC
>JBCBCG010000269.1:0-3737 GCA_038530925.1 Pseudomonadota bacterium
GCATCCGCCTCGGTGAAGGCCTCGAGCGCCGCCTTCTCCGCCCGCTGATCGGTGAGCGATTGCTGGCCGACGCGGTCCGCCGACGAAAGCCCCGCGAGTTCATATTGGGCCGGCTCGAACGGATCCTCGCCCGCCAGCAAGGCCTGCAGCGCCGCCGCGCGCTGCGGCGCTGGGCGGAGCGTCGCCGCGGCGAGCGCAGCGCCTTTGTTCTCCGGGCTGCGGCGCACGAGATCGGCCATGACCTCCCGCGCGCCAAGCAGCCCTTCCTGCGCTTTGAGCATTTGGGTGTAGCGCTGCAGCACGTCGATTTGATCAGCGCCGAGCGCGATCGCCTTCTCGATCATTTTGCGCCCGTTGAGAAGATCGCCGCGGCGCGCATAGACGAGCGCGTTGTTGTAATGCTCAACCGCCGTTTCGGGCTGGGAGATGAGACCGCCGAGCCGCGCCAACTCGTCGAATTCGTCGCTCGCCGCGGTGCTCGGCCCTTGCTGCGGCCGCGCGCCCGGGCAGTTCTCGGCGATATTCGCAAGGCACATCCGATAATCGCGCATTTGCTGCGTGCAATCATCCGCGTCGCCCATCGCCAGCACGCCTGCGCCGAGGCTGGAGAGGCACTCGCGGCTCAGCCCGCCGCCGCAGGCTTCTTGCGGCGCGGCGCAGGCCTCGGGCGTCTGCGCCCAGGCGGTCTGCGCCCCGAAGACGGCGACAGAGCCGACGCTCAGCGCCAAGACGCCCGCCCATCCCAATCCCACGCGCAGCGCGCCCGCCTTGATCCGCATCCTGATCCCCTTCATCGCCCCTCGCGCCGGCGCGGCGCGCGCCTCACGCGGCTATCCTGGCGTGCGGTGAAAGCCTATACACTCGGCGATGATGTGGCGCGCGCTCTATAAATCCGTGCTTCGCGGGCCAGCCTTTCGAGGCCGGCATCGAATGGACGCGTGGCTGAGGCGCCGCCTCGCGCCCGCGAGCGATCTTGCGCCAGGCGACGTGCGCATGCTGCTAGATCCGCAAGAATGGGCGCAGATCGAGCTTTTGCGCGGAACACCTGCCGAGCCGCTCACCGCGGCGCTGCTGCAGCGGCTCCTCGGACCGGGCGACGCGTTCATCGACGTGGGCGCCCATGTGGGCTGGCTCAGCCTGATCGCGGCGAGGGCGGTCGGCCCAAGCGGCGCGGTGCTCGCCATCGATCCACAGCCCTATAACTGCGACAAGATCCTCAGCAATGCGGCGGCCAACGGCTTTACGCAGATCGTCGCCGTCGCCTGCGCGGTCGGCGAGGCGCCAGGGCTCGTGCGCCTCGCGTCGCAGCCGCAGAGCGATCGCTCGCGGCTCACGCTGGCCGAGCCGACAGGCGTGAACGACACGGCGCAATCCTTTCTCGCTTTTGTGCGGACCGTGCCTGAGCTGATGGAGGCGGCCGGCCTCGCCCGCGCGAAAGCGCTGAAAATCGATGTTGAAGGATTTGAGCCGCAGGTGCTGCGCGGCGCGGCGCCGGTGCTGGCGCAGATCGAGAATATCGTCTTCGAAGCGCTGCCTGAGAACCCGCGCGCTTATGACGAGGCCGCCGCGTTGCTCACCGCTCGCGGCTTTGAGCTCGTCACGGTCGAAGGCCGTCCTCTGGAGCCTGCTGCGGCGCCGGAACGCAATGTGTGGGCGAGGCGCTCGTAAGGCGCCTCGCTCTGAATCGTCCTCGCGCGGTCAGGGCGTCGCGGTGTTGAACCAGAACTCTGGCTGATCGAGCGCGCCGAAAAAGCTCATCAAGGCCGTGAGATCGCCCTCCACCGTCGCCTCGCCCAGCGGCACCATCGCCACCAGCCGCTTTTGACGCAGCAAGACGAGATCGAGATCCGCCCGGCTCAGCGTGAGCTTGGCCGCCGCGCCTTCCGCCGGCGCGGAGCGCGGCGTCACCGTCGCGGCGCCGACCTCGACGGACATCGCTTCGTCGCGATCTGGAAAGACGAAGTTCAGCGCGAAGGGCTCGCGCGCCATCTTCGCCGGATTGAAGCGCGCAGCCAACGCGTCGAGCAAATCGCGGCTGTCGACGGCGTCGAGGAAATCCGCGCTGCCGAATTTCGGCGGCGGCGCGTCCGGCACGCCGTCGCGCAGCTCGGAGGCGGCGCCGAGATAATAGCTGCGCCAGGCGCCGCTTTCCGCCTGATAGCCGATCTGCTCATAGCTGGCCGCAAGCCACTCGCGCGCGGCCCGGCTCTCCGGATCGGCGAAGACCACTTTATTCAGCAGCTCCGCCGCCCAGCGATAATCGCCCGCCTCATACGCCTCGACGCCGAGCGTCAGCACCCGATCCGCGCCGCCCATCGCCTCGACATAGCGCGGCGCCGACTCCGTCGCCGGCAAAGCGTAATAATCCGCCGGCACTCCGCCCCACCAACCAAAATAGTACTGATACACAGCCTTGGAGTTGTGGTTCAGCGTCCCATAATAGTTGCGCGCCGTCATCTCTTCGGACTGGACGGCTGGTTCTTCGATTTTCTCAGCAACCTCGAACATCGTTTCGCCAGCATTGGCGAGGCGCAAGGTCTGGTCATGGATGAACCGATACATATCGCGATGCGCCGTCAGCCGCTTCTTGACCTCGTCAGTTCCCCAAACCGGCCAATGATGCGAGGCGAAAGTCACGTCGGACACATCGCCCCAGCGCACCAGAGCGTCGTCGATCACCCGGCTCCAGCGCAGCGCGTTGCGCGCTTTGGCGCCGCGGGGCGTTAAAATGTTGTGGAACGTGGCGCAGACGACCTCGGACGTGCAGAGCGCGCGTTTCTCCGGGAGATAGAAGATGAACTCCGCCGGCGCCTCGGTCTCGGCCGCGTCCATGAACTCGAATGCGACGCCGTCGATCACCCGCGTCTGGATCTCTTGCGACAGCTCCACCGTCGGCGGCAGCAGGCCAAGCGTGCCGGTCGAAAGCGCCGGGCCAAGGCCTGAGCTCACATGCCCTTCGGGATTGCGCGGCAGCACGCTGCCGAACATCAGCGTGGCGCGCCGGCCCATATGATTGCCCGCCAGCAATTGCTCGGCGACGGCGTTCTCCAAAAAGCCGAACGGCGCGATCACGGGTACGCCGCGCGCGGCGATCTCCTCCTCCGTCAGCACGCCGCGCGCGCCGCCGTAATGATCCGCATGCGAATGGGTGTAGATCAGCGCCGAGACCGGACGCTCGCCCAGCGTCTCCTGCACCAGTTTCAACGCCGCGGCCGACGTCTCCGCGGTGGTGAGCGGGTCGATGATGATCCAGCCGGTGTCGCCCCGGATCACCGACATCACCGCCAGATCATAGCCGCGCACCTGCCAGAGGCCGTCGGTCACTTCGAAGAGCCCGTGCTCGGCGGCGAGCTGCGCCTGGCGCCAGAGAGACGGGTTCACCGTGTCCGGCGCCGGACCCTTTAGGAAGTCGAATTGCGCGATCGGCCAGACGACATTTCCCTGCGCGCCGCGGATCGCGTCCGCTTCGATGCGGGCGAGTTTGCCTCGGGTCGCCCGCTCTTGATCGAGGTCGCGCGCAAGATCGAGCCGGCCGCCGAGCGCGGCGTTCAGCGTTTTCGTCGTTTCGGTGACAAGCCCCGGCGCCGGCGCGGCGGGCGCGATGTCCTCGCGAGCGCGCGCCGCCGTCGGCGCGATCACCGCCGGCGTCGCGGCGACCAACGCCAATCCAAGCGCGGTCCGTCTGGTGACGTCTCCCATCGTCTTCTCCCTAAGTCTTTTTATTTTGGATGTTTTGG
>JBCBCG010000270.1:0-3663 GCA_038530925.1 Pseudomonadota bacterium
TTCGGACGTGTTCGTCCATATCAGCGCGGTCGAGCGCGCGGGCCTGCGCAGCCTTCCGGATGGGCAGAAGGTGAAATACGATCTTGAAGAGGATCGTCGGGGCCGGGCCTCGGCGGTCAATATCGAATTGGTCGACTAAACAAGGCTTGGCGGCGCGGCGACGGAGCCTCGCCGCCGCTTAGCCCGGGCGGTGATCAGCGCCCTCGGGCTGATGGAGCGATTTTCGCGCCGCCGATCTGGATCTCCGCGATCCAAGCGCCCATCTTTTTGAGTGTGCGACACGCCGGGTGCGACGCCTGTGCGCTGCTTTTAAGGAGCGGCGGAGCTTGGGTTTTCAGAAGAGTCGCAGCGCAAAGCCGGGCTGATACATGCTGAGAAGCGATGCCGCATAACACGAAAATCGCGACTTGCTGTTACTGCGGCAAGCGCTCCGTGCTCACATTCGCGATGGCGCCGGCGCATCCCGAAGCTAGACTCGACGCCCCATCCGTCGGCGCGCCGACGCACCATGAACTTGTCTGTTCAGGCTGCGGCGCGGCGCTTCGAAATCTGAAGTTCATCAAGAGCGCCCCGGTCCCTGCGCCGCAGAAGGCCGAGAAAGCGCCGGCGAAAAAGCGTGCGCCGCAGCGGAGCCGTTCGGATCGCGGGCGACAGGACTTGGCCCGGCGCGACGAGCGCCCACGTCCGCCGCGCAAGCGCAAAGCGCCGCCGAAGCGCCGGCGCAGCTTCTGGCGCATGGTCGAATCCGTGATCGACGAGATCGAAGACATTTTTGATTAAGCAACGCGCCGATCCCTGTAAGTCGGTGTAATTTCAAAAGGTTGGGTGGGTGATGATATCGTCGCGGCGGCATGGCGTCCGCCGCGCTATCGATATCTTCAGACCTTCGATCCTACTCTGCGCAGGTTCAGTGTTTTGACCGATTTGTGGATCGCGCCATGCTGTCGACTTTGTCCGTTCGCGCCCTCTCTCAGATGCTCGCCGCGGTGTTGGCCGCTGTGTTCGCCGTCCTGGCGACGCTCGCCTGGAGCGTCGGCGCCGCGCTGGACGGCGCCGCGCCGCTGAGCGACGCGGTGGCGAGCGCACAAGCGTGGAGCGCGATCCTGTTCTGGAGCGCGGCCGGGCTCGGGCTCGGCGCGTCGGCGCTTGTTTACGTGACGCTGACCGCGGCCGTCGCAGCGCCGCTTGAGCGGGTTAAGACGCTGGTGAAGCGGAGCGACGCGCCGCAAGCTGCGTTCGACGCCGTCGCCGCTGGGCCGGAGCTGAAGGCGATCGCGGCCAGCGCTGCGAAGCGCGCGACCGAGATCCAGGCTTTGCGCCAGCAGGTTCAAGAGGCGGTGGACGCCGAGGCCGCTTCCGTGGCGCGGCGGGTGATGCGCGACGAGATGCAGAATGAGCTGCGGCGCATCGTCGAAGCGGCGCTGATAGGCGATTTCTCGCAGCGGATCGAGGGAACCTATGATGATCCGCAAGTGCGCCAGACGGTCGAGTTGGTGCGCGATTTGGTCGACAGCACGGATCGCGGCCTAAACGAGTGCGACCGCGTCATCGGGCGGCTCGCCGAAGGCGATTTGGCCGTGCGGATGGAGGGCTTCGACGCCGGCGCTTTTGGCGCGCTGCAGTCGAATATGAACAAGACGTTGATCCGGCTCGCCGAGATGGTTCGCGACATCAAGCGCTCCAGCGCCTCCGCCGCGACGGCGACCAGTGCGATCGCTGATGGCGCGCAGCAGCTTTCGGCGCGGGCGGAAAGCCAAGCCTCCGCCCTGCAGGAGACCTCCGCGACGATGGAGGAGATGACCGCGAGCATTCAGACCAACGCGTCGAACGCGACCCAAGCTGAGACGGCCGCGCGCGAGGCGGCGACGCGGGCCTCGCGCGGCTCGGGCGTGGTCTCGGAGGCGGTGACGGCGGTGGAGCAGTTGGAGGCGAGCTCCGGGAAAATCTCCGACATCATCAATGTGATCGAGTCGATCGCGTTCCAGACCAACCTCTTGGCGCTGAACGCCGCAGTCGAAGCGGCGCGGGCGGGCGATGCGGGCAAGGGCTTCGCCGTCGTCGCCTCGGAGGTCCGCAGCCTGGCGCAGCGCTCCTCGGAAGCGGCGAAAGACATCACCGGTCTTATCAATGAAAGCTCCACCCATGTGGCGGACGGCGCGCGGCTGGTGCGGTCGACTGGCGATGCGCTGGATGAGATCAACGCGGCGATTGAAGACGCGGTGAGCAATATCGACGGCATTTCCGCGGCCAGCAATCAACAGGCCACGGGCATGAAGGAGATCGCCGCGGCGCTGAACTCAATGGATCAGTCGACGCAGCAGAACGCCGCCCTGGCCGAGCAAAGCGCCGGAAGCGCGCGCGGTCTGGCGCAGGAGGCGGGCGAGTTGCGGCGTTTGGTGAGCTTCTTCAAGGGTGATGGCGGCGATGTTGAGGGCGCCGCGCTGGACGAAGATCGCGCCGATGCGGCGTGGCGCTCAGCGTCGGCGGCGCTGGCCGCGGCGTCTGAGCCGCTGAAGCCCGCCGCGGCCGCGCCTGCGCCTGTCGCGGAGGCGCCGGCCTCGCCCGCGCGCCAAGCGGCGGCGCTCGCCGCGGCGCCGGCGGATGACGACGCCTGGGCGGAGTTTTAAGCGTCAGCTCTCGCGGAAGGCTGCGCGCCGTCCCTGCCCGGATCGAAGGTGCGAGGCTTTGCGCCGGACGGCGATCAGAGCGCCACTTTCTCCCGCCGTCCCCGCTCCGTCGCGCTTTTGAGCTGGCCGCAGGCCGCCAGGATGTCGCGGCCGCGCGGCGTGCGCACAGGGCTGGCGTAGCCCGCGCGATTGACAATTTCGGCGAAGGCCTCGATCCGCTCCCAGTCGGAGCATTCATAAGGCGCGCCCGGCCAAGGATTGAACGGGATCAGATTGATCTTCGCAGGAATGCCGGCGATCAGCCGGACGAGGCGCCGCGCGTCTTCATCTGCGTCGTTCACATCTTTAAGCATCACATATTCAAATGTGATCCGCTCGGCGTTGGAGAGCCGCGGATAAGCGCGGCAGGCCTTAATCAACGTCTCGATGTTCCATTTCTTGTTGATCGGCACCAGCACGTCGCGCAGCGCGTCGGTCGTGGCGTGAAGCGAGATCGCCAGCAGGCAGCCGATCTCCTCTCCTGCGCGGGCCATGGCCGGCGCGACCCCGCTGGTTGACAGCGTGACCCGCCGGCGCGAGAGGCTCACGCCCTCGCCATCCATCACGATCCGCATCGCGTCGCGCACCGCATCGAAATTATAGAGCGGCTCGCCCATGCCCATCAGCACGACGTTGGAGAGAAGGCGACGGCCGCCCTCGTGAATGTCCTGCGGCCTCTCGCCGGGCTTCGGCCATTCGCCGAGATCATCGCGCGCCACCAGAATCTGCCCGACGATCTCGCCCGCGGTGAGGTTGCGCACGAGCTTCTGCGTGCCAGTGTGGCAAAAGGTGCAAGAGAGCGTGCAGCCCACTTGGCTGGAGACGCAGAGCGTGCCGCGATCCTCCTCGGGGATGTAGACCGCCTCGACCTCATGGCCGCCCTCGAGCCGGAGGAGGTATTTGCGGGTGCCGTCGGCGGAGATCTGGCCAAAGGCTTCCGCGCCGCCTTGGCCGAACGGTTTGAGATCCGTCGCCCGGAGGTGACGGAGCGCCAGAT
>JBCBCG010000271.1:0-3622 GCA_038530925.1 Pseudomonadota bacterium
GGCGGGGCTCGGCCTCGCCCTCCTCTGGTTCGGCGCGCCGCTCCTCGCGCTGCTGCTGGCCTTCGATCTCGTGGTCTGGGCGATCGGCGCGCTGGCCTTCGACGCTTGTTGGGCGGTGTGGTGCCTGCTCTGAACCGCGGGCCGGCGCGCCGCGCCGCGACGCTTCGCACATAGCCTCGAACCGCTTCGCCATGCACGTGTTGCGCGCATCGCAGACCTGCGCGCGGCGATGGAGGAGAGCGGCGGTGACGAGATCAAAGGAGCGAGGCGCCCGGCGGCGCGCGCTTCGGACAGGCGCATGCGGCGCCCTGGCGCTGATCGCTGGGGCGGCGACCCTGTTGGCGAGCTGCGCCTCGCCGACCTCGATCATGCCTGATGTGGCAGGGCGCGATTTGTCGCTTGAGGCGGCGGAGATGGAGCGCATGCGCGCCGAAAGCGCGCTGGAGATGCGGGCGCGTCTCTTCGAGGTCGGCGCGCGGATCAGCGCCGCGAATGTGACCTTCTGCAAGGACAAGCAGCGCGCGGATGTCGGGCTCGACGCGCTGCGGCCCGACCGTTTGCCGCCGGTGGAGCAAAGCGCGCTCGCCTCGCATCTCGGGCTCGAAACCGTCGCCGGATTGGCGCCGATCGTCGTGGGCGTGGCGCAGGGATCGCCGGCGGAGGCTGCGGGGATCGCGGTCGGCGATGTGATCCTCAACGCGCCGAACACAATGTTCGCCGATCAGAGCGTGCTGACGATCAACGGCGGCGGCGCGGTCGCTCTCGCCCGCCTGCGCCGCGGCGATGAGATTATCGAGGCGCGAATGCAGCCGCGTCAGGCTTGCGATTTCCCGAGCCGCTTGCAGCGCTCGCGGGATCTGAACGCCTTCGCCGATGGAACGGGCATGACCTTCTACACGGCGATGATGCGGCTCGCGCAGGATGACGATCTGCTGGCGACGGTCTACGCCCATGAGCTTGCGCATAACACGATGAGGCATCGCGACGCGAAGGAGGAGAACGCGACGGTCGGCATGGCGGCCGGCTTGCTGGTGGACATCGCCGCGGCGGTGGTGGGCGTGAACACGCAAGGCCAATTCGCCAAGATGGGCGGCGGCATCGGCGCCGGCGCTTACAGCCAAGCCTTTGAGAGCGAAGCCGATTACGTCGGGGCCTATTATATGCGCCGGGCTGGCTACGATTCAGGGCGCAGCGCGTATTTCTGGGCGCGCATGGCCGGCGCGACCGGCGGGTCGGTGCAGAAGAGCGCCTTCGGTTCGACGCATCCGAGCTATCCCGAGCGGGCGGCGGCGCTGCGGCTCGCGCATGAGGAGATGGAGGCGAAACTCGCCGCGGGCGAGCCCTTGGAGCCGAACATCGACGCCAGCGCGGAGACGGCGGAGGAGCGCCGCCAGGCCGCTGAAGCGCGCTGGGCCGCGCGGCGGAACCGCGACAGATAGAGCCGGCTCAACCGCGCCGCCAACGGCGCAGGCCGCCGCGGTTCAATACTCGGATCGCCGAGGTCCAAGCGGCGACGCGCGCTCGGCGCGGGAGCCGATGAAATCGAGCGCGCGCGCGACCACGTCGCAGGTTTCCGCCTCAAGCGAAACGATCTCCGCGGCGGCGAGCTGATAGCGCGCGGCGTAATCATAGGCGCCGCTGCGCGGGATCATGATCTCGCGTTCGGCGCATTGCGGACCGCCGAGGCCGAGATCGGTGGCGCAGGCCACGAAGAGCGAAGCGCGGCCGGCCGGATTGGTCGGGCCGCAGAGAAAGCTGCTTTTGCGGTTGAAGCTGATGTCGAGGCTCATCAGGGCGTAAGGACGCCGAGCCAGGCCCGCCGCGTTATGCGCCGCCGCCGTTTGGGCGCGCTGGCGGACGCTCAGCTGCAGCGTCTCCGGCGTCAGCTCGATCTCACAGCTGCGCACGGCGCCGACGGTGAAGTCGTCGATCTGCGAGAAGGCGCTGCGGCCGGCGTCGCGGCAATGCTCGGTCAGCTCGACGCGCGCGAAATCGATGGTCTGTCCCACCGTCGGCGTCGCTGTGGCGCTTTTGCTGAGGCCGATCAGGAAGGTGGCGCAGAAGACGCCGATCAAGGCGACGCGGTTGAGGGCGCGTCTCGCGACGTCGGCGGCGAGAAGCGGGCGGGCGGAGCAGGCGCGCGGCGGCGTGGACGGGAGCATCGGCGACCTCGATTTGGTAACCTTAACAAAGGGTTCAATCAAAGGATGATCGCAAACCGATCCTGACATTCCGTGAATGGGCGCGCGGATCGCTTGGAATTTGTAAAGCGGTCGCGCGTCAGGGCCGCGGCGGATCGGCGCTTGGCGCGTCGGTTAAGGAGGCGAGGGGCCGAAAATCGGCGCTGTCGAGGACGACCACGCGGCGCGCGCCCGCCGCGTCTTCAAGCAGCAGCAGAATGCGCTCCGCGCCGGCCTCGGCGCTCACCAGGCGCTCGCCAGGGGCGAGGCCGGGAATGGCGCGCTGCGCCGGCTCAGCCGCCTGCGCCGCCGTCGCGGCGAGAGGCGGCGCCGGCGCGTCGAAGCGAAGCTCCTTGAGTTTCAGCAGCAGCGCGATCACCACTGCGGCGACGCCGGCGATCAACACGATTAAAAGAAGGCTCACGAGCTGGCGCAAGCGGCGCAGCCGCGGCGGTTCGGGCGCGTCCTCGTCATACGCGCCGGCGCCGGCGGCGTCTGATGCGGAAGCGGCGTGCGGCGCGGTTCGAGCCGCGGCTGGCGGCGGGGGGGCTTGGGAGGTCATGGGAGACGAGCGGTCCTTAGAAGAGCCGTCTTGTGAAGAGACTGAGCTTCTCGATGTGGTGGGCGCGGGCGCGGAGGGTCAAGCGGCGCCGCGCGTCGAGACCGTGCATTTCGGGGCGGAGGCGGCCGGCGCGCGTCTCGATCGGGCGCTGACCGCGGCGCTGGATCCGAGTTTGGGGCTGAGCCGCTCGCGGCTGCGGGCGCTGATCGAAGCGGGCTGCGTCACGGAGATCGGCGGCGGCCCATTGCGCGACCCGGCGGCGAAGGTCGCGCCCGGGCTGTCGGTCGCGCTGGCGGCGCCGGCTCCGAAACCAGCCAAGCCGGCGGCTCAGGCGATCCCGCTGGCGGTTCTGCACGAGGACGCGGCGCTGATCGTGGTGGTCAAGCCGCCGGGCATGGCCGCGCATCCGGCGCCGGGCGCGGAGGACGGCACGCTGGTCAACGCGCTGCTCCACCATTGCGGCGACAGCCTCTCTGGGATCGGCGGCGAGGCGCGGCCAGGGATCGTGAACCGGACTCAGTCAAGTGGATCGACGACCAGCATTTCGCCACGGCCAACGAAGGCGATTATGAGGGCGGCTCGCGCGGCTGGACGATCTTCAACAAGGATGGCTCGGTTGTCTACGAATCCAACCTGTCGTTCGAAAACGAAGTTATCAAGCTTGGCCACTACCCCGAAGCCCGTTCGGGCAACAAAGGGGTTGAGCCTGAATCGGTCACCGCAGCCACGTTTGGCGGCACACCTATGATCTTTGTGGGCGCCGAACGGTCCTCGGTTGTGGGTGTCTATGACGCGACAAACCCAGCCGCACCTGTGCTCAAGCAGATCCTGCCCTCGGGTGTGGGCCCCGAAGGATATGTCGCAATCCCCGAACGCAACC
>JBCBCG010000272.1:0-3538 GCA_038530925.1 Pseudomonadota bacterium
ACGCGGCCGAGCGCACCGTCGAGGCCACCTGGCGAAGGATCGGCGCCGCGCTCGATCGCTTCTCACCAGAGGAATGCAGCCGCTACCTCGCCCATTGCGGATATGCGTCTACTTCACCATGACACGCTCTAGGAGCCTCGCGCTTGGGGCCCAGCAAGCTGTTGAAGAAGCAGCTCGCGCTTCGATCACGGCCGTGATTCAGTCCGTTTGCGAGGCGGTGACGGCGTGGGTCTTGCGTTGATCAGACGGGCGGTTGGGAGAGCTATTCTCCGATGTCGATATCGAGGATCGGATCCGCGTCGATGAGGCGCTCGCGGCGATGAGCGCCACTTTCGAGGCGCTTTACGCCGCGAGGCGGGGCCGTCCGTAGACACCGCCGGAGATGCTGCTTCAGGCCTTCGATTCGATCCGTTTCGAGCGGCGGCCGATGGAGCGCTTGGAGTTCGATCTGTTGTTTCTCTGATTCGTCGGTCGCTCGGCCGCCGCGCCGGCCTGGGACCATTCGACCTTCTCAAAGCACCACGACCTTCACAAGGAACCTCGACCGGCTGCTCGACGGCGAGATCGCCGCGCGCTTCCTGGCGATGGCGGTGAACCAGAAACGGGTGAAGCGGCTCTTGTCGACGCAGCATTTCAGCGCCGACCGAACGCTGATCGAGGCCTGGGCGAGCCTGACATCGGTCACGTGGTGGCATGGGCGCGCGGCGCCTGCGGGCGCGGGGTCTGGCGACGACGATCCGGCCGATGGCGGCGCGGGCGGCCGCAACGCCGAGGTCGATTTCAAGGGCGAGACGCGCTCGAACGCGACGCATCGCTCGTCCGCCGACCCGGAGGCGAGGCTCTATCGCAAAGGGCCGGGGATAGAGGCGCGGCTCTGCTTTATCGGCCATACGCTGATGGAAAACCGATCGGGCCTGATCGTGGACGCGCGGCTGACGCTGGTTTCGGGCCATGCCGAACGGCTCGCCGCCTCGGAGATGATCGAGGCGCGGGCTGGTCTTGGCGCCGGCCGCCGCGGCGTGACGCCCGGCGCCGACAAGGGCTATGATGCGGCCGAGTTCGTGGTCGGGTTGCGCGAGGCGGGCGTCACGCCGCATGTCGCGCAGAAGGCCCGGCGCTCCGCGATCGACGGTGGCACACGCGCCGTTCGGGATATCGGGCCAGCCTGCGCGTCCGCAAACGCATCGAGGAAGGCGTCGGCTGGCTCAAGACGATCGGCGGCCTGCGCAAGTCCCGCTTTGTCGGCCGCGCGAAAACCGACTAGGCCTTCACCTGAGCGGCCGCCGCCTGCAATCTCGCGCGATTGCCGCGGCTGCGCGCGAGGCGGGGCTGATGGCGAAGCGGAAGCCTTCGGCTCTGGCGGCCCCGTTCCAGGGCTGCTGGCGCGTCGCCGAAATGGATCTTTGGGACCAGAAAACGCTCGATCTCACCGAGCCTGCCCGCCTCGATATCGCCGGCACCGAAGGCGAGATGCGCTTTATCGCGATCCAGGCTTGGCTCGACATTCGCTGCGCCCCCGCGCCGGCGGTCCGGTCGCCGAGTTCTTCGGGGGAGGGCCTCGACGAGGACGACCAGCGCTCCGGCCACAGCAGGGTCGAGCCCGGAACGGCCGGCCGCGTCGTCGGCCATCTCTACCTCCACATGGGCGACGATCCCGGCTTCGCCTATGAACCGTGGTGAAATGTTCAGCAGCTTGTTCGTCGGCGTCGATCAGAACGCGGTTCGGCGAACGCCGGAGCCCGCCCACCCGGAGATCAGGGAGCGCAGGCGCGCCATAGCAGCCGCATGCCGCAAGTTCGGCTTTTCGCAGCTTCGACGGTCGCCGGATCGCCCTGCGGCGTGGCGTTTTGGACCGGGCTGGTGGCGAAAGCGTCGCCGGTTTAGGCGCTGGGCGCATAGGCTCAAGCGCGCATCAGGCGGAGCGTCGCCGCGCACGCGCGCGCCTGATGAAACGCCTTGACGCCATCGATAAAAGAAACGCTGCGGCGAAAGACGGCGCGATCCACCCTAACTGATGCGCATAAAGCGAAAGCAGCTCTCGAGACGGCCCGCCAAAGAGCAGCAGCAAGATATTTGGCGCGGGCGATGAAACGATCGTCGCTGGCGCAAGCACTGGCGTTGCGACAAGCGCGTTGATGAGCGCGAAAATGGCGTCCTTAGCAGGCGACGAAAGCGATGTTTGTTCGATTAAGGCGCTAATCGGCGGCCCGATGACGGCCGTAGGCGCCGCAAAGGCCGCGAGCCAAAGCAAGACGACGGAAAGTGATGCGGCAGCGCGACTGGTCCAGCGCGCCACCTCATCAGTTCGCGGCGCCGGCGTCTCGACAACCACGCGGTCGGCCCCAGCGACTTTGCGCAGCGCCGCGAGAAGATCCCGAAAGGCCCTCTGGCCCGCCTCATTGAAACCGTCAGGTCGCGCCTCAACGATGCGGATCCGAAGAAAGGGGGCTGAGCGACGATCGCCGCCGCAGCCATATCCGCCAAAGACATTGCGCTTCGTGTGATCGTCTATCGACAGGGAGAGACGGCCGCGCGGTCCGCTGTACCGAGACATTACAGCAACGCATTCAGCGGCTCCGCCGAGTTCAGGATGATCTCGCAAATGGGCGAGCATAGCCTCGTCGATCCCCTGATCAACGAAACCATGTGCGCTCAAAACAGTCTCAAGACGCTGGCGCGCTTCGAGCGCTGACAGCCCCGGCTCGAACACGACGATCGCCGCTTGCGTTCCAGCCGACGCCGTCCCGCCAGCGCAGAGCGCGAATAAGGCGAAATGCAAGAGTGCGGCGACTGTCGCGAACCGAAACGAACCAGGCTTCATGCGCCGCGCCCTCTCAACTCTTTTGAAAAGCCGTGCTTGTGATGCGACCACCCAAGCGTCAAGGCGCGCCTAACGTCGGCGCGCCCCGATTTCGCAGCCTTAATCCGCCACGGTATTGTCCCGGACAAACGGATTGCCCCGCTGAGCGGTCGCGAAGAATTTCATGCCGCTGATGCGCCAGCCGGCGTCGGTGCGGATGAAGCTGTGCTCGTAGCTTCCCCACACTTCCCACAGCGCCTCGCCGCCATTCTCGGGCAAGGCGCCGGCTTCAAGGCGGTTCCAGGCGTAGCCATGGCTCAGCATCACCGCTGTTTCCTCATCGCCGAAGCTCACGCGGTGATTGCCGCGGAGGTGAAAGCTCGTCTTGGCGGCGGTGAGATTGGCCTTCCAGCCCGCGACCAAGGCGGCGGACGCCATGGCGCCGGGCGCGCCGCCGATCAGCGAGGTGAAGTCGACCTCGATCGTCTCAGTGAAGAGGCTGCGCGCGGCCGCCCAGTCTTTCGCGTCCACCGCGGCGTCGAGCGCGTCGGCCAGGCGGATCAGCTCAGCCTGCTCCGCCATCGTCTCCATGGTGATCGGATCGCCGAGGAGCGTCGGAGAGGCGGCGCGCCCCGCGCCGCCGAGACCGGCGGCGACGAGGCACAGGGCGAGGGCGGCGGCGGTCTCGGCTAAGGACAACATTCGCGTCGTCTCGCTCTCGCCGCTGGCGGTGGACAC
>JBCBCG010000273.1:0-3500 GCA_038530925.1 Pseudomonadota bacterium
CGTCGCGATGGAGGACACGTCGCGATGGAGGACACGTCGCGATGGAGGACACGTCGCGATGGAGGACGCTTCGAGCCTAAGCATCCGTCGAGCCTGCGCAGGTGTCGAAGCCAACGATGCGCCGCGCCGGAGGCGGCGTTCTGGACGCCAAAGGCGCGCGCTCAGCGGGCGGCCAGCGCTTCGGCCAAGCGAAGATCCGCATGATCGGCTGGCGCCGCGGCGGCGCGTTCGGGACGCCAGCGCCGCCGGAGCGCGTCGAGAAGCGCAGGGGCGGGCCAATCTCCGTACCCCGCGCGGCGCATCGCCGCCGCGACGGCTTCGTCAAGCGCCGCGCTCGGCGCCGCGGGCGGAGCGCCGCGGTCATCATCGCCGCCGCCGCCGCGCGCCCAGCCGCCGCGTCGGCCGCCGCCGCGTTCGCCGCCCTCTCCGTCGCCGTCCCGTTCGCCGCCGTCCCTTCCGCCGCCGCAGCCTTCCGGTCTCGGCGCCGCGAGCCCCCGCCGGGCGAGGCGCGTCCAATCGAAGCGCTCGCCTGGATCGATCTTGCGCCCCGGCGCGACGTCCGAATGCGCCAAAACCGCTTCGGGCGCGAGGCGCCAGCGCGCCATCGCGCGTTCGAGCAAACCCTCCAGCGCCGCCATTTGCGCTTCAGGAAAGGGGGGGCAGACCAAGCCGCTCGCCGCCGCGCGCGCCTCGACATGGCCGGGATGCGCCAGTTCGATCCCGATCGAACGGCTGTTCACATCCGCCTCCAGCGCCGCCGCCGCGCCGCGCCCCCAGAACGAGACGCCGGCGTGCCAGGCGCGCGCCGTCTCCGGAACCAACCGGAAGAGCGCGCCGGTCTCGGCGATCAGCCAATGCGCGCTCACTTCCGCCACCGGATCGCAAAGCCGCGCGAGAGCCGCCTCGGCGCTCGGCATGCCGGTGTAATGCACGATCACAAGATCCGGCGCCGAGACGCCGCGGCGCGGACCGTGATTGGGCGAGGGACG
This sequence comes from Pseudomonadota bacterium, assembly GCA_038530925.1. GTDB lineage: Bacteria > Pseudomonadota > Alphaproteobacteria > Rhodobacterales > Rhodobacteraceae > JALEGB01. The sequence continues at coordinate 990 of JBCBCG010000273.1, forward strand.
CTCGACCGCGCCGGGCTCGTCGTCGCTGCGCTGATCCATCGCTTCGCTCCCCGACAGCCGGCTGGGACGCGCTCGACCCTGGCGCCGCCGCGCGCCGAGCCGACCGCGCGCCTTGCCGCGCGCCCTACTTCGGCGCGCCTCGCTTCGGCGCGCCCTCGCCCCGGCGCCTGCGCTCCGCCGCCGCCGGCGTCTCGACCGCCAGGCCAAGCTGGTCGCGCAAGGTTTTGGCCCGGACCTCCTCCACCGCCCCCTCGGCGAGCTCGCCGAGGCGAAACGGCCCATAGGCCAGGCGGATCAGCCGATTGACGTCGAGCCCCACCGCCTCAAGCGCGCGGCGTATCTCGCGGTTCTTGCCCTCGCGAAGGCCGATCGTCAGCCATGCGTTCGCCGCGCCCTCACGCCCTTCGCTCGGCGGATCGATCGAGACCAGCATCGGCTGGTAGAGCGCGCCGTCGACGCTCATCCCCTGCTCCAAAGGCCGGAGCGCCGCCGCCGTCGGACGCCCGCGCACGCGCACGCGGTACCGGCGCAGCCAGCCCGTCGAGGGCAGCTCAAGGCGCCGCTTCAGCGCGCCGTCATTGGTCAGCAGCAGCAGACCCTCGGAAGCGATGTCGAGCCGACCGACCGACATCACCCGCGGCAAACCAGGCGGCAGCGCGTCGAAAATAGTCGGGCGGCCTTTCTCGTCGCGCGCCGTGGTCACAAGGCCCTTCGGTTTATGATATCGCCACAGCCGCGGCGGCTCCGGCCGTGGCAGCGGGCGCCCATCCACCTCGATGCGATCGCTGGCGGAGACCACGAGCGCCGGGCTGGTGAGCGCGCGGCCGTTCACCGAGACGCGGCCGGCCTCGATCATGCGCTCCGCATCGCGGCGCGAGGCGACGCCGGCGCGGGAGAGCACTTTGGCGATGCGCCCTTCGCCAGGCTCCTGCGCCGCGGCGTCGGCGCCGGCGGGCGCCGCGGGCGCTCGGTTGTTGGATCGGTCGCCGCCCGCGCGTTTTGACGAGCGCGCCGACGCCGGCGCATGATCGCCGCGGCGGGGCGCTTTCGGCGCGCGTTGCGTCGGCGGCGCGGCGCGGGATCGTTTGGGAGGCTGGTCGGACATGCTGAACCCTTGGCGCGCCGTGGCCGGCTTTGATCGGACCGCGAGGACGCGGCGGCGGGCCGGGCGCCGCGCCGCGCCAAGCCGCGCTCTTCGCCCTATCACAGCGCGGAAAAAGGCCAAGGCGTCGCGCGACGCCCGCGCGGAAAGACGCGGAATCGAACGCGCCATGGAACGCGGTAGACGGCCTGCCAGAGAGAGCGCGAGAGGGCGCGCCGCGTCATGAGCGCCGCCGGACCGAAACTCTCCGCCGGCGCGCTGGAAGGGCGCCCTTTCCACCGCGACGACTGGCCCTTGATCCTCGCGCTGCACCGCGCGCCGCTCGCGGCGCGATGGCTGCTGCCGCCGGGCGACGAGGCGAGCCCTGCGCGGGCGCGGCGCGTGGCGGCGGCCTTCGCCGAGGATTGGGCGGCCGAAGGCTTCGGCCCTTATCGCTGGCGCCGGGGCGGGCGCGCGATCGGCTATGGCGGGCTGGCGCGCCGCGTGATCGAAGGCGCGCCGGAGATCGAACTGCTGATCGCGCTCACGCCGGAGAGTTGGGGGCAGGGCGCGGCCAGCGCGATCGGCTGCGCCGCGCTTGAGGCGGACGGCCCGCGGCGGAGCGACGGCTCGGGCGCCCATGCCGTCGGCGGAGCCTCCGTTCTCGCGCGGATCCGGCCGGACAATGTCGCGGCGGAGCGGCTGGCGCTCCGGCTCGGCTTCGAAGCGGCGGGCGAAAGCGGATGGCGCGGCCTGGCGCTCGCGCATTGGCGCTGGCGGCCCGGCGGCGCGATCGGCGGTGGGACGGGCGGCGTGATGGGCGGGAACACGCCGTGAGCGCGGGCTTCACCTCTTTCATGCCCGCCGCGTTGGCGGAGGCGCGGGCAGCCGCCGCCCGGGGCGAGACGCCCGTGGGCGCCGTCATCGTCGATCCCAAAACCCAACAGATCATCGCGGCGGCGGGCAACCGGCCGCGAGAACTCTGCGATCCCACGGCGCATGCGGAGATCTTGGCGCTCAGAGACGCCGGCGCGGCGATCGGCTCGGAACGGCTCGCCGGGCTCGATCTTTGGGTGACGCTTGAGCCCTGTCCCATGTGCGCCGCCGCCATCGCCGAGGCGCGGATCGCCCGGCTCTATTACGGCGCGGAGGATCCCAAAGGCGGCGGCGTCGCGCATGGGCCGCGGCTCTATTCGCTCGGCCGAGGCTGGCGCCCGGAGGTCTATTCCGGCCATGCCGCCGAAGAAAGCGCCGCGCTGCTCACCGAATTCTTCGCCTCGCTCCGCGGCTGAGCGCTCATTCGCTTGGCCACAGCCTTTGTGAAAAGGCGATAGACGCTTCGATTTCTTTCACGATTTGTTTACCAAGTTTTCCGCCGCGGTTTAAGCGAATTCTCGCACCAGTCTTATCAAACGCGTCCGCAGTGTCGC
>JBCBCG010000274.1:0-3340 GCA_038530925.1 Pseudomonadota bacterium
TACCAAACCGCGCCCCAGTGTCCGCAACCGGGTTGAGAGACGCCGCCCGCTTCCGCGCAGGCGCCGCGTCGCGGTTCGACAAGCCGCGCCGCCGCTCGCCGCCGCTCGTCGCGAAACGCCACCTCTTCCCGACCCGGCGGATATAGTTTACCGCAAAGGCGATGGTTGCGGACACTGGGGCGCGGTTTGGTAGAGCTGAATTACGGTCGCATGATGCAAAGGGCGATGCAGAGGCTGATGGCCGAAGCGTTGACCCTCGTCGCCGAGCATGGCTTGCCCGGGGATCACCATTTCTACATCACGCTGATCACTTCGCATCCGGGCGTGGATATGCCGGAATGGCTGCGGGAACGCTTTCCGGAAGAAATGGTGATCGTGATCCAGCACGAGTTTCAGGGCCTCGCCGTGACGCAGGACCGGTTCTCCGTGACGCTCTCCTTCAACAGCCGGCTGGCCACGTTGGTGGTGCCCTTCGACGCCGTGGCGCAATTCGCCGATCCAAGCGCTGAGTTCGGCCTGCGCTTCGATCCCTCCAGCGCCGATGAGACGCATGAGGATTTCCACGAGGAAGAGGCGGATCTGGCGCAGATGGAGGCGGAAGAGGCCGAAGCGCGCGAAGCGGCGGAGGCGCGAGGCGTAGAGGATGAGGCGAAGCCGCCGGGCGAGGTGGTCAGCCTCGATTCCTTCCGCAAAAAATAGCGGCGCGCATCAATACGCCGCCGCGCGGACCGCAGCGGCTTTGTGTCAGCATCCCCGCGCTCTCGGAACGAGTCGCCGCGCACAGCCGCGCTCAGCCGAGATCGTCACGCTTCGCGCCGCGGCGGCTTTCTTCCGCGGCGACGACCTATTTTGAGGAGAGGCTCCATGACCGGCCCAACCGACGGCGCGTCCGCCGCCACGCGTACGGAATCAGACAGCTTCGGCCCGATCGAGGTGCCGGCGGATCGTTATTGGGGCGCGCAGACCCAACGGTCGATCCAGAACTTTCCGATCGGCTGGGAGCGCCAGCCGGTGGCGCTGGTGCGCGCGCTCGGCGTGGTGAAGTTCGCGGCGGCGCGCGCGAACCAGGCGCAGGGCGATCTCGAGCCGGCGCTCGCCGAAGCGATCCAGACCGCGGCGAAAGAGGTGATGGACGGCAAGCTGGACGATCATTTCCCGTTGGTCGTCTGGCAAACCGGATCCGGCACGCAAAGCAACATGAACGCCAATGAGGTGATCGCGAATCGCGCGATCGAGATCTTGGGCGGCGAGATCGGCTCGAAAGCGCCGGTGCATCCGAACGACCATGTGAACCGCTCGCAATCCTCCAACGACACCTTTCCAACAGCGATGCATATCGCGGCGGTGACGATGACCGAGGAGCACCTTTTGCCGCGGCTCGACCATTTGCGCGCCGCGCTTGAGGAGAAGGCCAAAGCGTTCGGCGACATCGTTAAGATCGGCCGCACGCATACGCAGGACGCGACGCCGCTGACGCTGGGTCAGGAGTTCGGCGGCTACGCCGCGCAAGTCGCGTATGGCGTCGCGCGCGTCACCGCGGCGCGCGAGGCGCTCTATCCGCTGGCCCAAGGCGGCACGGCGGTCGGCACCGGGCTGAACGCCAAGCGCGGCTTCGCCGAGACCGTCGCGGATGAGATCGCCGCGGCGACGGGCTATCGGTTCGAGACGGCGGAGAACAAATTCGAGGCGCTCGCGGCGCATGACGCCGTCGTCGAGATGTCGGGCGCGCTGAAGACGGTGGCGGCCTCGCTCTTTAAGATCGCCAACGATATCCGTTTTCTCGGCTCCGGCCCGCGCTGCGGGCTCGGCGAGCTGAGCTTGCCGGAGAACGAGCCCGGCTCCTCGATCATGCCGGGCAAGGTGAACCCGACCCAGGCGGAGGCGCTCACCCAAGTGTGCGCCCATGTGATGGGCAACGACGCGGCGATCGGCTTCGCGGGAAGCCAGGGCCATTTCGAGCTCAACGTCTTCAAGCCGATGATGATCTACAACCTGCTGCAATCGATGCAGCTGCTCGGCGACGCGGCTAAGGCGTTCACTGATAACTGCGTGGTCGGCATCGAAGCCAATCGCCGCCGGATCGACGCGCTGCTGAACGAAAGCCTGATGCTCGTGACCGCGCTCGCGCCGGAGATCGGTTATGACAACGCCGCCAAAGTCGCGAAGACCGCGCATCAAAACGGCACGACGCTGAAAGAGGAAGCGGTGAAGCTCGGCTTCGTCACGCCGGAGCGGTTCGACGCCGTGGTGCGGCCGGAAGAGATGATCGGCCCGAAATAAGACGCGCCGCGCATCGCCCCGCGCAAGAGAAAGAACCGGAAACAGGGACCGCCACGCCAGCCGCGGCGGTCCCTTTCATTTTGAGCGCGTTATGGTGAGCGGGTTCAACGCGCGTTCGCTGATCCAAAGCGCGCAACCTCTGAGGCGCGCCGCGCTCGAAAAGCCGGGAGGCCGAGCCGCCCGAAATCCATCGAGAGAGCGCCCGCGCGCGATTGCGCCCGCAGCGCGCTCTTACTCGGCGGCGATGACTTTCGCCTCTCCTGACAGACCATCGGCGGTGGAGAAACGCGCCGCCTCGCCCACCGCTTGGGGCATGCCGCCGCCTTCGAAGGTGGTGCAGAGCGACGCCGTCGCCGCGACGATGCACAGCGTGCGCGCCGCGTCGTCATAAGCGTAGTCGAAAACCGAACCATCCTGATCGGTCGCCGATCCATCGCTCGGGTCGAGGCGCCAAATCTCCGCCTCGCCATCATCGCTGGTGAAGGACATCGTCAGTGGCCCCGCGGCCATGGCGGGCCCCGCCGCCATGATGGCCACGGCGGCGGCGATAAGCGTCTTTCTCATAGGGCTCTCCCTGGACTAAAGCACACGCAACTGCGAACGGTCGGCGCAGCGCGGCGCTGCGCGCTTGCTCCGCCGCAAGGGGGATGGTGCGCATGATAGGGCGCGCCTTCCCGAACGATAGTGGATTTCCAATAGGATGGCGGCGGCAAATGGGCGAGATCGTGAACCTGCGGCATGCGCGCAAACGGCGGCGCAAAGCGGCTGAGCGCCAGCGCGCCGACGCAAACGCCGCGCGCCACGGGCGCAGCGCCGCTCAGATCGCCGCCGAGGAGAAGACGGCGGAACAACACGCTCGACGCGTGAGCGCCCATCGGCTCGAAGGCTCGCAAGACGCCTCGGACGGCGCGCAAGAGCGGACGCAAGGGCCGGCCGAGCCGCCTGAGGAGCGCGCGGAATGAGGCGCGGCGCCGAAGCCGGCTTGCGCGCGCCGCGCCGCGCGAACGAGCCCGCCCGCTGAGGAGCGACGTCGATGATGATCCACCTTCCCGTCGCGGAC
>JBCBCG010000275.1:0-3310 GCA_038530925.1 Pseudomonadota bacterium
TTGCGTCGCTCCATCGGACACTCCTCTCTTGGCTCGAAAGCCGTAGCATGGGTGTCCACCAGACCGGGGCACGTTCACGTCTTCAATTTGCTCTGCGGTCCCGGTCAAAGCTCCCGGCTCAGCAGCCGTCACGTCGTCCAGATCGCGATGCGTCTCTGCGAACGCGGACAACTTCGCCGCCAACTCCGACGCCTCAGACCGCTCCCGCGCAATCCGCTCGCTGATCTCCGACATGCCCTCTCCTTCGCATCCGGGCTCCCGCGCACCGGTCGCTACCTCATCTAAACCGTACCGCGATAACGTCCCGTTTATGAACCGTCGTTTGGACAAAGAGGAACTGCGCGCGATCGCCGAGGAGATGGGCGTCGTTTACTATGCGCGGTATTCCGAGAATGAGGCGGCGGATCTCTTGGGCGTCTCGGTCCCAACCTTGCGTCGGCTCCGCAGCGACGGCAGGCTTGCCTACATAAAGATCTCGGACCGAAAGATAGCCTTCTTCGGCTATCAGCTCGTCCACTACCTGCTGTCGGCCGTAGAGAACGACCCATGCCTCGATCCAGCGCCAGAGACGCCCCCGGACCCGGAGACGGCAAACGCTTCCAAGTCGGCGACTACTGGCTCTCCCGGCAAGCCCGATCCGAAGTCTGGCGCCGAACCTGGTACGACGCCGACACTCGACAGACGAAGCGCGCTAGCCTCCGCACGAAGGACTTTCGAGAAGCGCAGCAAAAGCTGACCGATTGGTTCGTCGACCACCGTCGCCAGGAGCACGCGCCCGTCGCCGACGCGTCGCTCGCGCTCGTCCTGAAATCCTATTGGGACGATCACGCGAGCAAGATCCGCTCGGCCGACAACGCCATGGTGTCCTGCCGCTACTGGCTCGACTTTTTCGGGGAAGCGACCGTGGAAGAGGCGGCGGCGACGCCGATGCAGCGGCGCTTCCATCGATGGCTCTCGGAAGAGCACGACCTCTCGAACAACACGATCAATCGCGTGCTCTCGGTCGGCCGCGCCGCGATCAACCATGCCTGGAAGAACGGCGAGCTGGCGAGCGCTCCCTTCATCGGCGAGCTTGAGGTCGGTGAGAAGGAACCGCTCGGCCGGCCGCTCACGATCAACGAGACGGTGCGCATGATCGAAGGCATGCGGTCAGAGCATATGATCCGCTTTTGCCTGCTGATGATCGCCACCTGCGCGCGACCGGAAGCGATCCGCGACCTGACGCGCGCGCAGTGCGATCTGGAGCACGACCTCATTCACCTGAACCCGCCGGGCCGCCGGCAGACGAAGAAGTATCGGCCGATCGTGAAGATCCCGCCGGCCTTCAGAACGCTGATCGAGACGAGCCCGGACGGTCATCTCGTGCAGTGGGCTGGAAAGCCCGTCGGCAGCGTGAAGACGGGCTGGCGCGGCGCACGCGACCGCGCCGGTCTCGGCAAGGATGTGAACCCTTACAGCCTGCGTCACACGCTGGCGCGCTGGATGCGCAAAGAGAGCGTTCCGGCGTGGGAGGTGTCGGCTCAGCTTGGCCACAAGGAGCCAGGCCACTCCACGACGGAAATCTACGCGCCCTTCGACCCCGCATATTTGGGGTCTGCGACCGAATCGATACACAAGTTTGCGTGTGAATTGCGTGTGAGGTCGAAACTTGTCGAGGACATCTTAGACGCAAAACTACAAGATCTAGCGTCTTACGAACCGTCTGACCTACAAGATGATGGTGGGCGGTACTGGATTCGAACCAGTGACCCCAGCGATGTGAACACTGTGCTCTACCAACTGAGCTAACCGCCCGAAGGCGTTGTAAATAGGCGAGGGGCGGTTTGTCCGTCAAGGGCGACGCTGGGGCGCCGGACGCCTAGTCGAAGCCGAGCGCCGCCAGCGTCTCGGGCAGCGCGTCGAAATGGTCGATCAGCGCGTCGGGGGCCAGCTCGTCGAAGGGTTGCAGCGCGTAGCCGAAGCTGACGAGGACGACGCGCATCTCCGCGTTTCGCGCGGCGTCGCGATCGGTGATGGTGTCGCCGATGAGGACAGAACGCTCCGGCGCGGCGCCGAGCGCCTCGACCGTGGCCAGAAGATGGCGCGGGTTCGGCTTGCGCACGGGCAGGGTGTCGGCGCCGAACATGGCCTGAAAGCGCGGCGCGAGGCCTGTCCGCTCGAGAAAGAGATGCGCGAGACGCTCCGGTTTGTTGGTGCAGACGCCGAGCCGCCACCCCGCCGCCGCAAGGCGATCCAGCGCCGCCTCAACGCCGGGAAAGAGCGTGCTCTCATCCGTCATGCAGGCCTCGTAGCGCGCGAGATAGGCGGGAAAGAGCGCATCGATCTCCTCGGCGGTCTGCGGCCTTCCCGCCGCGGCGAAGCCTTGCGCGATGAGCGCCTTGCCGCCGCGTCCCGCCGTTTTGCGGGCGGCGGCTGGATCGAGACGCGGCAGGCCCGCCTCATCAAGCAGCGCGTTCGCGGCGCCGATCAGGTCCGGCGCCGTGTCGGCGAGCGTGCCGTCAAGATCGAACACGGCGGCGCGAGGCGGAAGGGACAAAGGGCGGCTCCATTCGGTCGATCCCTCCGCCCGGAGGCCTGAATGCGGAGCGGCGGGCGAAGGCGGCGTGAGATGTGACGTGTTTTGTAACGTGAAATGATCGGCGGATCGATCCGATATGCTTGTCGCTGCGCGTGCGAATTGTATCTGCGTAAGGCGGCGAGGATCCGCGGCGGCGGGAGACGAGCGGAATGAGCACAAAGAGCGTGGCGGGCGCGGCTTTCGTGATTTTGGCCGCTGGCAAAGGCACGCGGATGCGCTCGGCGCTGCCGAAGGTGTTGCACCTGGTGGCGGGTCTGCCGATGCTGGGCCATGGTCTCAGGCTCGCCGAAGCGGTCGATGCGGCGCGTGTCGTCGTCGTCGCGGGCCATGAAGCCGAGCAGGTCAGCGCCGCGGCGGAGCGCATGGCGGCGGCGCCGGAGCGGCTTCGCTGCGTTCTCCAGGCGCCGCAGCGGGGCACCGCGCATGCGGTGGCGCAAGCGCGCGAGGCTCTGCGCGATTTCAGCGGGCAGGTTTTTGTGCTGTTCGGCGACACGCCGCTGATCACGCCTCAAACCATCGGGCGGCTCAGCGCGGCGCTCAGCGGCGCCGAGCCGCAAGCCGCCGCGCCGGCCGGCGTCGCGGTGCTCGGCTTCGAGCCCGCCGATCCTGGGCCATACGGCCGGCTGATCTTGGAGCCGGGCGGGCGCGGCGGGCTGGCGCGCATCGTCGAGGCGAAGGATGCGAGCCCCGAAGAACTCGCCATGACGCCCGAATTGCAGAGCGTCACGGCGA
>JBCBCG010000276.1:0-3280 GCA_038530925.1 Pseudomonadota bacterium
AGATGATCTCACCGGAAATCAAGGCGACGACACGCTCCATGGCGGCGCTGGCGATGACTTTCTCTATGGCGGCGAGGTTATGGATGATCCCGCTCGTATCGTCCAAGACGATCTCGCGACCGGCGAACGCGCTGGTCTCGGGGATCAGCCCATTGCCGTTCAGCAGCCGGCCGTCGCTCGGCACATCCGAGACGGCGATCTCCACCGCATCGGGCCCGGCGCCGAATTGCAGCGTGTCGATGTTGCGCAGACGGTCGGTCTCGCCGTCGATCAGCACGCCGTTCGCATCGAGCGCGCCCACCAGCACATCGCCGGTGTCGACCCCGTCCACAATCTCGCGCCACACCGCGTAACCGCTCGGCGCGCCGGCGAAGGCGGCGATCCCGCCATCGACGCCGTCGATCACATCCGCGCCGGCGTCGCCCCAGATGGTCTCGCGCCCCGCGCCGCCGGTGATCTCGTCATCCCCCTGGCCGCCATGCAGCAGATCCGCGCCGCCCGCGCCGGTGAGGATGTCGTTCCCGCCATTGCCGTAGAGCGTGTCCGCGCCGGCCGAGCCGGTCAGGGTGTCGACGCCGTCCAGGCCGTAGACCGTCTCGCCCGGCCCTTGCACCGTGTAGGTGTTGTCGTTGTCGTCGAGCACGATCTCGGCGCCCGGCGCCGCCGCCCCTTCGCCCAGCGGCAGCTCCGCGACCGACACTTCTTCGAGCGGCCCCGCCTCCGGACCGAAGACCAGTTTCTCGATGTTCCGCAGCCGGTCGGTCTCGCCCGCCAGAAGCCCGCCCGCCGGATCGCGCTTCTGCACGATCACATCGCCGGTCTCCACCCCGTCGACCACCTCGCGGAAAAAGAGATAGGCGCCCGCGCCCTCGGCGAAGCGCGCGACATCCCCCTCGCCCTCGCCGCCATCGATCTCATCCGAGCCGGCGTCGCCCCAGATCACATCGTCGCCCTTGTCGCCAAAAAGGAAATCATCCCCCTGGCCGCCATGGATCACATCCGCGCCCCGGCCCCCATGCGCCAAATCCGCATCCGCCCCGCCGCTGATGAAATCGGCCCCTTCGCCCCCCAAAAACACATCCTGACCCGCCCCCCCGAACAGATCATCATCCCCAACCCCGCCGCTCAGCAAATCATTCCCGGCCCCGCCGCGAAGCGTGTCGCCGCCGCCGCCGCCGACGACGAGATCATCGCCATCGTCGCCGAAGAGACTGTCATCTCCCTCGCCGCCGAAGAGAGAATCGTTCCCAGCGCCGCCATACAGCTCATCGTCGTCGCGATCGCCGGACAACCAATCATCTCCGGCGAAGCCCGTCAGGACATCGCCGCCCGCGCCGCCATACATTGTGTCAGAGCTTGCGCCGCCCTCGATCCGGTCGTCCCCCCCAAAGCCGAAGAACACGGCGACGCCATCCTCGGGGCGCAACTCATCGCCATTCGGCGAGCCCAGATAAACTCCGGCGCCGTCTTCCGTCGTCATGATCAACGGTCCGTCGGCCAGCGCCGCGGCGAGATCCTCGGACCCAGCGCTCGCGCCGCTCTCGACGCCGCCCATCCAGCCCGAAACCGCCGGATCGACGAGCGCCTCTTCAAGGCTTGCGCCGCGCGCTTCGCCCAGCACCGCGCGCGCGCCCTCTGATATGTCGACGACCCGCACCCCAAACGATTGGTGCGGATCGGGATAAGCAAGCACCTCCGCGATCAACCCGTCCTCGAGCGCGACCGCCTCCATCGCGATCGGCAAAGCGTCGCGCTCCTCAGGGGTGGAGTGGATGTAGTGGAGCGCGCCGCGGATCGGATCGAACGCGTGCAATGCGCCGAGGTCTTGATTGGCGGCGATATACGCGCCTGGATCAAAGCTGATAGACGGGATCACACCATTATTTTGGGTGTGCTCCGCCCTGATCATGGACAAAGCTTCGGCTGGGCTCTCAAGATAATGCGACCGCGCCTCGGGATCGGAGGCCACCCAGGCGAGAACCGTCGTGAAATTCTGAGCCACATCCGCTGCTTCTTCTGCAGTCGCGAAAGAAAGGCGCGGCGCAAGTTGCGGGAGTTCGTCGCCGCGCAAGGTGCGATCCCCCAACGCGTCGGCGCGCAGCTCCAACCCCACGCGATCGCCTGGTTCAAGAAAGTAGAACGCTGAGTAAAGAGGGTTGTCGCCCGTTCCGGTGATTGGATCGGGACCGCGGATCACTTCATGCGCGATCGGCTCTCCTGACGGGAAGCCAATCTCATAAAAATCGACAGCCATCATCATGGGGCTCTGGCCCCAATCCGTGACCAAGTAGGCGTCGCCATTAACGTCTGAAGGGGTGGCGTAGGCGTAGGCGGCCCGGCTTTGCGCTTCGGGCACATAAGGGATGACGACCCCGCCGCCGTGATGCTCATGCGCGTCGAGCAGATCGCCGACGAAACCGCGACCGGCGGCGATCTCGCTTTGGATCGTTTGAATGCCCGAATAGCTCGACAATCCCTCGAAATAGAGCTGCTGGACGCCGCCGGCGGCCTGAACTTCCGAGATCATGCCCAGATCGTTCACATGGATCCCAGGGATCGAAAGAGTCTCGCCCGGACCGTTATGGGACGCGACCGAGGACAGCCAGGCGTTGCCGCCGCCGGCCCAGGCGCGATCGAGAAGCGGGTTGAAGACGATGTTTCCGGTGTTGTCGCCGCCCATCTCGACGCCGAGGAACTCCTCCGGAAACTGGATCAACAAGCCTTGTTCGCCCGGCCGGACGAGGTTCTCCGTATAAACGCCGATGCCGTGTCTTGAGGGCTGGAAGTTGTTGATCGTAATCGGATCGCCGCCGCCCGGATGCGTCGCCTCACCGCGCAAAATGGTGTTCGGACCAATGCTGAGGATATCGAGCTCAAGCGTGTCGCCCAGCCCATCGCCGCTCAAATCTATGCCCATCTCGGGCGTGACGAACTCCGTGAAGATGTGCTCAGGTTGATGGCCGAAAGGCGCGATCCTCATCAGGCCGCCGGCGATCAAGAACGGGTTGGCCGTCAAGACCCCGGCGCCAAGCTCTACAGCGCCGACCGCCCAGTCGAGGTCTTCGCCGAGGACAAGATCCGCCACGCTGGTGATCGCGGGAACGCCGGTGGCCAGGCTCGGATCGATGATGAACCCTGCGGCATCCGAGAGGGCGTTGATTTCATCGCGATGCTCCGGAAGCACCAGGCCGAGCCCGGCCTGAGCGCCGTCGATCACCCCGAGCGCGGGAACCGGTCCCGCCTCGATGATCTCGCCCGACGGCGTTGTGATCGTCGGTGG
>JBCBCG010000277.1:0-3223 GCA_038530925.1 Pseudomonadota bacterium
CGCCTCTTCGAACACCCGGCCTGATTTGGCGATAAGGCTGGGGTTCGTCGTAACGCCGTCGACCATGCCGGTCGCCGCCAAGTCTCGGATCTCCGCCGTCTCCGCCGTATCGATGAAGAACTTCATGCCGCCCCCGCAGCTGCGCGGCGCCGGAGGCCGCGGACCCGCGCGCCGCCCGCCCGCGACGTCGCTTCCTGGGCACCTCTCTAGACGAGCCGGCGCGCGCCCGCAAAGCATCGATGCGGCGCGTGCGGCGTAATGGCGGTGAAAAACGACCTTTTCGACACCGCATCGACCGCGGGCGCGACCGAATTCAGCATGAATGCGCCAGATCCTCGCGCGTCCGGCGTAGAGGAGCGTGTGCTGGTCGCCCCGGCCGCGCCGATCGAAGGACCGCTCGATTACCTCGCGCCGCGCGATGACGGGCCGCCGCTCCGGGCGGGCGACTATGTGCTCGCGCCGCTCGGCGGGCGCGAGACCATCGGCGTGGTGTGGGGCCGGCCCGATGGTCCGCCGCCGGCGAAGGCGAAGCTGAAGCCGCTGGCGCGCCGGCTCGATCTGCCGCCGATGAGCGCGGAGACGCGCCGGTTCCTCGAACGCGCCGCCGCTTACACGCTCACCCCGCTCGGCGAAATGGTGCGCCTCGCCACCCGCGCGCCGAAGCTCGACGAACCGGCGCCCACGCGCATCGCCCTCCGCCGCGGCCCATCCTCGGAACCGCCCGCCACGGCGAGCCGGCGCAAAGCGCTTGAGGTCTTCGAAGCGATCGCCGCCGGCCGCGCCGAGGTCGCGCTCGCGCCGAAGACCCTCGCGCTGAAGGCCGGCGTCGGCGCGGCTGTGCTCAAAGCGCTGATCGAGAGCGGTCATCTCGCCGAGATCGCCCTGCCGAAAGACGCCGCTTACGGCCGGTTCGATCCCGACCCGTCGCAGCGCCGGGCGGAGCGTCCGCTTTCAGAGATCCAGGCCGACGCCGCCGCGCGGCTGAGCCGCCTTGTCGCGGAGCGCGCCTTCGGCGCGGCTCTGCTCCACGGCGTCACAGGCTCGGGCAAAACCGAAGTCTATCTCGAAGCCGTCGCGGAATGCCTGCGCCAAGGCCGTCAGGCGCTGGTGCTTCTGCCTGAGATCGCGCTGACCGACGCGTTCCTCGGACGCTTTGAGGCGCGCTTCGGCGCAAGGCCCGCCGAATGGCATTCGGCCGCGTCCGGCGTCGAGCGGCGGCGCTGTTGGCGCGCGGCGGCGGCGGGCGCGGCGCAAGTGGTGGTCGGCGCCCGCTCGGCGCTGTTCCTGCCGTTCCGCGATCTCGGGCTGATCGTCGTCGATGAGGAGCATGATGGCGGCTACAAGCAAGAGGACGGAGCGATCTACAACGCCCGCGACATGGCGGTGCTGCGCGCCCAGGCCCATGACGCCGCGGCGGCGCTTTGCTCGGCGACGCCCTCGCTCGAGACCTGGGTGAACGCCGAGCGCGGCCGGTATCAGGGGCTGACCCTTCCGAGCCGCTTTGGACCAGCCCGCGAGCCCGATATCGGGCTGATCGACTTGCGCGAAAACCGTCCTGAGCGCGGGCGATGGCTTTCGCCGGCGCTGGAGGCCGCCGTGGCCGAGACGTTGGCGAAGGGCGAGCAGGCGCTTCTTTTCCTCAATCGCCGCGGCTATGCGCCGCTGACGCTCTGCCGCGCCTGCGGCGCTCGTTTTGGGTGCCCGCATTGCGACAGCTGGCTGGTGAGCCACCGCTTCTCCGGCAAGCTGCAATGCCATGTCTGCGGCCATACCGAGAGCGAGCCGAAGACCTGCCGGGAATGCGGCTCGGACCAACTCGCCGCCTGCGGGCCGGGCGTCGAGCGCCTGGCCGAGGAGGCGGCGGCGCGCTTTCCCGACGCGAAGCTCGCGCTCCTCTCCTCCGATCTGGCGCCGAACCAAGGCGAGCTGAAACAGCGCATCGCCGAGATCGAGGCCGGCGACCCGCAAATCGTGATCGGCACGCAGATCGTGGCCAAGGGCCATAACTTCCCGAACCTGACGCTGGTGGGCGTGGTGGACGCCGATCTCGGGCTTCACGGCGGCGATTTCCGGGCGGCGGAGCGGACGTTCCAGCTGCTGCGCCAGGTCGCCGGCCGGGCCGGCCGCGCCGAGCGTCCCGGCCGCGCGCTGTTGCAGACGGTCGCGCCAGAGCAACCGGTGATGAAGAAGCTGATCGAGGCCGATGAGCAAGGCTTCTTGGAGCTTCTGGCGCGCGAGCGCGAGGCCGCCGGCGCGCCGCCCTTCGGCCGCTATCTCGCGGTGATCTTCAGCGGCCCGGATGAGAAAAAAGTGTGGGAGATCGCCCAAACCTTCACCCGCGAGGCCGAGCCCATACGCGCCATCGGCGCCGAGCTTCTCGGCCCGGCCCCGGCCCCCATCCCCCGCATCCGCGGCAAGGCCCGCGTCCGCGTTCTGGTGAAAGCCGCAAAAACCGCCCCCATCCAAGCCGCGGCGAAGGCGTGGTCCGCTCGCGTCAAAAAACGAAACGGCGTCCGCGTGGTGTTCGACGTCGATCCACAGAGTTTTTTGTAGGTGATCCAGTGAATTGACACCCACAAGCGCAATCCCCAGATGCGCGTGTTTGTCCTCCACTCCGCAAGCGTCACAAGATCCGAACACCGCGACAAAGATGGGCAGCCATCCACTTATAAAATCGCAAAAAACTAAAAAGGCTAAAAATCAAAAATCAAAAATCAAAAATCATCAAACCCACATTTTTTAAAAGCCAGCAAGAACAACTTCAGCCCCCCCTTGCCGCCTGTGAGCGACTTGAGAAAGTGTCGAGGGCGCCAAATTAGTCGGCTCACCGGATACCCTCTTAAAAAGATAGCCAAAGAGCTCCTCGGGAAAAGGACTTTCAACAGCTTCGGCCTCACGACGCCGATAGACTCGACAAACGTCCACAGCATGCGTCAATCAGAATCTCAAAGTTTTGACATCAATTTCGACACTCACCGAGGCGGAAATGATAATCGCCGCCTCAGTGAACAATAAACCTTGATGCATTCTCAGCCGCACACTCTTCGAATGTCGCAATTCAAAGCGTCCACGCTGATTATACTATTTTGTTTTTCTCGATAAATTACTCCTTCGTCGAATAAAGATTCAGGTTTTGAACTTTAATCGCGGTCGGTCGGATAAAGCATGCTCTATTTTTTGGGTCCGCCGATGGTGGAGTCACCGCCAATCTCGTCAGATTCGG
>JBCBCG010000278.1:0-3201 GCA_038530925.1 Pseudomonadota bacterium
CCCGGCTTCGTCGCGCGCGTCGCGTGGGGCGACCATCGCGATGAAGACGGCCGCCGCGTCGATCCGCGCCATTGGATCGGCGCGTTCGTGGCGAACCCGCAGCGCTACTCAGCGAAGGATCATGAGGATTTCCTGATCTTCGCGCAGAACCAAGCGCCGTCGCGCAAGCGCCAATCAGGCGCGGAGGTCGCCCTGGAGGCCTCGGCGGGCGTCGTCGGCGGCGCTCTCTCCGGCGCGCATGACACGGTCGTCTCGCCGCCGGACGCGCCGCGGGAGATGATCGAGGGCGTCGGCGCCATCCGCTCGGCCCAGGTCGCCTCGCAGGCCGCGCGCGCCGCCTTCCGCGCGCATGAGATCGACGAAGACGCGCTCCGCGCCGCCGAGCGCGCCGCCTGGGAGGATCAAACCGAGGCGGCGCTTCGTCTGGCCGAGACCTTGCCCGGCAGCGCGGCTGCAGGCGAAGCGCTCCGCGGTCTCAGCGCGGACGCGCAAGAGATCCTCCGCCGCGCCCAGAGCGCCCTCCGAGGGGGATGACGATGATTTCGGCGGCCTCGCCCCGGCCGGCGCCGGCGCGCTAGGGAACGGAGGGCGGGCGACTGCCGGGGCCGACGTCTTCGAAACGCCCAAAGGCGGCCGCGTCGATCCAATGGCTCCGGCGGGCTACGCCGGGGGCCCGGCCTGGCGGAATGATCGCAAGATAAATAAGCAGCTCGAAACGGCGCGACAGTTGGAAAGCCTCGAAGAGTTTAAGAAACGGATTGGTGACGTTCCTACGATCCGGGGAGGGTTCGACGACTGGTTCAACAAGACGCCAAAAGGGACGGATCCCCTTCGCCTTTGGGCCGACGACCCAAAGCGGTGGGAATAAGTCGCTCGCCGGTTCCGATCCTCGAAACGACTGCACGAATGGTACATGGTGACGATGGCGCCGAAGCTTCATGAATTGGGCGTCGGTGCGGAAGAAATCCGCGGATTCGGCTTTCGCAGCGATACAAAGACAATGCGGATCAAAGACCCGGAGACAAAGACGCTCATCACTCATTTTGAAGGCACGACACTCAGTGGCGAATCGCGCGCGATCTCGAAAAGGTTCCACGACGTGTTGATCGACCGCATCAATAGAGCCCAAAATCGGGCGGAACTGGATGCCGCCAAAGCGGCTCATGCCCGCGAGTGGTTGCCAGGCGGAGTGCGGGACTTACCCACGGGTCTGCGCGATTGCCTTGCCCGCCAAGGGATCCATCAATAACGTCCACGCGGCTCAGGCTTACGCCTGGGCCGTTCATCGCGTAGGGAGGTCCCATGGCGGAGGATTGGATTGAAACCGAGCCAGACTTTATTCTGCACGCTCATCAAGTGTCAGAAATCGGCAGCGTGTGGTACCTGGCGCGGCAGCCGGAACCAGGGGAGTGCGGGAATTTTCAAGGCGTTTTCCACCGCATGCTGGAGCATTATGGCCTGCACCGAGAACGTGCTTGAATTCGGAATGAAACGATAGCGGAGGGAGTCCCGCTGCGTCAAGCAGTCAGAGATTTCGCCCATCTGAAGAGGTCTTTTTTGCCGGCCAATGACTTCGACCCGAACCTCCTAGTGTATGAGATTACGAAAATGGAGGGTGATTTTCCTTGGACGGGATACAAGGCGGAACCTTTCGGATTCGCCGGACTGTACACTATTCTTAAAGTGCGGCCTGACCTCGAAAAGCACGCCATCGACACGTTCGAAAGGCGGCTCGAGGATGGCGAGATCGACCCGTGGGAGCCCGAAGACGAGCGGGCGCTGCGGGAGCTCGCCGAGACGCACATCCAAGGCGGCGCGGACGCGCTGCCGGAATATAACAAGATCCGCTTTCGCACCTTTTGGGGCGATTGAGAGCCGATCCCCTCGCCGCCCAAGCCGTGTCCTCCCCGCGCCTGATCAGCCGACCGCTCAGGATCGAGGCCGGGTTGCGCTTCGAACCAAGCTTCACGTCGTGCGGAGACATCCTCACGCGCCTGCTCGGCGGCGCGCGCGGTTTTTTTTCCAGCTGACGCCATGGCGGCGGAAGAAGGTGTGGACGGTGCTGGCGGCGAAGCGTTCGCCGTACTCGACTTGCAGGCGCTCAGCGATCTCAGCAAGAGTGATGTCCGGCTCGGCCTCGACCATGGCGAAGATCGCGTCGTGGAAACGGTCGACCCGTCCGGATCTGAGGCCGCCGCCTTTGGGCCGGGCCGCCGCCTTTGGGCCGGGCCGCCGCCGAGCCGGTCTCGCGCCAGTCCGACCACCATCGGATCGCCGTCGCCCGGCCGATCCCGAACCGCCTCGCTCCGGCTCATCCCGCCTTCAATCGCGTCGATGACGCGGCGTCTCAAATCGAGAGAGAGCGTCTTGGCCATAGGGGGGCTGGCCTCCTTCACCAGCCCATATCTTGAATCACCTCAGCCCCAAAATGGGAATCCCTTTGTCGACTCGGAACGACGCGAGGATGCTCTAGCTGTGGAGTCTCGGAAGGTTGTTCATCCGGGCTGAAGCCGGGAAGCTGTGATCGCCAAACCTCGAGCTCACGGCTCCAAGGATGAACAACCCGCATCAGAATGCTCGGACCACTGTCCAGCGTCGAGACCTCATGGTCGCCCGCCATGCGGCGGGTCGGCCTGTGGCGAAGATCGCCGAGGAGTTCGGCGTCTCGGTTCGCACCGTCTACAAATAGCTGCGGCGCTGGAAGGAGGGCGGGCGCGCGGCGCTCCTCAATCGCTAAGCGCGGCCGCCCGGCCTGGGAACAGCCATGCGGACCACTGGCGCGCCGTCGCGCAGCATCTTCGGCGAGAATATCGGATGACCAGCGCCGAGATCGCCGAACGGCTGACGCTGGCGCGCTCCACCATCGCCCGATGGCTGCGCGCCGCGGGGATCGGGCGGCTCAAAGCGCTCGAGCCCAAGGAGCCGCCGCGGCGATGTCAGCGAGAGCGGCCCGGCGAGTTGATCCATATCGACATCAAAAAGCTCGGGCGGTTCGAACGGATGGCCATCGCATCACCGGAAACAGGGCCGGTCAAATCAATAGCCGCGGCGTCGGCTGAGACTTCATTCCTGTCGCGATCGACGACGCCACCAGGCTCGCCTCTGTCGAAGTCCTGTCAGATGAGAGGCGCGCCTCCGCGACCGGCTTTCTCGTTCGAGCCTTACGATGGTTCCGCGACCGCGGCGTGCGCGTCGAACGCG
>JBCBCG010000279.1:0-3150 GCA_038530925.1 Pseudomonadota bacterium
CGGTCGATCCCGCTCCGCCGCTTGACGCAGCGCGTCCTCGGCCGCGCCGCGGCGCGCCGCCCAATCAGGAGCGGAGGCCCAGCCGCCATCCATCACCAGAAGCAGCGGCCCGTCGGACGCGCTGCGCGCTTTGGGGTTGAGCAGCGGTTCGGCGAAAGCGAGCAGCAGCAGGGCCGCCGCCGCCATGCGCAGGAGCAAGAGCCAAAGCGGCGTGCGCTGCGGCGTGCGCTCCCGATCCTCCAGCCCGAGCAGAACGCGCACGCCGGGAAAGGCGATGCGCCGCGCCCGCGGCGGCGTCGCGCGCAGGAGAAGCCACAAGAGCGGCAAGGCGAGCAGCCCGGCGAGGAACCAGGGCTGCAGAAATCCAAGGGCGCCGACGCTCAGCATGATCGCACTCTCATCTCGGTCCGCGTCCCATTCATCTTTCGGAGCGCCTCACCCGCCGGTCGTCTCGGAGAGCCCGCGCGCCAGCCACAACAGCGCCGGCGCGGCGCTTTCATCGGTGCGGTGCGTCGCAAAGCCCCAGCCGGCCCGCCGCGCCGCCTCCGCCAGGCGCCCGCGCCTAGCCGCGAGCGCCGCGAGATAATCCTCGCGAAGCGCGCTGGCGCGCTCGGTTTCGTAAGAGAGGCTCCGCCCCATGCTCTCGAACACGATCCGCCCGTCGAAGGGAAAGCTCTCCTCCAGCGGATCGTTCACCTGCAGCGCGAAACCGCTCAGCCCGCGCTGGACCGCCGCGTCGATCGCGCCGAGCGCCGCCGCCTCGTCGCCGAAGAAATCGCTGACGAACACGACGCGCCCGCCGCGCGCCGGCCCAAGATCCGGCGGAGCGCCGAACTCATGCGCTTCATCCCGGCCGAGCGCGTCCACCACGCGGGAGAGATGCGCCTCGCCCAGGCTCGGGCGCGGCGCGCCAGCCTTGGGATCGGCGCTCAGAAGCGCCGTGCGTTCGCCGCCGCGGGCGAGCAGGATCGCGAGCGCCGCCGTCAACTCGGCGGCGCGATCCGCCTTGCTCACCGGCGCGCCTTCCGAACGAAAACGCATCGAAGCGCTCCGATCGCACCAGAGCCGAACCGTTTGCGCCGCCTCCCACTCCGTCTCGCGCACGAAAACCGCGTCCGACCGCGCGGAGCGCCGCCAATCCACCGAGCCGAGCGGATCGCCCGGCGAGGCGTGGCGATACTGCCAAAAGGTCTCGCCCA
Organism: Pseudomonadota bacterium; assembly: GCA_038530925.1. Taxonomy (GTDB): domain Bacteria; phylum Pseudomonadota; class Alphaproteobacteria; order Rhodobacterales; family Rhodobacteraceae; genus JALEGB01. The sequence continues at coordinate 1,200 of JBCBCG010000279.1, forward strand.
CGCCAGGCCGGCGCCGTCCATGGGCGCCCAGATACACCGTCGCCGCCAAACGCTGCGCCCGCGCCATGAGCGAGCCTTGCGCGGCGGCCAGCCGCTCCGCCTCGCCGCGCAGCGCGGCGGCGTCGGTCCGGCGCAAGGGAGAGACGGTCGCGCTCACGCGGCCCGCCGCGCCGCGCCGAGCGCCGCCTCGACCATGGCGTCGATCGCGGCGGAAACGGTCGCGCCTTCAGCGCGCGCGGAATAGGTGAGCGCCATGCGGTGTTTCAGCGCCGCCGGCGCCAGCGCCGCCACATCGCCGAGGCTCGGCGCGTAGCGACCATCGAGCAGCGCCTTGGCGCGCACGGCGAGCGCGAGCGATTGCGCGCCGCGCGGGCCCGGCCCCCAAGCGAGCTTGTCAGCCTCTTCATGCGCGCCGGGCTCGCCCGGCCGCGCGCTCCGCACCAACGCCAAGATCGCATCAAGCACGGCGTCGCCGACCGGCAAGCGCCGCACCAGCCGCTGCAGCCCCATCAGCTGCGCCGCGCTGAGCGCCTGACGCGACTCGGCCTCCGTCGCGCCTGTTGTCGAAAGCAGGATCTCGCGCTCCGCCTCGGCGCTCGGGAAGGGCACGTCGATCTCGAGCAGGAAACGGTCGAGCTGCGCCTCGGGCAGCGGATAAGTGCCCTCTTGCTCGATCGGGTTTTGCGTCGCGAGCACATGGAACGGCGCGGGCAGGTCGCGGCGCTGGCCGGCGACGGAGACATGATGCTCTTGCATCGCCTGCAGCAGCGCCGATTGCGTGCGCGGGCTGGCGCGGTTGATTTCATCCGCCATCAGGAGCTGGCAGAAGATCGGGCCTTCGATGAAACGAAAATCGCGCCCGCCGCCGGAGGTCTCCTCAAGCACCTCGGCGCCGAGAATGTCGGCCGGCATCAGATCCGGCGTGAACTGCACGCGTTTGGCGTCGAGCCCGAGCACGCCACCGATGGTCTCGACCAGGCGGGTTTTCGCCAGGCCCGGCGCGCCGACAAGCAGGCCGTGCCCGCCGCAGAGCAGCGAGATCATCGCCTGTTCGACAACCGTTTCCTGTCCGATCACGCGTTTCGCGATCTCGCCGCGCGCCGTCGCCAGCGCGGCCGCCGCGCTTTCCACCGCCGCCACCGGATCGCCGTCGAAGGCGCCGCTCTCCTGCAAATCGACCGCCATCCGCATCACCCTTCCGTTCGAAATCTAATTCGGTCTCGCAATTCAAGCGGCTCGCCAGGCGACAGTGCGGCGCCCGCTTCTCCTGCGGCGCGAGATCCCGACGGCGCGCCACGCCGCCATGCCGCGGCGCCGCAAGTTTCCCGCCAAAGGCGATCCTGTCCAGCCATCTCCGCACCTTCGCGGCCGGCAGGCCTCGCCGCGCGCCGCGCCTCAGACTAATAAAGCGGTGAACGGGCCGGTTTCCAACCGCTGGCGCGCGACGCGGCCGGCGAAACGGATCACAAGAGGCGGAGCATGGCGGGACGAAAGGATGAAGACGCGCCCGTTGGGGCGTCGCGCGAGGCGAAGGCGAACGGCGCGGCGGGCGGAGATCTCGACGCGCTCGCGCAGAGCGCGGGCGCCGCGGCTCACGCGTCGGGGCGGCGCGCGCCGCCGCCGGTGCATCTTTGGGATCCGCCATTTTGCGGGGATCTCGACATCCGCATCCGCCGCGACGGCTCCTGGACTTATCTTGGCTCGCCGATCCGGCGCGAGGCGTTGGTTCGGCTTTTCGGCGGCATCTTGCGTCGCGAAGAGGATGGACGTCATTATCTTGTGACGCCAGTGGAGAAGATCGGCATCGAAGTCGAAGACGCGGCCTTCATCGGCGTCGATGTGGAGGCGGCGGGCGACGGCGCGGCGCAGCGGGTCGAGATCCTCACCAATCATGACGATCGGGTCACTTTGGGCCCGGATCACGCGCTTCGACATCGCCGAGCGCGAAGAG
>JBCBCG010000280.1:0-3093 GCA_038530925.1 Pseudomonadota bacterium
CCGCTCTCGCGATCTTCTTTATATCGGCGCGCCCGTGACTGGCGAGCTGGCAAAGCGCTTCAAGTTGAGTGGTCCCTCTCGCGAGCCATCGCGCGCGCGCCCTGCGCGGCGGCGGATCGAGCGCCGCGCGCCCTCGCCGCTTCGCGCGGCCGAAGCCCTGGCGGAGCGCCGCCGCCAGGCCCGCCGCCGCAAAGCCTTTGATCAGAAGCGCCGCCGCGCCATGCCAGCGCCGCTGGCCCAGCCTCCCGCGATCGACGGGCCGCCCATCGCCGTTCTGGCTGCGCCGCCTTCGGCGCGCGCGACGCGGGCTGCGACGACGCAAGAGGCGCTTGAGGCGCGCCTGGCGCGGCTCGCCGCCACGCGCCGCGCTCTGAAGGGACCGCAGGATATGGGCTCGCCGCATGCGCTTGTGGACCGGGTCGTGACGCGCGAGAGCGAAGGCGGGAGCCATCTGCGGGTGCGCCGCCGCACCGTGCTGCATGATCCTCGCGTCCAGCTGCCGGATGATCTGCGCGCCGCGGGGCTCGCGGTCGAGGATCTGGCCGAGCAAGCGGAGCGGCTGTCGCGTCTGCGCGGCGCGCTCGACGATACGGTCGCAACCGGGCGCGACGCGCTCATCGCAGATCGCACGCGCACCATGCTGGTCGCCGCTGAGCGCCGCTTATCGCGGCTCCGCGCGACCCTCGCGGCCGAGACTGTCGCGCTCGACGGCTGCGAGGCGCGCACGCTTTGGGATGTGCTGCGTGCTTTCGCGATCGAGGGCGTCAGCCTGCGCGCCATGACTGGGACCGGAAAGGGCTGCAAAGCGCGTGGCGCAGCGCTCCGCCAGGCGCTCCGCGAGGCTTTGGCGCGGGCTGCGCCGCTGGTTCGCGGAGCGTGAAACGGGGCCGTTTCGGGTGTTCTGAGGGGCTCCGAAGCGCAGCGAAAAACCACTGTTCTGGATCTATGTGCGCAAGCCTCTGAAAACACAAGATCTTGTAAAGCGTGTTGACAAAATCGGAAACACGAACCTATCAATTTCCCTATCAATCCGAAGAAGCGCGCCCGGAGTCCCCCTCCGCGGCGCGCTTTGCGTTTCGGAAGACCGCCTCTCGATCGAAGGACCATGCAGACCCTCATCACCACCACCGCGCCGGCGCTCGGGATCGTCTCGACCCGCAGCGCGCGCGTGGTGCGCGCTGAGTTCGAGGGCGGGTATTCGCAGCGCGCCCGGCGCGGTCCGGCGAACATCCGCCGCGAGATCGAGCCGGAATGGCGCGGGATCGCTTCGGCGGAGATGGTGGCGATCAGCGATTTCCTTGCCGCGCGCGGCGGCTCGGAGGCGTTCCTCTGGACGCCGCCGGGCGAGGCGACTGCGCTTAAATGGAGCTGCAAGAGCTGGACGGTCGCCGAGCTGACGCGAAGCACCTACACGCTGAGCGCCAGCTTCCGCGAAGAGTTCGATCTCTGATGGCAATTCGCCGGCAATGCGCTCATCCGGGCTGCCGGGCGCTGGTCGCGATCGGGAGCACGCATTGCGCGCGCCATGCGCCGGCGGCCGAGGCGGCCAAGCGCGCCCGTGGCCGCCGCCATGACGCGCAGCGCGCCGAGAAGCCTTGGCGGAGCTGGTACAAGCTCGCGAAGTGGAGGCGACTGCGTCAGGTGCAGCTCAACCGCGAGCCGCTTTGCCGCTACTGTCTCGAAAACGACATCCTCACCTCGGCCGAGGTCGTGGATCACAAGCGCCCGCATCGCGGCGATCCAGTGCTGTTTTGGGCTCTCGATAACCTCCAAAGCCTCTGCAAATCCTGCCATGACGGCCGCAAACAGGCGGAAGAACGCGCCGCCGAGCGCACCGGTAGGGGGCCTAAAATCGCTGTTGAGGCCGCGCTAGGGACCGGCGAGGGCAGCCATATTTTTGCGCGAGACGAATTTGATGGGGGGGTCTCGTGAGCGGGGCGGGTCGCAAGTCGAAGCTTGGCGGCCGGCTCGCCAAGACCGGCGCGCGCGGGCTGCGCTTCGCCAAGGCGACCACCAAAACCTTCACGCCGCCGCCTGCGCATTTCTGCGACTTGGCGCAAGACCTCTATTGGACCATCGCAACCGATCTCTCGGAAGCCGGCGAGCTTGGCCGCAGCGATGCGCCTTTGATCGAAATGGCCGCCCGAGCCTATGCGCGCTGGCACGCGCTCGATTGCAAGATCGCCGAAGGCGAGGCCACGTTGGCGGACCCCGAGAAGGCTAACGCCGACGTTGAAGCAAGAGAGGTTGGCGATAAGGGGTTCATGAGCGGCGCGGCCCAGGCGCGGGCGGCGGCGGCCAAAGAATACCGCTCCTGCGTCGGCGAGCTTGGTCTTTCCCCGGCGGCGCGCATCAAGACGTCTGGCGCGCTTCAATCGTCGTTCTTGGCCGAGCTTGATAAGGCCGCCGCGCCTGAGGCCGGCGGCGCCAATGTGCTGTCCATGGCTGAGCGCCGGAGCGTGAAGGCGTAGCCATGGACGGCGCGGTTTTTCTTCCGAACCACGACGCGGCGATCTCCGCTTATGTCGAGGGCGTCGTCGCCGGTGAGATCACGGCGGGGCGCTATGTCCGGCTCGCCTGCGAGCGCCATCTCCGCGATCTTGAGCGCGCGGAGGCGGGCGGCCCGTATCTCTGGGACGCCAGCGAGGCCAATTTTCTCTGCGCTTGGGTCGAGGCGATGCCGCACGCCAAAGCCGAATGGGCGGCCCGCGGTGAGACGATCCGGCTTGAGCCCTGGCAGGCGTGGTATATCGGCTCGCTCAATGGATGGCGGGAGCGGGAGACCGGGCTTCGCCGCTTCCGCACCGCCTATCTCGAAGTCGCTCGCAAGAACGCGAAGAGCACCATGGCCGCGGCCGTGGCGCTCTATCTGCTCGCGGCCGATGGCGAGGCCGGGCCGGATGTCTACGCCGCGGCCACGAAAATGAAACCGGCGCGGATGGTGTTCGACACTGGCCGCGTGATGGCCCGCAAACTCGCCGCGGACCCGTCGAGCACCTTCCGGCGTCTCGGGCTCCGGATCGAGGAACACCGCATCCGCTCCGCCGATCGCGCCGGCGAGTTCTCGCCGCTCGAAGCCAAAGCGCTCGACGG
>JBCBCG010000281.1:0-3079 GCA_038530925.1 Pseudomonadota bacterium
CCACCGGCGCCGCGCGGCCGCTGACGGGCGGGCGCCGCGCCGAGGCGCCGCCGCGCGGCGCCGCCGCGTTTCGCGCGGGGGAGGCGCGGCGCGACACAGATCCCGCCTGGGACGCGCATCCGAGACCGGAATCGGGGCGCCCGGGCCTCGGCGTTTGATCCATCGCGGCTCGCCTCCGCTTCGTCATGATCTTTCCGCAATCTCCTGGAAGCGGCTTGGCTCTGGCGAGCGCGGCGGCAAGCGGGGAGAGACGCCGATGGCTGAGCGATGGCGCATGAGCGCGTGGCGAAGGCGACGGGTGATCGAGCGGATAAGGAGCGTCGGCGGCCCGCCGCGCGGCGCCCGAATGAGCTGGTTCTTCGCGATCGGCCTGCTTCTGGGGCTTGGCGGCGCGGGCCTTTTGACAGGATGCGGCGAAGAGCGCGTGCAAAGCGGCCAGGGCGAGCCGATGCGGCTGATGGATCGCGAGGCTGTGGCGCCGAGCCAAGAGATTGAAGATTACGCGCGGCGCGTCGCCGCGCGCATTGAAGGGGCGATCGGCCGCAAGATCGATGGCGGTTTGCGCGTGCAAGGCGTGAAGAGCGGCGCCGACGGCGTGTTGTTCGAAATCACCATCCTGTCGAGCCGCGCCGCCGATTTCGCGCCGCCGACGCAAGAGGCCAAGACGCGCGTGCTGCGCCGCGCGCGCGCCAATCTCGCGCAGAGCTCTTGCCCGTTCGCCAGCCGGATCGAGCGCATGTTGCTGGAGGCGGGCGGCGAGATCCGGCATCGCTACCAATTCGAGGATGGCCGGCCGAGCTATGAGCTGGCGCTGCGTCTTGAGGATTGCCAGCCGGTGTGGAAAGCCGCGGCGGAGGCGTTCGCGACGCCGCTCAGCGCCGCGCCCTTCGCCGAGGCGCAAAGCGAACCAGCCGCCGCCGCGCCGGCGCGCGCCGTCCGCACAGAGGCGGTCACCGACGGGACTGCCGCCGATTAAGGCTCCAGGATGCGCATCGCCACAGGCTCGGCGCTGCAGACCTCAAGCCGCGCGATCGCCGCGAGCGCGTCGCGCAGCGGACGGTCCTCGCCCTCATGCGTGGTGATCATCACCATCGCCGGGTCCGGCGCGCCGCCTTCTTGGCGCATTTGATGGATCGAGACGCCTTCATCGCCAAGGCAGCCGCAGACTTTGGCCAGAACGCCCGGCTTGTCGCGCAAGGTGAGGCGCATGTAATGCGCGGCGCGAATGCGGTCCGGGCTCACGCGGTCAAGGGCGTTGAGCGCTGAGGCGGGCTGCCCGAAGGCGGGGCGGCGCACGCCGGCGGCGATCTCGAAGATGTCCGCCACCACCGCCGAGGCGGTTGGGCCTTGGCCCGCGCCTGGGCCTTCATAAATCGTCTGCCCGACGAAATCGCCGTCGCACACCACGGCGTTGGTCACGCCGTCGAGCCCGCCGATGGCGCTGTCCGCCGGCAGAAGGCAGGGTGCGACCCGCTGGATCAGCCCCTCGCCGATCCGCTCCGCCGCGCCGACGAGTTTGATGCGGTAGCCGAGCGCCTCGGCGCTTTGAATGTCTTGAAGCGCGATGCGCTCGATCCCTTCGATCGAGACGCCGCCGTAATCGGGCCGCGCGCCGAAGGCGAGGGCGGAGAGCAGCGCCAATTTCTGGGCGGTGTCGAAGCCGCCCACATCGGCCGTCGGATCGGCTTCCGCATAGCCGAGATCCTGCGCGTCGCCGAGGATGTCCGCGTAATCGCGGCCGGTGCGCGCCATCTCGGTCAGGATGTAATTGCAGGTCCCGTTCAGCACGCCGTAAACGCGCGTGATCGCGTTCGCGGCCAAGCCCTCGCCCAGCGCTTTGACGATCGGGATGCCCGCCGCCACGGCGGCCTCATAGCGCAGCGCCGCGCCCGAGCCCTCGGCGCTTGCGGCGAGGGCGAGCCCATGTTCGGCCAGAAGGGCCTTGTTCGCGGTCACAAGATGCGCGCCGCGAGACAGCGCCGCCTCCGCAGTCGCCTTGGCCGGGCCGTCCGAACCGCCGATCACTTCGACGACGAGATCGATATCCTCGCGCCGCGCCAGCGCCACCGGATCATCTTCCCATTCGAAGGCGGAGATGTCGACGCCGCGGTCGCGCCCGCGCGTGCGCGCGGAGACGGCGCGAAGCGCGATCGGGCGGCCCGCGCGCGCGGCGAGCCGCGGCCCATGGGCTTCGAGGATTTTGAGGACGCCGGCGCCGACGGTGCCGAGCCCGGCGACGCCGATGCGGAGAGGATGCGTGTCAGTCATGCGCCGCTCTTAGGGCGCCGCGCGTCGATGCGGAAGAGCGTCGGCGCCGCGGCGATGCAGCGCCGTCAAATGCTCGGCCAGACGCAGGGTCAGCAGGATCAGCGTCATGGTCGGGTTCGCGCCGCCGGAGCTGGGAAAGACGCTGGTGGAGGCGGCGTAAAGGCCGGGCAGGCCGAAGACGCCGAGCGAAGGATCGACCACCGCCTCCGCTGGATGAGCGCCGATCCGGGTCGTGCCCACCGGATGGAACACATCGCCCGCGTCGCTGAGATCGCCGAGCGCGATCGCGTCCGGCGCGCTGCGCCAGACCAGCGGCCCGAAGCGCGTCTCATATCCGCAATCGCGCCAATGCGCGGCGAAGGCGCGCGCCATCTTGCGAAAGGCGCGCGCATCGGCCTCGCCCGGCGCCCAATCGATCTCGGCGATCGGCGCGCCAAGAGGATCGCGGCGCGCGCCAAGGCGAAGCCGGTTATCCGGATCAGGCGCCTGCTCGATCACGAGATGCAGCTGATAGGCTGAGGGGCTCGGCCAGAGCAGGCGGCGTTTGGCGAGGCGCCACCAGGCGAGCCGCGCGAGATAAGGCGCATCCATACCCGCGCGCAGTATCGCCCAGAGATCCGGCCGCCCGCGCTGGGCCGCGCGGAAGGCGTCCCGCAGCGCCTCAAAGCCCGTGGGCGCCAGCGGGCGCGGCGCGATATGGGCGAAGCCCGCCGCGCCGTCGGCGCCGATCAGCTCAAAGCGCGGGCTGCGCATCATGCCTTGATGGAACCGGAAGCCTGCGAAGGCGTTGAGGCGCGCCGGATCCGCCGCA
>JBCBCG010000282.1:0-2891 GCA_038530925.1 Pseudomonadota bacterium
CGCAGGCCTGAACTTCGCGGGCCGAGAGCCGTGCGGCGGCGCGATCCAAAAAGGGACCCCATGAACGAGCCCGCGAAGGTCAGGCGCGCGAAAGTGCTGGCGCGCGAAAGGGGGGCGCGCGGCGGCGCGGGGCGCGGGCGCGACGCTCTCGCGGGGGCTTGTAGCGCCAACCGCGCGGCGCCGCATCCGGCGCTTCGCCGCGCCGCGGCGCGGCGCGGTCGAAACTGTGCGCGCGGCGCCACGCTTCGCCAGGTTTTCGCCCCGGTGTCGCCTTAGGGTCTTCACTGTGCACTTTCGCGCGCCTGACCTTCGCGGGCCTGACCTTCGCGGGCCTGAACTTCGCGGGCCTGAACTTCGCAGGCCTGAACTTCGCGGGCCGAGAGCCGTGCGGCGGCGCGATCCAAAAAGGGACCCCATGAACGAGCCCGCGAAACAGACGCCGCGAACCGGCGCGCCGGCGCAGACCTCCTCGCCGAAGCGCGCGGCGGCGCCGCCGCGGGGCCCGCGGGATGCGCGCCTCGATTTTTTCCGCGGCCTCTCGCTGAACATCATCTTCATGGCCCATGTGCTGGGCAACAGCTGGAACAATTGGATCCCGGCGCGCTTCGGCTTGACCGACGCGGCCGACACCTTCGTGTTCTGCTCCGGCTTCGCCTCGGGCCTCGCCTTCTACCGCGTGTTTCAATCGCACGGCCCAGCGCTCGGAACCCTGCGGGTCGGCTACCGGGTTTGGGAGGTCTATTGGGCGCATATCCTGATGACCCTGGCCTCGGCGATGTTCGGGCTGGCGCTGGCGGCGATGATCCCGGGATCGCCGATCCTCGGTCAGTTCGGTCTTTCCTCGTTCATCGATAATTTCGAGCGCGCCGCCGGCCTTTTATTCACACTCGAGGCGCAGCCTGGACGCTCCGACATCTTGCCGATGTATCTCGTGATGCTGATCGCGATGCCGGCGGTGGTGCTGCTGGCGCGGATCCATCCGTTGGTTCCTGTGGCCGCCTGCCTGGCGCTCTACGCCTATGTGCAGGCGACGGACGCCAATCTGCAGCACGCCGCGGGCGGCTGGTTCTTCAACCCGCTAGCCTGGCAAGTCTACTTCTTCGGCGGCTTTTTCATCGCCTCTGGCATCTTACCGGCGCCGCCGCGCAATTGGATGCTGACCGCCGCCGCCATCGGATTTGTCCTGTTCTCGATCCTGATCAGCCATTTCGGCCTGCGCAATCTCGGCGATTGGGCGGCCGAGCTCCGCGCCGATCTCATCCCGCGCGATCACAAAACAAACCTCGCGCCGCTGCGGGTGCTCCATTTCTTCTGCACCGCCTATCTCGTGGGCGTCGCCTGGAAGAGCCTGAACGATCATCTCCAAGCGGCCTGGGCGCGGCCGATTGTTCTGATGGGTCAATACGCGCTCGCCATCTTCATGGTCGGCGTCTTGATGTCGATGCTCGGCACCGCCATCGCCAATGAATGGCGCGGCGGCTGGGAGATGTGGCTCGCGATCAATCTCGGCGGCGTCGCCGGGCTCTATCTCACCGCCTGGATCGCCAGAGAAAGCCGCAGCCTCGCCCGGCGGAGCGCGCCGCTGCCCGCCTGACGCGCGTTCGGCCCAAGATTTGCCTCGCGTCGCTCCGAGGCAGAAGCCCCGCGCGCGCCGAACGCCGCGGCGAGGAGCATCCGAGGAGCAGCGATGGACCAGCCCTCCCCTGAGCTGAAAGCAAGCGCGGGCTCCGGCCCGATCGGCGACGCCGACGACGCCCCGGCCGCGCGCCGGCGCGACGCTTCCCTTCGCGAACGAGGCGGCGAGACCCTCATTCTCGCCGTCGCAGGATCCATGGCGCTGATCCTTGGCCTTCTCTGCGCCGCCTCGCTGCTTTTCATCATCGGGCTCGGGATCGGCGCGCCGACCCTCGCCTGGCTCACGGCGCTGCTCGCGCTGGGCGCCGCCGCCGCCGCGCTGCGTTGGATCATCGCCCCAGACCGCCCCGCCGGCGCGCGCGCGGGCCGGAGCGCGAGCCTCCTCAGCGAAGGCGCGCCCCTCGGCGCCGAGAGCGCCCTGACCGCGGCGCTCCTTTTAATCACCGTGCTTTGGCTCGCCGCGATCCTGCTCGCCGGTTCCGTTTACGACTGGTCGTGGGACGGCCAGCACTATCACCAAGAGCTGGTGATCCAGCTCGCCCGCGGCTGGAACCCGGTTTGGGAGAGCTTTCGCGTCGCCGATGTCGGGCTCGTCGATGGCGAGCTCGATCTTTGGATTAATCATTACCCGCGCGCCGCCGGCGCGCTCGGCGCGGCGGTCTATGGGCTTACCGGCGCGATCGAGACGGCGAAGTTCTTCAACCCGCTGCTGATCGCGCTGACCGGCCTCTACGCGGCCGCGCTCCTCCGCCGGATCGCGGGCTTCGCCTGGCTTTGGGCGGCTCTCTTCGGCGCGGCGCTGGCGCTCAACGCCGTCGCTTCGGCCCAGGCGCTCAGCTTTTACATCGACGGCGCCTCCTTCGCCGCGCTGGCGTTGATCGCGCTGGCCGGCGCGCATCTGATCTGGCTCGGCCCGGATCTCAAGGCCGCCGAAGGCCGAGCGCCGCTCCTGATCCTGACCGCCGCCATCATCCTTTCGGCGACGCTGAAATTCACCGGCCTCGTCTTCGCGGTCTTCGTCTTGCTCTTCGTCGGCTTCGCCGCGCTTTGGCGCGCGCGCGGCCGCATCGCCGAGATCCTCCCCCTCGCAGCCGCCTCCTTCGGCGCCGGCGTCTTGTGCCTCCTCCTCCTCGGCGTCAGCCCGTATCTGCAGAACCTCGTCGTCGCGGGGCATCCGTTCCATCCGGTCATGGGCCGGACAGCTCGAGATAGGCGCGCGGCGTGCTGCGCGTCATGATGTCGAAGGCGTCCGCGCC
>JBCBCG010000283.1:0-2857 GCA_038530925.1 Pseudomonadota bacterium
AGAAAATTCTGTTGGTGGATGATGATGGTGAGCTGCGCGAGGCTCACCATGCGCGACGATCATAGCGCCGCCTACGCCCGCGCTGTCGCCGATCCCGCGCTCGACCTCGAGCGGCCCTTGCTCGGCCCGCATCTCACCCTGCGCGAGGGCGACGCGGCGCTCGACCGCGCCGCCCTCGCCCTTTGCCGCGCCGCGCCGCTTCTGCCCGCCGCTCTCATCGCGCCGGGCGAGGCCGAGGCCATACGCGCCCTCGCCCAAACACACGATCTCACAGCCCTGCCACGCGACGCTGCGGAAGGGGCCGGCCCCGCGCGCGCCGCGCTTTGGCGCGAAGCGATGTCCGCTCCGCTTCCGATCGCGATCGGCGCTGAAACCGCCGCCGCGCGCCTGCGTGTGATGCGGCGGGAGGGCCGCGGCGACGAGCATTACGCGCTCGAGATCGGCGCGCCCGACCGCGCGGCGCCGGTGGTGACGCGGCTCCATTCGGCGTGTCTCACCGGGGATCTCTTCGGCTCGCTCAAATGCGATTGCGGTCCGCAGCTCCGCGCCGCTCTTCAGGCGATCGCTGGGGCGGGCGGCGGCGTATTGATCTATCTGCAACAGGAGGGCCGCGGCATCGGGCTCACCAACAAGCTCAGGGCCTACCGCCTGCAAGAGCAAGGCTTCGACACGGTGGAGGCTAATCTGCGGCTCGGCTTTCGCGATGATGAGCGCCTTTTGAGGGATGGCGGCGATATTCTCGCGGCGCTGGGCTTTCGCCGCGCGCGCTTGCTCACCAACAACCCAAAGAAGCTCGAAGCGCTGGAAAGCGCGGGCGTTGAGGTGGTGGAGAGGCTGCCATTGGTCATCCCGCCCGGACCGCATAATGAGGCCTATCTGCGCATCAAAGCCGACAAGAGCGGGCATCTCCTATGACGGCGTCTCTCCACGCTCGCGCCTCGTCCGATGATCTTCTCATCACCGGTTTTGGAGATGCGTGGTTCCGCGGCAAACGGGCGCCCTGCGCCCTCGGCCGCGGCGGGCGGCGATGGGCGAAGCGCGAAGGGGACGGCGCGACGCCCCTTGGCCGCTTCGCCATCGAATTCGGGCTCTACCGACCCGACCGTCTCGCCGCACCGCGTAGCGCCATCCCCTTCCGCCCGATCCGCCTTTGGGATGGCTGGTCGGATGCGCCGAAAGATCCAGCGTACAACCAACCGGTGCGGCGCCCGCACCCTCACAGCCATGAACGGCTCTGGCGCGCGGATCCCCTCTACGACGTCATCCTTGTCATGACCGCGAACCGCGCGCCGATCATACCGAATAACGGCAGCGCGCTCTTCATCCATCTCTGGCGAGGGCCGCGGCGCCCCACGGAGGGCTGCATCGCATTGCGCCGCTCCGACCTCCTTTGGATCCTAGCGCGCTGGTCTGACCGCTCGCGGATCCTTATTCGCTGATCCCGCCCTCTCCGGCTGTCGCCGCGGCGCTATAATCGCGCGCCCCGAACAAGGCGGACCCAACACGGACGCTGGTCGCCCCTTGCGCGATGGCCAGCTCGAAATCGGCGCTCATGCCCATGCTGAGCTTCTCAATCCCATTGCGTTCCGCGAGCGCCGCCAGCAGCGCGAAATGCGGCGTCGGCGGTTCATCCGCTGGCGGTATGACCATCAGCCCTTCTATGGAAAGCCCGTATCTCGTGCGGCAGGTCTCGATGAACGCGTCCGCTTCCTGCGGGCGAACCCCCGCCTTCTGCGGCTCTTCTCCTGTATTCACTTGAACATAGAGCCGCGGCGCGCGTCCCTGCGCCTGCATCTCATCAGCGAGCTTCCGCGCGAGCTTATCGCGGTCGAGCGACTCGATCACATCAAAGAGCGCCAGCGCCGCTCTCGCCTTGTTCGTTTGCAAAGGCCCGATCAGGCGCAGTTCGATCTCCCGGTACGCCTCGCGAAGCGGGGCCCAGCGCTCCTCGGCCTCTTGCACTCGGTTCTCGCCGAAGATCCGGTGACCCGCATCCAATACCGCCCGCACGCGGGCTTCAGGCTGCACCTTCGAGACCGCCACGAGATCCACGGCGTCCCGCGCGCGCGCCGCGTCGCACAGAGCCTTCCCAATCCGCGTCCGAATCTCGCCCAGCACACCCGTCCTCCTTACCTCTCAGCGACCGTAACAACCCCATCGCACAAAAAAAGAGAGCGGGCGCTTGGCCCGCTCTCCAAAATCCAACCGATTGTTCGTCGATTAGAACGACACGCCCAGCAGCAACGCACCGCCGAAAGCGTCTTCGTCATCAATATCATCGTCGTCGAACTCAGCCGAACCGTAATCGAGGCTAAGGCCGATATCCACGCCGTCGCCCAGCTCGTAGCCGGCCGCAACGTTGATCACATAACCTTCCCAATCCTCGTCAACCGCATCGACTTCGATCTCTTGATAGAAGCCATTTACACCGAAGACCCACGGCCCAGTGCTATACTCTACGCCAGCACCGTACTGCCACGTCTCACCGTCTTCTCCGCCATACCCTTCGTCTTCCTCACGGAAACGAACAGCACCGCCGAGCAAGAATTGCCCAAACCCAAGTTCGACACCACCGCCATACGATACCGTCTCATCACCGGCATCGTCATCGCTCATGAAGTAACCACCGCCGATCGCGAAATCGACATCGCCAAAGCTGTTCGCGTACGATCCGGCGATCGCGATCTCGTCATTCGAGTTCGTCACATCGCAGTTCGTGTCAACATCACATGCGTCACCAGTGTCGGGCGAACCGTCAGCGTCCGTGGAAGTTCCTGGAGCCCACGACACACCGAGCTCGAAGCCAGCAATGTTTGGCGTGTAATAATGAGTCGGATGAAATGGCGATTCATTATTA
>JBCBCG010000284.1:0-2841 GCA_038530925.1 Pseudomonadota bacterium
GTAAACGCGGCTTCACGATTTGGGCGATTCGGTTGCATTTTAGCGATCGACCACACGCGTTTACGAAAAGGTTCGCAGAAAAAAAAGACCGGGCCAATCGGCCCGGTCTCCGCCGCAGACGCCGCGCTAAAGCGCGCTTATCGCTTAGAAGCGGTAGCCGGCGCCAAAACCGATGATCCACGGATCAATGTCGACGTCGCCCGAGGTCACAAACGCACCGCCCGCAGCTGGGTTCGTTACTGTCACATCTGTGCTCAGCCAAACCTTCTTGACGTCAGCGTTGACGTAAAGACCTTCGGCGACTTCGTAATCGAGACCAGCCTGCAGAACGAAGCCAAAGCTATCGTCATAATCAACATCAAATGCGCCACCATCTTCATTGTAGAAAATGGTATAGTTTACGCCAGCCCCGACATAGGGCTTAAACGCGCCAAGTTCGGTCACATGATACTGGAGCGTCAAGGTCGGCGGCAAAAGCCACACATCGCCGAGGCTCGCGTCAACAGCACCCTGCGCACTCACTTCATGAGGCGCGGTCGCCAGGATCAGCTCCGCAGCAATATTCGGCGTGAAGAAGTAAGTGATGTCGAGTTCCGGAACGATCGCCGTGTCGATGCTCGTATCAAGCCCCGCGATGCCAAGATCGTCATCGTCGTTTGGGATCACCGCGATACCGCGCAGGCGGACCATCCAATCCCCATCGCTCTTCGCGCTGAACATGTCGTCAGCCGACGCCGGCGCCGCGAAACCCAGTCCAGCCATCGCCACAGAGGCCATCAACAGTTTTTTCATAACACCCCTCCTGCATGCGCAGTCGTTTCAAATCAGCAGCGCCGGCCTGCGCATTGTCTCTCCGCGCCGAACGCCTCTTGCACAGCAACATCTGTGAAATCGCGGCTTTCGATAAGATTAACGCCGGTGGGATGGCGCATTGCTTAAAGGGTCTGTGGCGCAACTAACACGAAAATGACGCATTGGCCGCGGGAGCGGCGGCGCGCCGGTCGCGATGGTCGCAGCGCCGCCCTCCGCGCGGGCTGCGGCGCCCGTCTCAGGCGAAGAGAATGCGCTCAAAGCGCGCGTAGATTCGGTGAGAACGTGTCGCATTCGGACGCGTCGCCCGAATTGTAGCCCGCATCGAACCATCGCAGCCGCTGCTCCGCCGATCCATGCGTCGAAGAATCGAGGCTGAAGACGTTCATCGCCCGCCAGCGGTCGACGTCGATGCGGCTCAGATACGCGCCGGAGCGCACCGCCGCCCGCGCCCAGACGCCGCTGATGCATTCGGCCTGCAATTCGTAGCGCATGCCGAGCTCCTCCGCCGCTTGCGGCCAGGAGAGCGCCTGCAGCCGATCGAGCCGCCGGCTCAGCCCCGCGAGTTTCTGCACGTGATGTGCGAATTCGTGCGACAGCACCAAAACATGGTAGCCCTCGCGCCGCGTCGCGTCGAAATCGACATGGATCGACTCCGAATGCCCCCAGTAATAGCCGGCGTAATCATCTTCCGCATGGCGCCCGCCCTCGGCGACGTCGACGAACGCGACCCGAGGCGTTCGCCAGCGCTCGGACGCGCCCGGATAATGCCGCGCGAACTCCGTCGTCCAATACCGATCAATCGCCTGCGCCGCTTCAAGCAGCCGCGCCGGACCGCCAGAGAATTTCGGCTCCGCATCTCGCAGCGCGGTGAGCAGCATCGGTACGGCGACCAGAGCGAGGACCGCGGCGATCAATCCCAGCGCCGGCGTTCCATCTCGCCCGCCTCTGGGATCGTCGTCGCGCTGATCGTCGCGCCGCATGCCGCCTCTTCGTTCAGCCCGCCTTTCTCGGCGCGCTCACCCGTTTGGCGGCGCCTGGCGCCGCGCTGCGATAAGAATATAACGCAACGCGGCGAAAAATCATGGAGCTAGACGCGTTAGGCGAAAGCCAGAGCCGTCGCCGCGCGATCGCCAAGCGCCTGCTCCGCCGCCGCGCAATCGAGCGCCGCCACGATTTTGTCGGCGGAGACCGGCGTGCTGATCATGGCGCAGCGCAACTCGCACAGCGCCGCGCGGACGCTTTCGGGCGTCGCCTCGGCGTAGAGGCAGAGCAGCGCGTCCGGCGCCATCGCGCGGATGCGACGCAGCGTCTCAAGCCCGCTTGCATCGTCGCGCGCGAGGCCGACCATCACCATGTCCGGCGCTGGTCCGCTCCACCCGGCTTGCGCCTCCTGCAGGCTCGCCGCCTCAGCCAGCGCCGCCCCGGGAAAAAGCCCGCTCAGCGCCGCCGCCGCCTCGCGCCGCCCGGCCGCGTCCCGATCCAACAGGACCACTCTTTTCATCTCCGCCGTCATCTCCGCCATCTCGCGCATCCTCGAAACCACCGCTCTCGCGCCGCGCGCCGCGCAGATCGCCGGCGCCCTCGCGACCCTCAGAACCCCGCCTTGTCGCCAGCGGTGCCGCGCACTTGGATCGCGGCCCGGCCGGAGGCAAGACGGCCCTGCGGCGATCTCGCGTTACAAATTCCGCGCCGCGATCCGCCCCGCTCGAATTGTGGCGGGAATTGGTTGTCAAAAAGCGGAGCGGCGCGGTTTATTCGCGTTCGCTTTTCAACTGTTAACAAATCGTTAACGAACGAGTGCGACGGCGGCGCCGCAGCGCCGCCCACCGATTAAGGCGATTCGGCGGCGCCGCCGCTGTGGCGAAAGAAGCGCGCCGCGCAGCATCTCAGATGGCCTAAATGTGGGCGAGTAAGGCCCCGCGCCTCTGTATATGCGACAGTAACGCCACACCTAGAGCGGGTCATCCTGAAGCGGAATCGCAAGGGGGGATTCCTTAGGGCGCGGTTTTCTGATTCACCCTGCATGCT
>JBCBCG010000285.1:0-2838 GCA_038530925.1 Pseudomonadota bacterium
CGGGCCGGCCGCGGCCAAAGCGCCGCTTGAGCGGGCGGAGGCGGCGGCGGCGCCCAGCATCACGCCGGTGGTGCTCGCCGGCGGTTCGGGCGCGCCGCTCTGGCCGCTCGCCACGGCGGCGACGCCGAAGCAGTTTCTCCGCCTCACCGGCGCGCGCAGCTTGTTGCAAGAGACGCTGCTGCGCGTCTCCGATCCCGCGCTGTTTCATCCGCCGCTGCTGGTGTGCGGCGCGGCCGATCACGCCGTCGCCGCGGCTCAGGCGGCGGAAGTCGGCCTGTCTTTCGGCACGGTGATCCTCGAACCCGAAGCGCGCCAGTCGGCGCCGGCGCTCGCCGCCGCGGCGCTCAGCGTGGCAGAGCGCGATCCCAACGCGTTGCTTCTGGCGAGCCCGGCGGACCATGCGATCCGTGAAGCGGCGCTGTTCCCGCGTCTGGTCGATGGCGCGGCGGATGCGGCCCGGCGCGGCTCGATCGTCGCTTTCGGCGTCGCGGCGGCGCGGCCGGAGACGCGGTACGGCTATGTGCGGGTTGGGGCGCCGGCGGGCGTCGGCGGGGCCTTCGAGATCGCCGAATTCGTTGAGAAGCCGGAGCTCGAGCGCGCGCGGGCGATGGTCGGATCGGGCGGCTATCTCTGGAACAGCGGCATCTATCTTTGCCGCGCCTCCGATCTGCTGGACGAACTTCGCCGTTGGTGCGCGGGCGCCGTCGACGCCGCGCGAGCGGCGCTCGACGCGGGCGCGAGAGACGAACCGGCGCGCCTTGGCGATCCGACGGTGCTCCGGCTCGACGCCGCCGCCTTCGCCGCGGCGCCGGCGCGCAGCATCGACGTCGCGGTGATGGAGCGCACGGAGCGCGCGGTGGTCTGCCCAGCCGCCCTGACATGGAGCGATGTCGGCGGCTGGGACGCGATCGCCATGGCGCAAGAGGGGGATGAGGCGGGAAACATCGCCGCGGGTCGGGTGACTCTGATGGATTGCGAAGGGGTCTACGCTCGCTCCGAAGGGCCGCGCATCGCCGCGATCGGGTTGCGAGACGCTGTGGTGGTGGCGACGGCGGACACGGTGCTTGTGACGACGCGGGATAAGGCCGATCAGGTGGCGCGGATCGCTCCGCGCGCCGAAGAATGCGCTGTCGCGCAAGAGACAACTGCGCAAGAAACAACTGCGCAAGAAACAGCTGCGCGTGAGAGAGACGCGCGGGCGCGGCGGGATGAGGACCAGGCCGCGGCGGAGAGGCGCGACGCCTCGTCAGAGCCGAGCGCAAGGGTTGCTGCGGCGCCAAGCGCTGGCGGGCGGCGTTAGGCTGCGTCTTGCGCGGCTCCGACGTCGTTTCAAAACGGCGGCGCTTGGTTTGATTCCGAAGCCGTGAGAGGTGTTGCGCGTTTTCACGCAAGCGGCCTCCGCGCCGCGCTCGCGCTTGGTTGCTTTAAGCCATTCTCAGGCCGACGAGCGTATAATAAGGTTCGGGTTGGGATGCATGCGCAGGGGGCGGCTCGGCGGAGAAACGGGGCGACGGCCCGCTCCGCGAAGATGATGGCTCGACCGCCTTGCGAAGAGGTTGCGCCGTCATTACGTGCTGCGCGCATAGCGAAGTTGCGGCTTTTGCATTTGTTCAGGAGCGCGGGTTGTCCTAGCGACCAGTGCGATGATGACAGCTTGCCGCAGGAGCGATGGTCGAAGAGGCGCGCCGCAGCGGGCTTGGGGAGAGACAATGAACGGATCGCCAGACCGCAAGAAGGTCGCTACTTTTCTTTTCAGTTACAATTACATGCAGTCTCCCTGGCGTTTAGACGACGCGCCGGCTCCGCGCCCCTCCACGCCGGCGCGGCGGGAGGCTCCGAAGCCCGTGGAAGGCGTCTTGGAGCGCCCTTACGCGAAGCGGCGCAGCACGAATTAATTTTCAGAGCTGTGATGCCGGCGCCGCCGCAGGGAGCGGCGTAACCACAGCGCGTCGTTGAACGAAGCGTGACGGAGCGTTGAGGTCAGCGTTCCGCATTTGGCGCGTTTGTAAGCGGCTAAGCGGCGCCGCGCGATCCGGATCCAACGCATGCCGTCAGCGCCTTGAGCCGCTGCGCCGCGCCGCGGGCAGCCGGGTAGCGCGATCCGTCGTGGCGAGAGGGTCCGAAGTCGAGCCGCCGCGTAATCGCCATGGTTCGGCCGCTGCGTCGCGCCGACGCTAGCCTCATCATCAGACATCTGCGAATGTCGCGCTGCGAAGAACATCGCAGTGAGCTGAGGGAGCGACGCAGCATGATACGAGACAACGTCTCTCTGATTCTCGCCGCGCTCATCCTCGCCGCACCGGTCGGCGCAAGCGCTCAGACCCAGGCGACGGAAGAGACCGAAACCGTCACTCGCAGTCTGAGCCGGATCGATTGGCGCGCCGTGCAGCGGGATGCTGCGGAGGCCGGGGTGGACAATGTCGCGCCCGGCGGTGGGCTCGCGAGTTTCGAGGGCACGGGCCGGTCGACCGCCGACAACTTGCAGATCCCTGTCCTGCTGCCGAGTTCGCTGCTCGCGGCGCGAGACGCTGGCGCGCTTGATGAACCGTTTGAGCTGCTCGCCCGGACGAATGATTACAGCGCCGAAGCCAAACAATCGCCGCGCCGGTATTACATCACCGGCACGCGCGTGTTCTTCGAGAGCCCGCCCGGCGGCGACGCCTTGGCCTCGACCTCTGAGGAGCTGTTGGTTGAAACCTCGCTCTACGGCATTTCCGCAAGCTTTGAACGTTACGGCGTCGCTTATACCGTTGAAATAGAATGTGATTTGCCAACCGCGGATCCGGAGTGCATCGGCGAGCAGAAAGTGCGGCGGTTGGTGGCCGAGATGACTTTCGT
>JBCBCG010000286.1:0-2657 GCA_038530925.1 Pseudomonadota bacterium
GCTTCAAGATATGCGCTGCGCTGCGTCGTTCTACACCACCTTCGACGGCATGCTGAACTTCATGCCGCTCTGGGCGGTCGCCTTCTGCATCGTCTTCGCCATTCAAGCGCTTTTGTTCGTCGCCTCCTGGCGGCTCGGCTTCGCCGCGGCGGATCGCGAAAGCCCGCCCCTTTTCACCGCCTTCGTGTTCTTAATTTGCCTCGCCACCTCCGTGTTCTTCTCCGCCGTCTCGCTGTTCGAAAGCATCAATGACGAGGAGACCCAAGCCCGCACGCGCGAGACGCGGATGCACCGCGTGGTCGAAGAAGCCATTGTCGAGACTGAGGCGCGGGCGGAGGCTGAGCGACGAGCCCAAGGCGAGGCGTTGACCCGCTCGGACGCTTACGCCGCCTGGAGCGGATCGGTGGATCGTGTGGCCGAGGCGGCTTTGGCGGCGCGCGGCGCGCTGCAAACGGCGCTCGCCGCCGAAGCGGACGCGCTGGCGGCCGAAGCGCGCGCGATCGAAGCCGAACGCGCCGCGCTGCTGCGCTCGGGCGCGGAAGGCGCGGCGCGCGCCGATGCGGCGTCGCGCGAGATCGACCGGCTGGAGCGCCAGCGCGCCTCGCTGCTTGAACGGATCGATCAGTTCCGCGCCGATGTCGACGCCGCGGCGGTCGCGGTGGAGCTGAAACAAGGGCAGATGGACGCCGAAGAGCGCGGCGGCGCCGCCGGGCGCGGTTCGGGCCGCGGCCCGATTTGGCGCGGGCTGCGCGATGAGCGCGAAGTGCTTCAAGCCGAGCTCGAAGCGCGGCAGCGTCTTCTCGCGCGCACTGAAGCAAGCCTCTCTGACGCGGAAGCCTCTCTCGGCGCGCTCCGCGCTGAGGTCGCCGCGGCGGCGAGCGCCGGCGAGCCCACGGCGCAAACCGTCCTTCAAGCGCGGCTCGACAGCGTCAATGAGCGTCTGGCGCTGCGTCAAGCCGGAGCCGGCGGCGCCGCTGAAGCCGAGACCGCGGCGCTGCGCGAAGCGGTCGCCGCCTTCAAAACCAGTTTCAAAACAGAGGCGTTTCAAGCGGCGGCCGCGCGATGCGACGCGCTCTTGGATCAGATGCGCGGCGCGCCGGGCGTTGCGACCGCAGGGCTCTCTTGCGGACCGCAAGCGCTGGCGCCGGCTCTGAACAAGCTGACCGCCGCAGAGACGGCGCTCGCCACGCTGACGGCGCGCTGCGCGCCAGGCGGCGCGGGAGCGCCCGGCGTCGCGGCTCTCGGCTTTAAAGAGGCGGCCGCTCATGGCCGCGCCTGCATCGCGCTTTCGGCGCTGCCGGCGGCGCAAATGGCCGATCTGCGCGAGGCGATCGGCCGCGTCACGCTGGAGGAAGACGCGAACGCCTCGAACTTCGTCAAAACCGTCAATGCGTGGGCCGCTGGCGACAAGCTCAGCTATTTCGCGCTCGCCATCGCGCTCTTCATCGATCTCTTGGTGCTGCTCTCGGGCATGATCGGCGCTGTCAGCGTCACCAGCGAGTTCGGACGCGCCTTCGGCCGCGGCTTCGCCAAACGCGATATCGAAGATGCGCGCCGCGCTCTTTCGTTGAAGGACGGCGATCCCTTCGCGATCGCGCGCGGATTGCTTGAGATCGTCGAGCCGACGGACGACAAGCGCTATGCGGGCGAGATCCGCATCGACGCGGCGCCCGCGGCGCTGCGCGGCGGCGCGCGGCAGTTCCTGTTGATGCAAACTGAGAAAGGTCTGGCCGCGCGCAAGGCGCCGCGGCCGACCGGTGCGACGCCGCTCGATCAGGGAGCGCCGCTCGTCTTCCTGGTGCAAGACCGCGTGCTCTCGGCGCTCAGGGCTTACCTAGAGGAAACAGCCGCGCTCACCGCCGAGGCGCAAGCGGATGTGCGACGCCTCGCGCAGGAGCGGGCCGAGGCCGCGCCGCGCGCGCGCGACACGGCGTATCTCCTCGAACAGCTCGGCGCGCCGGAGCGGCGCGGCCGCATCCTCGACGCCGCGTTCCGCGCCTTGACGCCGGCGGCGCCGACGCCGCGGCGCTGGTGGTCGCTCGCAGACTGGCTGCGCCCGCGTCCCGCGGCGGAGCTGCGCTTCGATCACGCCGCCGCGCTGCTCGCCGAAAGCGAGCAGCGCTGGCCGCCGCGCGGCGCCGACAAGGCTGCCGAGACGATCGGCGAGGACGGCGAGGCGGTCACGCCGAGCGCGGAGGAGCCATCCGCCTCGCCGTCCGCCGCGCCGGATCGCGAGGCGCTGGCGCGGCTCGGCTTCGCGCTCTATCGGCGGCGGATGGCCGAGCCGATCAGCGCGGTGAGCGGCGGCGCCGAAGGCTATCGTTTGACGCACAAAGCGCTGAACCTGCTCGAACGCTGCGCCAAGATTGACGCTGCGAGCGCCGAGGCCGGCGCCATCACGGTCGAGCCGGTCGAAACCACGCCGGCGCCGATGACGCATGACCCCGCGGCGCAAGATCCTATGTCGGATGATCCCGCGCCGCGCCCTCAGCCGCACGCCGCGCTGATCGCCGCGCCCGCGGCGCCGATCGCGCTCCGCGCCGAAGAAGAGCCCTGCGCCACCCCGTCGATCACGCCGAAGCAAGCCGCGGATATCGATCGCTTCGCACTCAAATTTCTAGCCGCCGCGGAGAAAGAGCAGCATCGCCGGCTCTCCG
>JBCBCG010000287.1:0-2611 GCA_038530925.1 Pseudomonadota bacterium
CGGGCGCGGCGCGGCTCGAGGCGCGGACGCTGGCGGCGATGCGCGCTCTGCGCTTCGGCCGCCACCCTCTCATTGAGCGGCTTTGGCGGCTCCGTGATGCGCGACGCCCACGCGCTCTTTCCCTCAGGATCGAGTCGCGCCGCCGCGTCTTGTCGCTCGCTTTGGTCGTCTTCCATTTCTATTGTTTCGCGTCTGTGACATGTTTCGTAAACGGTTTACCGATTTGTCCACAAAAGAGTCAGGCAGGGTGTGAATTCAGCCGGTGTGGTCGAAGCGAATTCGCGCCGAGACGCGCCTTCGACACGCAAAAGCATCGTCTCTGTTCGCATTCAGTTGCGCGCAGCCACTGAATGAGCGACTATGCGAGGACAATCGGGATAGGATGAGCGATGCGGCTCGAGAATGACGGAGTGGTTGGACAAGGTGTCGGGCGCTGGGGCGCATCCGACAGCTTGAGCATTCTGTCGATCATAAAGCTCTGGCCGAACGTGCTGGCGCCGCAGCGCGGCTCGCAGACCGAGCATCGCCTGCGCGCGCTCCAAGATCTCGGCGGCGCCCGCATTCGCGTGATTGCGCCGATCGCGGGCGCGAAAGACGGCGTGAAGCGCTGGCGGCGCCAGGTGTTCGCTCAAGGCAGCGTCGACAGCGCTGTGCCCGACCTCGAAAAGCGCGCCAGCATCGTGGTGCATCACCCGCGTTACACCGACTACACCCGCGGCGCCGGAGCTGATGGCGGTTGGATCGAGCGCGAGCTGACGCGGCGCTCCTATCGCGCGGCCGTGCTCCGCGCGGCGCAGCGATTGATCCGCCGGTATGGGCCGTTCGACCTGATCGACGCGCATGGGCTCGCGTTTGACGGCTGGGCGGCGCGCAGCGCGGCGATGCGGTCGGGATGTCCCCTGGTCGTGACCGCTTATGACGCGGCGGACCGGCTGCGCGGGCTCAGCGGCGCGGCGCGAACGCGCGCAGCGCGCACCATCGTCGATGCGCGGCTTTTGCTGGCGCAAGGCCGCATGCAAGCCCAAGCGCTTACTCAGCTCGGCGCGGCGGAGAGCCGGATCGCCGTGATCCGCCCTGGCGTGGATCTCTTCCGCTTCAAACCCGAGCCGGAGGCGGCCGCCCGCGCGCGGCTGAAGCGATCGCTCGGCGTGGCCGAGACGGCGCCGCTCGCGCTGTCGATCGCCGATGGCGAACAAGGCGACGCGCATCACAGGCTGGCGATCGCCGCCATCGCCGAATCGCCGCGGATCACTCTGAGAATCCTGGGCGCGGGACAAGCCGTCGAAACGCTGAGCGCTTATGCGGCCCGCCGCGGCGTCGCCGAGCGAATCGGCTTTCTCGACGACCCGACGGACATCCGCGCGCCGGAGATCATGCGCGCGGCGGATGTCGCCTTGGTGCTCGCAGACGGTCCGGGCGGGCGCGCCGTGGCGCTTGAATGCTTGGCCAGCGGCGCGGGCGTCGTGGTCTCGCCGCTGATTGAAACCGAAGGCGTCGGCGAAAGCCCCGCGGTCGAGGTCGCGCCGATCTCGGCGTTCGACGGCAAGCCGGACTTGGCCGGATCGCTTCTCGCCAAACGGATCGCCGCGTTGACGCCGACGGACGCGCAAGCGGCGGCGGCGCTCCGCGCAAGCGCGCGCCGCGTCGCCGAAGGCTCGCCGCTGCGCCATTCGGTCGAAGACCTCGCCGCCGCCTTCCGCCGCGCCGCGCATAAAGGCGAGCCGCATCGCGGCGGCGGCGCCCCCGCCGCGCTTGAAGCCGCCGCAGCGCCTGAACGCTGAGCCTTCGCCAGCTTGGCGGCGGCGCGGCTCCTCTCCCCGTCGCGCGCCGCGACACGCCGGCCGGCTTTCTCAGAATGATGCTCGCGTCCCATCGCCCGCGCGCTAGTCTCTCCTCTCGCGGCTCGGTCGCTTACCGAGTACTGGGCGCCGATGCGCGCGAAGAAAGGGCGACGCGCGAGATGAGCAGAGTGGGCGACGTCGTGCTTTGGATGCCGTTTGCAGCGCCGTGGCGTCCGCATCCCGCGCCCCAACAACTCTGCTGCGACGCGATGCGCGGCGCGTTGGAGGTCGCCAGCGAGCGGCATGCGACGCCCTTCGACTGCGGCGCGACGCCCTTGGTCTATAACGCGGTGTTCGACGAGATCGGCCTGGTGCTGCGCGGTGAGGACGCGCAGTACATCGTGATCGGCCACTGCCCATGGTGCGCGGCGCGCCTGCCGGAGAGCCGCAGAGACGCCTGGTTCGACACGCTGGAGGGGCTCGGCTTTCTCGACCCGAACCACCAAGACGTGCCAGATGACTTCCTCGGCCCCGAGTGGCGCGGAAGCACGTCATGAGGCTCAAATCGAGTGCGAGTTCCGCGCGTATTGCAGAGAACGATAAGCTGATGCGAACGATCCAGCGGCGAACCGAGCTTCAGCAAGATCCGCTTGCGGTTGGAACCTGGATCAAGACCCTTAGCACGGATGGGCGATGTGTGACCGGCGTCGTTCGGGACTCGCCCCGTGTAGAGCCGGTATGACCCGCCCTTTTCGCGCCGCGCCGTTTGTGGAGATGTCATTCGCAATTGGCGCGTGGATCCGCGACCGCCTTCCCAGCGCGCGCGGCGA
>JBCBCG010000288.1:0-2542 GCA_038530925.1 Pseudomonadota bacterium
ACTCGATCAGCATCGCATCATCACCTACAGCCCCAACGCGCCGCAACCGGTCTCTGATATGAGCTGGCTCTACGACCATTTGTCCCAGCGCAAGCGCCTGCTGACGGTGAATAACTATTATGGCGTCCTGCAATGCGCGCGCAGCGCGCTCGGGCTGGCGGCGATCCCGGATTACATGGCGCAGGAGCAAGGCGGGCTGACCCATGTGGCGCCGGATTTGGAGAGCCCTCACTACACAGTGTTCCTTGTGTATCCTGAGGAGCTTCGCGGATCGCGGCGGATCAATCTGTTCCGGGATTTCATCCTCGATGAAGTCGCCCATTTCCAGCAGAGAAGCGCCGCCTGACGCTTCAATGGCTATTGTGCAAATTTTGAGCGCTACCCGCTCTGTGCATAGCGGTCGTGCGAAATGCCGCAGCGTCATGTTTTTTTGTTGTGCAGCGCGAAAGCCCGGTGTTCTCTGAAGACTGACAAGGGCCCGTATGTGTTCGGGCGACAATGCCGGACCGCCTTTCGGACACCCATGTCATTCCTCCCTGTCTAACTCGCCGGGCCTATGCCCGGCGTTTTTTTTCGAAAGATCAGGAGGATCGCTTTTCGCGAAAGGCGGCGGCGCAGGGCGTTCCTAAGACGCGTCGTCCGAGGCTTCGCTCAGCTTGGCGTTCTCAGCTCTCAGCGCCGCAAGCTCGGCGCGGACGGGCGCCAAGGCCGCCTCGAGTTCTTCAAGCGTGAACCGCTCCGGAATATGTTGCGGGCAATTCCAATCGAGCGCCTCAATTCTAATCACCACGGCGCGCTCCGGCTTGGCGCGATACGCAGGATCGTGCAGCGCTTCGATCAGCGCTGGATCCTCCGCCGCATCGACCAGCGCGGCGCGTCCCCACAGCTTCAGCCGCCGACGGTTTGGATAATCCATCAAAATCAACGAAACACGGTCGTTCACGGAAAGATTGCCGACGCTCAGATACTGCCGGTTGCCGCGAAAATCAGCGTAGGCGATGGTTCGATCATCCAGCGCCTTCACAAAGCCGCGCGGCCCGCCGCGAAATTGCACGTAAGGCCAGCCGTTCTCAGACACCGTGGCCTGATAGAAACCGTCGCGCGCGGCGATGAAGCCGGCCTCGGTCTCGCCAAGCCGGGCGCCCGGCGCGGCGTCCGGCGCCAGGAATTTCGCATAAGCCGCCGCGGAGCCGTGGCGCTCTTGGGCGGCGCGAACGCTGGGTGTGAAGGCGATGTCGGCGAATGCGCGAGCCATGGCGTTTGTCCTCAGTTTCATCTGGCGCGTCGGGAGCGCTGGTTCGATGGCGAGGATATCGATCATTCCAGCTGAGATGATAATGTGATAATTCTGAAAAAAATTATTCTGGAAACTGGAATTGAGTGATCGCTTTCGGGAGCTGGCCGCCTTCATCGCCGTCGCCGAAACCGGCGCGTTCAACGCCGGCGCGCGGCGGCTGGACGTCTCGCCGCCTGCGATCACGCGGCTTGTGGCGGCGCTGGAGGCGCGGCTCGGCGCGCAGCTTTTGACGCGGACGACGCGCAAGGTCGCGCCGACGGAGGCGGGCGCGCGGCTGCTAGCGGATGGCGCGCCGATCATCGCGGCGCTCGAGGCGGCGGAGGCGGCGGCTTCGGGCGCCCGGGCGACGCCGCGCGGGCGTCTCACGGTGACGGCCCCGGTGCTCTTCGGCGAGCGCCATGTCGCGCCGATCCTGCGCGGCGTGCTGGACGCGCATCCTGGGATGACTGCGAGCGCGCAGTTTCTCGACCGCACTGTGGATCTCATCGATGAAGGCGTGGATGTCGCCGTGCGGATCGGGACGCTCGCCGACACCAGTTTGGTTGCGCGCCGGGTCGGGGCGGTGCGCCGGGTGATCGTCGCTGCGCCGGATTACATCGCGCGCTGCGGCGCGCCGGAAACCCTCGAGGATCTCGCGCGCCGCCGCGTCGTCGCCTCGACCGGCGCGTCGCGATCGCTCGAATGGCGCTTTGGCGACCGCTCTTTACGGTTTGAGCCGGCCTTGCAGGTGTCGAGCATGGCGGCGGCGATCGATGCGGCGCTAGCGGGATGGGGCGTCACGCGCGCGCTTTCCTACCAAGTCGCCGACGCGCTGGCGGCGGGGCGTTTGGTTGAACTATTGCCCGGTGCGGATGACGAGCTTGCGCCGATCCATCTGCTCCATGCGGAAGGGCGGCGCGCTTCAGCGAAGATCCGCGTGTTTATCGACGCGGCGGCGGCCGAGATCAAACGCGCGGCGTCGGCATGGTCGTAACGCGCCGCGACGGGCGCCTAGCCGGTGCGGCAGATCTCGCTGAACTGCTTCTCGCCATTGCGCATGTCGAAGAGGTCGAAAACGCAGCCGATGCCGGCGGCGGCGGCCTGGCGCACCGTCAATCTGTTCGGATTAAACGCGGCCAGCACGCCTTGGGTGGCCATGATGAAGCGATCGGCGGGCTCGCCATGATATTCGCGCGTGCCGCGTTGGCCGGAGGGCAGCTTGCGCAGTTCTTCGAAGAGATCCTCAATCGCGCGGTCGCGCATGCG
>JBCBCG010000289.1:0-2530 GCA_038530925.1 Pseudomonadota bacterium
ACCTCGCGCGCCGAGGTCGGCTCGGCGTCCACGACGCTCAGAAAGTCGCTGCGCTCCGGCACCAGAGACCAAATCTCATCGCGGAACTGCGGCGGGAGTTCATAGCCCTCGCCGCTCGCCGCGCCGCCCTGATGCACATTCGTCGGCGCCGCCAGAAGCCGCGGATCAAGCGGACGACCCGAGCCGAGATCGGACGCGTTGCGGACGGCGTTGGCGAATTCCGCAACGTTGGCGTAACCCCATGTGCGGGCCGGGTCCGGCTCGCTGGTCGCGAAATCCATCGCCGCACGCCGGATCGGCGCCGGATCGGCGGCGGCCGGCGCATTATCCAGACCGAGCGCGCGGCGGCGCTCTTGGCGCTTTTTCGCGGCGGCGACGGCGTCTTCGACATCGGTCAGATCGGCCCGGATCTCTTCGAGACGCAGATCTTCGGCGTCGGTGTAATCGCGGCCATCGGCCTCGGCCGCGGCGAGAAGCGTCTCGGCCTCTTGTTTCAGTTTCGTTTGCTTGGCCAGCAATTCGGCGAGGGTCATGAGGGATGATCCTTTCTGAGGGAGAGTTGTCGCGCGACAGGGATTGTGAGGGCGGCGAGCGCCTCAGCGGCGGCGCCGCCCGCGCGGCGTGCGCAGCCGTTCGATGGTTTCGTCGAGCGTGGCGACGCGGTCGGCCATGCCGAGGCGCACCGCCTCTTCCGCGCCGACCGTGCGCCCGCCGCCGAAATGCCGCTCGGCGCGTTCGGGATCGGCGGTGACGCGGGCCCGCGGCACGCCGCGCGCCTTGGCGACGTCGGCGGTGAAGCGGGCGTACATCTCGCCCACTTGCCGCTGCAGAGCGGCGCGCGCGACATCGTCGAGCGGCGCGAAGGGGTGGCCTTCGATCTTGCGCGGGCCTTCGGAGATCAGCGTCACCGCGACGCCCTCGGCCTCAAGCGCCGCGCTCAAATCGCGATGCATCATGTAGACGCCGATCGAGCCGACCTCGCCCGACGGCGTGACGACAAGCTCGTCGGCGGCGCTCGCGATCCAATAGGCGGCGGACGCGGCGGTGGTGCTGGCCACCGCGATGATCGGCCGATCCTCGCGGCGGGCAGCGCGGATCATCGCCGCCGTCTCGGGCACCAGATCGACCGCGCCGCCCGGGCTGTCGACCTCAAGCACGATCGCGCTCACCCGCGGGTCATCTGCCAGCTCGCGAAAGCGCTGACCCCAGCGCGCCAGCGATACGGCGCCCGAGCTTTCGCTCACCGCGTCCGCCCGCGGCATGATCGAGCCGATGAGCGGCAGCACCGCGACAGCGCCGTCGCGGCGCGGCGCGGGCCGCGGCTGCTGTTCCATGCCAAGCGTGTGGCCCTGCGCGCGGAGCGCCAAGAGAGCCACAATCTCATCGCCTTTGCGCGGCTCGACGAACCAAGCGCGGCTGCTCAGCGCCCGCAAAATGCGGTCGATTTCATGCGGCATTGCGGAACTCCATGGAGGGGCGGGCCGCCATGTGCGGCGGCGGCGCCATCGGGCGCGCCGCGGGGCGGTCGGAAAGCGCGCTGCGGCGCAAAACGCTGAGCGCCCGCGCCGTCGCGTCGTCGAGCGGCGCGCCGGCCGGCGCCATGTTCATCGGTTGCAAATAGGTGTCGCCGCCCGCCCCGATCGGATTGAGGCTTTCGAGGCGGCGGATCTCGTTGACCGAGAGCCAGCCCCATTGCCGCGCGACCGAATAGGCCGAGTAGCGCGCCGCGATGTCGCCGCGGAGAAGGCCGGCGACGTTGAACTCAAAGGCGTAGCGATCTGCCGCTTGGATCAAATGCTTGCCGATCGAGGCTTCGATCAGCTGCAGCCAAGGCATCAGCGTACCCGTCACGTAATCGAGCGACTGCTCTTCGATGTTAGAGAAGGTGGCGCGGTCTAGAATACCGACTTTGTGCGGTGGAATGCGCCAGAGCCGGCATAGCTCCACATTCATCTGCTTGCGGGTCTCTAAGAACTGCGCCTCTTCATTGGTGACGCCAAGCTTTTCGACCTCAATGCCGTCCTCAATCACGGCCGGCTTGTGTTGATTATGTCCCGTCAGCCACCGTGCAATCGCATTTAAGAAGATTTGTTTTTTCTCGGCGCTGGGGAACTTACCGGGATGTTTGAAAAAGTAGGGCGGCACGCCGCTATTGTTGAAGAAGCGTGCCGCATACTTCTGCATCGCCAGCGCCGCGGCGATCACCTCGCGCCCCGCATGGATCGGCGAGAGGCCGCGCATCCCATCGAACATGGGCGGCTTGGCGATGTGCCAAACCTCCTCATCCAAGAGGGTTTTCTCGGGTTTGCCGGGCTCGCGATAGGTGTAGGCTTTCAGCCCCTCGACATCGCGGCCGATGGTGATGCGCGCCGGATCGAGCCGGGTTAGGCCGCTCACCGCGCCGAGCGGGCCTGGCGTGATCAGCGAGAACGCGTTGCCATCGGCCGCCAGATCCCACACCAGTTGCTCGATGAACTGACTGCCGGTCTGCTCTGGATTGGGGTTTTGAAACAGCGCGGTGATGGGATGG
>JBCBCG010000290.1:0-2519 GCA_038530925.1 Pseudomonadota bacterium
ATCCGGCGCTCGCCCCACTCTCAGCCGAACAGACCCGCTGCGCCGCAATCAGCCTCCATTGCGCTTTTGCTCAAGCAGCACGCGCGCCTGACCGACCCAATCATCACGTAAAATGCGGCCCCTAAAGCCCTCAAGCCGCTGATCGACCCAAGCCACATTCTGCGGCGTCCAGCTTGCGATCTGATCAAAGGTGTGAAAGCCGAGCCCGCGCAGCATGCCTTCGAGCTGAGGTCCGACGCCGTTGATGCGCTTGAGATCATCGCCTCCATCGGCCGGCGGCGCCAGGATGGTCGGCTGATCCTCGATCGGCGCCGGCGCTTCGCCCGGCGCAAGGCCCGTCTCCCGCTCCAGCACCGCCGCCGCGCCGCCGGCCGCGGCGACCCCGCCCGAGATCATTCGAGGCTCCGGCTCATGCCCTGTGGCGATGGAGACGGAGGCGTTGAACGGCTCTTCGCCGCCAATCTCGGTGAGCGTCGTCACCCCGCCTAAAGGCTCGGACGCGAAACGGCCTTTGCGCGAGCCCGGCGGCGGCTTGGCGCCCTCTCCCCGCCCCCACGCGGCGAGATCATCGAGCAGCTTGGCGAAGCTCTCCGCCGTCAGATCCTCATAATAATCCTTGAAGATCTGCACCATAGGCGCGTTCGAACAGGCGCCGAGGCACTCGACCTCCTCCCAAGAAAAGCGCCCATCGGCCGAAAGCGTATGCGGGCTCGGCGCGATCTTCTCTTTGCAAACCGCCACCAGATCCTCCGCGCCGCAAAGCATGCAGGGCGTGGTGCCGCACACCTCCACATGCGCGACCGAGCCGATCGGCGCGAGGCGGAACATGAAATAGAAGGTCGCGACCTCAAGCGCGCGGATGAACGGCATCTCAAGCAGCCGCGCCACCTCCTCGATGGCCGGGCGCGAGAGCCAGCCCTCCTGCTCCTGCGCGCGGAAGAGAAGCGGGATCACCGCCGAGGCCTGGCGCCCTGGCGGAAACTTGCCGATCTGCCCTTCCGCCCAAGCCATGTTCTCCGGCGTGAAGGCGAAACTCTCTGGCTGCGTTGAATGAAGCCGGCGCGTGGACATGTCTAACTCACCACTCTCTCACTGAAGACGAACCGCGCGGCCGGCGCGCCGCCCGATGCGCGAAGCCGAACGCCTCGTTTCTCCTCACCACCATTCGTCCCCTCGGAGACATACGCAGAACGGCGCAAAGCCGCCACACTCGATTACGCCGCCGCGACCCCAGAACGCGGCGCCGCCGGCCGCGCGCCTCACCACCAGCTCAGCCCCGCGCCGGCCGAGGCGGGCGGCGCGTCGAGATAGCCGCGGCATGTGGCGGTGAAGGTGGCGATCTCTCCGCCGAGCCGTTCGAGAAACGCCAGCATCTCGGCCTGAGACAGAAACTCAGGCGACGGGATATCGCGGGCCAGCGCCGTCTCGAAAGACGCCAGAAGCGGCGCGGCGTCTTGGGGCAGCACGATAGAGGCCGCCGCCGCCGCGCGGCGCAACCGCTCAAGCCGCGGCTCATGCGCGTTCCGAAACCCGGGCGTGTTCGTCGAGTGGCCGTAGAACAGGATCGCCGGCGCATAGCGACCGCCCGCCGCCGAAGCTGCGATCTTTTGGCGCTCCGGCCCGCCCGCCTTCGCCGCGAAGGGCCGCATCGCCGCGATCACATCGGCGCAGGCGTCAATCCGCTCAGCGAACACGATGGCGCGGCTCACCTCTCCCCGCGTCTCCCACGAGACATAGGCCTGCACCGCCGACGCCCCGCCGGCGAGCCCTGCGAAGAGGACGGCGACAAGCTCGAGAAACGACAGCCGCATCTCGGCCGCTCAGCGATCGATCTCGCCGAACACCACATCGAGCGAGCCGAGGATCGCCGAGACGTCCGCGAGCATATGGCCGCGGCAGAGCGGATCCATCGCCTGCAGATGCGGAAAGCCCGGCGCGCGCAATTTGGCGCGGTAGGGTTTGTTGCCGCCGTCGGCGACGAGATAGACGCCGAACTCGCCCTTAGGCGCCTCCACTGCGGCGTAGACCTCGCCCGCCGGCACATGGAAGCCCTCGGTGTAGAGCTTGAAGTGATGGATCAACGCCTCCATCGAGCGCTTCATCTCACCACGCTTCGGCGGCGCCAACTTGCCGTCGGTCGTCATCACCGGCGAGCCGCGCCATTTGTCGAGCTTTTCAATCGCCTGACGGATGATCTTGGTCGACTCGCGCATCTCCTCCATGCGGCAGAGATAGCGATCATAGCAGTCGCCATGGCCATCCCGGCCGCCGACCGGAATTTGGAACTCGAAATCATTATAGCATTCATAGGGCTGCGCGCGCCGCAAATCCCAGGCCCAGCCGGAGCCGCGCACCATGACGCCCGAGAAGCCCCAGCGCTGCACATCCTCGAGGCTGACGATCGCGATATCGACGTTGCGCTGTTTGAAGATGCGGTTCTCAGTCAGCAGGGTCTCGAGATCGTCAGCCTCGAGGATGTGCAGCGCTGGGGCTTCTCGGGCGTCATGGTGCGCGGCTCC
>JBCBCG010000291.1:0-2480 GCA_038530925.1 Pseudomonadota bacterium
TCTGTAAATCGCCGCCCCTGAGGAGTGTTAAGTCCTGGAGGCGACGGCCGGAATCGAACCGGCGTACACGGATTTGCAATCCCCAAAGACGAAAGCGTTTACAGGTAGTTAGCTGTAAATCGTCGCCTCAAGCCCCATCGAAGAACAGCGCACTAGCCGCCACGCTGTAAATGGCGCGATGGCTAGTAAGCGCGCAATCGAGCAGGCGAGGGCGAGCGATGTTTTGGTCGATCAAATATCTCATGCTGGCGGTCGCTGTGGCGCTCGGCGCAAGCAGCATTGTCTCAAACTTCAGCTACGGGGTGACCATCGGAGCCGGTTGGATGCCGCTCGTTTATGGCTTCGCTGGTGCGGCGGTTGATGTGTTCAAACTGGTGATCCCAACCGTCGCCTTTTTGATCCTTTCCGCCGATCCGCGCCGAGAGCCGGCCTTCGCAGCGGCCCGCCCGATGCTCGGCTCTCTGTGGACCATTTTCGTTGTGCTCACCCTTTGGTCCGTTTGGTGCGCCTACTCGCTGCAGGCTCAGAGCGTCGAGAAGAACCGCGCAGGCTATTCCGCGACACGCGATGAAGCGACGCGGCTCGCTGGCCAGGCATCTCGTCTCTCCGAAACCATCGAAGGTCTTGAGCAGGAGATGGAGCGACCGAGAGAGGCGCTCGAAGCCGACCTGGCGGCAATGAGACGCGATCCGATCTATGGCGCAAAGCGCACCAAGGGATGCAGTAGCGTGACATGGGAAGAGAGCCGGCGCTTCTGCGACGCCTATGACGCTCTTGAGGCTCAGCGTAATGGCGCGCGGCCGATCGCTGAAATTCGAGCGGACCTGCGAAAGGCCCGCGCGACGCTCAACGCAAATGATGCATCGCAAAACCTGATTGGTGCGCGCGCCGGCGAGAGAGAGGACTTGGCCTTGCGCGCGCTGGCCGACGCGACTGACCTAGATTTGGCGCTCTTCGTGCTCGGCCGCGCCGCCGCGATGGCGATCTCCTTCGAGCTTGTCGGCAGCTTCGCCGGCGCTGTGGCGGCCTGGGCTGCGAAGGCTCAAAGCGCCGCGAGCAACGCGACTGTGCGCCCGAAGCGATCCGCCCCGCCCGCTCAGGCGCCGCAGCTCCCGCCGCCGCCAGCGGCGCGAATGCGCCGAAGCGCGGCGCCACGGCCCGAGCGCTGCACTGTCACGCGTGATCAGGCCATTGAGGCGGCGGGGCTGATGACCGGCGACGGGCGCCTCTCAGGGCGAAAAGCCGCGGAGGAGCTAGGCGTCCCCGAAAGCTCGCTCCGCAATGCGATGAAGCGCGAAGGGATCCAAATTGTGAACGGTGCTGTCGTGCTCTTAGAAGCGACCGAGGCGGCGTAGGCCCGACGCAAGCGCGCCACCAGCGCACTTGCGTCCCGCGTTGCGCCGGCTCCGCGCGAGAGTCGGTGGCGCGCAGGATACGACGAGATAGTTGCTTATTTTATCAAGAGCTTAAGTGGTGAGCCGCGGATAGCCGCGCGCTGTCGGCGCCGATGTAGCGCCACTGGCGCGCATGTGCGCAAAACTTTGCGCGCTGCGCAGCATCATCCTTCTGCGCGGTGTTGGCGCACTAATCCTTGTGGGCGCGGGCGAAGGAGCGCTGTGAGCGCCTCGGCGCTTAGATCGCTCTTAACGAGAGCGCGGCCGATGTCGCCACTTGGCGCCATGTTGGAGAAGAAGACGATCTCGCCGCCATAGCCGGCGGCCCGAAGGGTGGCGGCGTTCTGCGTGTACTCGCGCGCGCCGGTGAGGCGATCGTCGAGGAAGATGAGATCGAAGGCGCCCGCCTCGATCTCAGCCAATGCGGCGCTCATCTCAGAGACGCATGTCAGATCTGCCGACGCTCCACACTGGGCTAAGGCGCGCGCCATCGCGCGATGCTCGAACGGCTCGTCATCGATCAGGAGCAGCCTCAAGACGCTCTCTCGATCAGGGCCGTTTGCGAGGCGCTTCGCCGGCGCCCGCGTCGGCGGCGGCGTCTCCGAGGAAAATTTTCGCGGCTATCATCCTCGCCGTCACCCATCACTAATTGCCACTCGCGGATGACCTGCACGGCCTCATGCATCTCGCGCGCGTGCGTGACGTGATCGCGGCGCAATCCCTTAATATTGTGCGTCAGATCGTCCATCGAAGCTTTTAGCTCGGCTTTGGTCGCGTAGATTGTCGGTGCGTCGATCTCTATCCGCTGTAGGCGCGCGTTTATTTTGTCGATCTCTTCTTTTTGCGTGCTCTCGCGCTCTTTTATCCTTTGAACAAGGTCTCGATACATCAAGATTAGAGCTGGGAACACCACGCCCTGCAGCACGATCGAGAGCGGCACGCTGATTTCGTCAGCCATCATTGGCGAGGCACTCCCTCGGCAAGGGGTGATGCGAGGCGCGCAGGCGCACGCATTCTGAGCGCTGGCGGAGTTCGATGTACTCGACGCTCAGCTCGCA
This sequence comes from Pseudomonadota bacterium, assembly GCA_038530925.1. Lineage (GTDB taxonomy): Bacteria > Pseudomonadota > Alphaproteobacteria > Rhodobacterales > Rhodobacteraceae > JALEGB01. The sequence continues at coordinate 2,453 of JBCBCG010000291.1, forward strand.
GAGGACAGCGACGCCGGCCCGAGGCGGC
>JBCBCG010000292.1:0-2449 GCA_038530925.1 Pseudomonadota bacterium
GCCGCGTTGGGATCGAACAGCGTCGTGGCGCGGTCGGCGAGGCGGTCGAACACGCCCGTCACTCCGCCGCCTCCACCGCGTCGCCGGGCCCGTCGTCCACGCCGATGAAGCCGCCCGATTGGCGCGCCCAAAGCTGGGCGTAGAGCCCGCCTTGCGCCAGAAGCCGCTCATGGCGCGCGCCTTCTTCGGCGATAACGCCCTGATCCATCACCACGATCCGGTCCATTTGCGCGATGGTCGAGAGCCGGTGCGCGATGGCGATCACCGTCTTGCCCTTCATCAACGTCTCCATCGCCTCGAGGATCGCCGCCTCCGCTTCGCTGTCGAGGGCGGAGGTCGCTTCATCGAGCACCATGATCGGCGCGTCCTTCAGCACCACCCGCGCCAGCGCGATGCGTTGGCGCTGGCCGCCCGACAGCTTCACGCCGCGCTCGCCCACATAGGCGTCGTAACCGGTGCGCCCATCGCGGTCGGAGAGCTCCATGATGAACTCATGCGCGGCCACTTTCTTGGCCGCTTCGATCACCGCCTCGCGAGCCTCCTCCGGGCTCGCCTCCTCGATCCGCGGCCAGCCATAGGCGATGTTGTCGTGGATTGAGCGATGCAGCAGCGAGGTGTCCTGCGTCACCATGCCGATCTGAGCGCGCAGCGTGTCTTGGCGCACCGCGGCGATGTCTTGGCCGTCGATCAGGATGCGGCCTTCTTCAGGGTCGAAGAAGCGCAGCAGCAGGTTCACCAACGTCGATTTGCCGGCGCCGGAGCGGCCTACCAGCCCAACGCGCTCTCCCGGCGCGATGTCGAGCGAGACCTGGTTCACGCCGACGCCTTTGCCGCGGAAGCTCGCGCCGCGGCCGTAGCGATGGGCGACGCTTTCGAAGGTGACGCGTCCGCGCGGCGCGTGCAGCGCCGGCGCGGCGGGCTGGTCGACCATGCGCCAGGGCTGAGACACGGTCTCCATCCCCTCCTGCACCACGCCGATGCTCTCAAAGAGGTTGGAGAGCGTCCACATGATCCATTCGGTCATGCCTTGGAGCCTGAGCGCCAGCGTCGCCGCGCCGGCCACGACGCCGACGCCGACCGCGCCTTCGCCCCAGAGCAGCGCCGCATAGCCGACGACGCCGATCAAAAGCACGGTGTTGAGCGCCAAAAGCGCGACCGACAGCCAGGTGTGCAGCCGCGTCATCTTCTGAAACTCGGTGCGCATGTCTTCGAGCGCGGCGCGGGCGTATTCCTCCTCACGCTCCGCATGGGCGAAGAGCTTGACGGTTTGGATGTTGGTGTAGCTGTCGACGATGCGGCCCGCGAGGCGCGAGCGCGCCTCCGCCACATCCTTGCCCACCTTGCCGATGCGCGGCACGAAGTACCAGGCGGCCAGGACGAACAGCCCCGCCCAGATCAAAAGCGGGATCATCAGCCTGAGGTCGAGATCGGCGAACATAAAGAACGCCACGACAAAGAACGTCAGGAAATACCAAATGGCGTCCAGCATCTGAAAGACGACGTTGTTAAACGCCGGCGCGATTTGGATTTGTTTATTGGCGATGCGGCCGGCGAAATCGTCGTTAAAGAAGCTGACGCTTTGACGCAGCATATGCCGATGGGTGCGCCAACGGATCAGCGCGCCCATATTGGGAAAGAAGCCTTGCCCCATCAACAGCCGGTCGATGATCGCGGCGATGGGGCGGATCAGGCCCACCACCACCAGCATCCAGATCACCGCGGCGCCGTTCTCCGCCCAGAAGCTCTCTGGCGTCGAGCCCGCGAGCGCGTCGATCAACTCCGCCGCGTAATAGATGGTCAGCGCGTCCGCCGCGCCGACGATGAAGCTCAGGCTGAGCGAGGCGATCAACAGCCAGCGCGCCGGCTGCAGGAACGCGGCGAAGAACGCGTCGAGCCGTCCCGGCGGCGGGGTGCGGTCGTCATAGGCCTGATAGGGATCGATCAGCCCTTCGAACCAGGCGAGCATTGGATGTCCTTTCAGCGCCGCGGCGAGGGGCGGCGAAAATGCGAAAGGCGGCGCGCGGATCTCCGCCGCCGCCGACACGCTGTCATAGAGGCGCAAGTAGGTCGGCCAGGCGGGCGGCGCCAGGCGGAGCGCTGCGGAAATCCCCGCCGTTGCCGCTTCGCCGCGCGCCGCGCATAGTGTCGCGCGCGCATGACATCCATGCGTCGAGACAGGTGAAACCAGACGCAAGAGGCGGCCGCGGCGGAGCGGCGCCGCCGCTGTTGGAGGGGAGAGAAGCGCATGGCCGATGGGGCGGCGAAAGACGCGGGGGAGGCGGCGGGCGCAGCGCGGCGCGCTGAAGCGAGCGCCTGGTTCGAGACGCTGCAGGGACGGATCTGCGCGGCTTTCGAAGCGCTTGAGGCCGCATGCGGCGACGGGCCTTACGCCGGCATGGAGGCTGGGCGGTTCGAGCGCAAGGCGACGAGGCGCAAGGGCGTGATCGGC
>JBCBCG010000293.1:0-2421 GCA_038530925.1 Pseudomonadota bacterium
TCTGCGGAGGCGCTTCGGCTGATCGGACAGTATGAGCTGCCCGCGGGGTTGAGCGTCGTCGGCGTGCCTTTCGGCGGCGATGCGCGCGCAGGTTCATACGGAATGATCGTTCCGCCGCGCCTCGGGAGCCCCTCGCTCCCGCGCGCGCATCTCGCATCAGCTGGGTCGCCGCCTGATCGAGCGCCTCGCGACGCCGGCCTCAGCGCTGACGGCGGCTGTCGCGGCGCGGTTTGGGCTCAGGCGAGCAGCAGCGTCACGCGGCGGTTTTGCTTGCCCTTCTTCTCGACTTTGCCAAGCCGCACCGCGCCGATCTCCGCGGTCGAGCGCACATGCGTGCCGCCGCAGGGCTGCAGATCCACCGCCGCTTCGCCCGCGCCGATGCGCACGAGCCGGACGCGCCCATCGCCGCGCGGCGGCTGAACCGCCATGGTCTTCACCAGCTCCGGCTTGGCGTCGAGTTCGGCGTCCGTGATCCATTCCGCCGCCACTGGATGATCCTCGGCGATCAGCGCATTGAGCCTCGCTTCAAGCGCGGCTTTGTCGCCCGGCGGCTCGGGCATGTCGAAATCGAGCCGCCCTTTCTCCGGCCCGATCTGCCCGCCGGTCACCGGGAGCGGCAGCACGACGGAAAGAAGATGCAGCGCCGTGTGCACGCGCATGCAACCGAAGCGTCGCTCCCAATCGATCTCCGCCTGCAGCCTCGTCCCGCCGCCTGGCGGCGTCGCGCCGTCGCTCAAGATGTGCAGCACTGCGCCCGGCGCGCCGAACGGATCGCCTTTCACCGTGGTCTCGACAGCCGCTTCACCGACCTCCCACCGCAAGAGACCCGCGTCGCCCGGCTGCCCGCCGCCCGCGGCGTAGAAAGGCGTGCGATCGAGCGCGACCGCCATCGCCGCGCGCCCGCCGATCTCGACCGTCAGCGTCTCGGTCGCGACCGCCTCCGCCGCCCGCAGATACGCGTCGTCTCGAAACAGAAGCGCCGTCGCGGCCGCGCCTTCGCTCATCCTCGCCTCATCCCTTTGTTGTTCTAAGCATCGTTAGTCTCGCGACAGCGTCGCCGCGCTCTCGGGCGGCGCGATCACCGCCGAAGCCGTCGCCGCCGCGCCGTTCGCCGCCGCCGGCAGGCTGCGCACATGCAGGCCGGTTTGCGGATACGGCACCTCAACGCCCTCTTCGCGCAGCCGTTTCCACAGCATCACCATCAGATCGCTATGCACGTTGAAGACGAGATTCACGTTGCCGAGATAGGCCCACAGCTCAAACTCCAGCCCGCTGTCGCTGACCGAGCGGAACATCGCCAAGGGCTGCGGATAGCTGAGCACGCTCTCATGCGAGAGCGCCACCGCCTCCATGATCGCGATCACGCGCGCCGGATCGGTGTCGAAGGAGGCGCGAATGCGGATGGTGGCGCGGCCGGCGAGATTGCGATGCGTCAGATTGGTGACCTGGTTCGCCACCAGCTCCGAATTCGGCACGATCACGGTGGATTTGTCGAATTTCTCGATCAGCGTCGAGCGGGCGTTGATGCGGCGCACATAGCCTTCGGCCTCGCCGACGCGGATCCAATCGCCGGATTTGATCGGCCGCTCCACCAGCAGCACGATGCCGGAGACGAAATTGTTCACAATCGCTTGGAGGCCGAAGCCGATGCCGACCGAGAGCGCGCCGGCCACAAGCGCGAGGCTCGAGAGATCGAGCCCCACGGCGGAGACGGCGATCAGCACGGACAAGAGCACGCCGGTGTAGCCGATGCCGGCGGAGATCGAGCTTTGCAGGCCGGCGTCCATCCGCGTCTGGCGCAGTACGCTTTTACGCAGGCCGCGTTGGCCAAGCCGCGTGAGCGTGACGCCGAGCAGGAAGATCCCGATCCCGGCCAGCACGTCGAACAATCCGAACCGCGCGCCGTCGACCTCGACGCCCTCGAACAGCACGCGGAAGACGGCGCGCAGATCCGCGGCGGTCGCGCCCCAGAGCAAGGCGAGGTTCGGCGCCAGCACCGCCGCGACCAGAAGCCCGATCGCGAGCGGCGCCCAGGCTCCGCTCTCGCCGCCGCGCTCGGCCGCGATCACCCGCAAAATGGTGTCGTAAGCGAGCCCCGCCGTCGCCAGCAGCACCACCGTGCCCGCCGCTTTTTCGATCAAAAATCGCGCGAGCTCCGGAAAGCTGAGCAGCGCCGCGGCCGGCGTCGCCACCGCCACGGCGATCGCCAGAACCTTGAGCAGCGCGCGCAGCAGCGCGCCGGCGCCGGCGTCGGTCTCCTCGTCTTCCGCGTCCGACTCGGGATCGGCGGCGGCATGGCCCTCATGCGACGCGTCGCTCGCCGCCGGCGGCGCCAGCATCGCCGAGACGGACGCGGAAGACGAGGAGACCGACGCCGGCGCCGGCGCGCTGCTGCGCGCGCTGCTCAAGGTTCTGGCGATC
>JBCBCG010000294.1:0-2401 GCA_038530925.1 Pseudomonadota bacterium
GAAAGACGCTTGAACCGGCGCGCCCGCGGCGAGCCCGCGGCGATCGACGCCCTCGAAATCATCGACGGCGATGCGGTGCGGATGGAGGTGATCGCCAGCGCGGCGACCGCGCCGCCGCAGCTGCGCGGACGGGTGGAGAGCGTCTCGGCCGACGCGCTGAAGGATCCGAGCACCGGCGCGGCCTATTATCTGGTGCGCATCGCCGTCGATGATTTCGAGGGCGTCGATCGCCGCGGGCTCGCCGCGGGCGCGCCGGTTCAAGCGTATTTCGAGGAGGGCGGGCGCTCTTTGATCTCTTATCTCATGCGCCCGGTGTTGGCGGCCTTTTCGACAGGCCTCGCGTAACGCGCTAGGATCAAAGCGAAAGGCGCGCGGGGTCATGGCTGCGCGCGCTCTTGCGATGGCGATAGCGATGGCGTGGGGAGCGGGCGATGGCGTGGGACGAGCCGCAGGGCGGCCTGAGAGGGGCGCCGCTGGCGGCCGGGGCGACGCCTCGGTTTCGGGATCGCGCGGAGCTTGCGGCGGCGCTCCCGGAGATCCTCGCGGCGCCCAAAGAGGCGGGACGTCTTGAGCTGATCGTCTCACGCCCGAGCGCTGGCCTTCGCGAGACGCCGGAGCGGGTGCGGCTGACAGCGGCGCATGGCGTCGAAGGCGATCATTGGTCGAAAGGCTGTTGGCGGGAGACCGAGGCGGGCGATCCGCATCCCGATGTGCAGATCTGCCTGATGATGGCGCGCTGCATCCGCGCCATCGCCGGCGGGCCGGAGTTCTGGCCGCCTGCGGGCGATAATCTCTTTATCGATATGGATTTGACGCCTGCGAACACGCCGCCAGGGGCGCGTCTTTTGCTGGGCGAGGCGGAGTTGATCGTGACGCCGGAGCCCCATGATGGGTGTCAGAAATTCATCGATCGCTTCGGCCGCGACGCTTGCGTTTTCGTCAACACAGGGCCGGGCCGGACGCATCGGCTGCGCGGGATTTATTGCCGCGTGCTCAAGGATGGGTGGATCGCGCGCGGCGACCGCGTGGTGAAGGCGGCGTAGCCCGCCGCGCTGCGGCGAAACCGCCCAGGCGCGGCGAAGACGCGTCGTTGAGACGGATCGCTTACTATTTTAGAGAAATACTGCCGACTAACGCATTCACGCATGGTGTGAGCGATGAGCGATAGTCAACGATCCGCTAAGAAGTCTTCTTCAAACCGCATTTACTTTGCGATGCTCGCGCCGGTGCTGGGCATGCTCGCACTCGGCGTGATCCTGGCGAGCTGGGCCTTCGACGACAAGCTGCGGCTCAGCCAAGTGGCGCGCGCGATCGAGCGCTCGACGGAGGGCAGCGCGCTCGCTCATGAGTTGCAGAAGGAGCGCGGGCTCTCAGCGGGACATGTGGGCTCCGGCGGGGCGGCGTTTCGCGACGAACTCGCAGCGCAGCGGCGTCTGACCGATCAGGTGCTGGCGCGGGTGGGCGCGAGGCTCGCCAGCGCGGAGGGACTCGCCAGCGCAGAGGGACTCGCCAGCGCAGAGGGACTCGCCAGCGCAGAGGGACTCGCCAACGCAGAGGGACTCGCCAACGCAGAGGGAGTCGGCGCGCTCGCGCCCGAGCTGGCGGCGCGCCGAGGAGAGCGCGCGCAAGCGCTCGAGGAGGCGTTCGGCGCCCTCGCCTCCATGCGGGCGCGGGTCGATGCGCTGAGCGTCACGGTGCCGGAGCTGGCGCGCTATTACACCAGCGCGATCCGGCGTTTGATCAGCTTCGCGGATGACGCGCTGATCGAGGGCGGCTTCGACGACATGGCGCGGCGCGCGGTGATCTACGAGGCGGTGCTGATGGCGAAGGAGTTCGCAGGCGTGGAGCGCGCGGCGGGCTCGGTCGGCTTCGCCTCGGGCGCGTTCACGGCGGACACCTATGCTTGGTATAATGGGTTGCGGCTCAAGCAAGAGCATCTCTTCGCGCGGATCGAGGCGCTCGGCGCCGCAGCGGAGACGGAGCGGCTGCGAGCGGCGCTTGAGAGCCCGGCGGCCCAGCGCGTCGAGGCGCTGCGCGCGCTCGCGAAGGGCAGCGTGGCGAGCGGCGATGCGCAGGGCGTCACCGGGCCGGAATGGTTCGCCGCGTCGACGGCGTATCTCGGCGAGTTGAAACAGGTCGAAGCGGGGCTGGCGACCTCGATCCGCGCCGCCGCGGATGCGCGCGCCGCGCAGGCCTGGCGCTTCGCCATCGGCGTCATCGCCGGCGGCCTCGTTTTCGTGCTCGGCTTCGCCGTCTTCGGCGCCCGCTATGTGCATTCGATGGTGGCGAGCCTGCGCGGGCTCAGCGCCGCGATCCGCCGGATCGAAGCGGCTGAGGACGGCATCGACATTCCGGGTCAGGCGCGCCGCGACGATGTGGGCGAGATCGCCCGGTCGCTGCG
>JBCBCG010000295.1:0-2376 GCA_038530925.1 Pseudomonadota bacterium
ATTGCGCAAGATAAGCATGCGCGGCGCTCATCGCAATTGATCTCGACACGCTCGACGACGCGTTCGTTCCGACCGAAGGGCTTGGGCTCGCAGCGAGTTTGTTCACCTACGCCGGACCGCTTGAGGAAGGGCGATACGAGGGCCAGCTGGATTTCGAAGGCGTCGGCGCGGTCGAGTTGGACGGACTTGGCGCGCCCGGCGTCTCCGCGCAGACCTTCTTGCGGCTCAGCGGCAATCTCGACAGCGGCGCGCAGCTTGGCGTGAACCAAATCGGCGGTTTTCAGCGGCTCTCAGGGTTCGAGCGCGACGCTTTCGCCGGATCGGTCGCCGGCGTCGCCGGCGCGCGGGTGATCGCGGATGCGCCGTTCGTGGAGGAGCTGACCGGCTTCAGCTCATTCTACGGCGTCAGCGGCGAGTATGGCGGCGCCTTCGCCGGCTGGGATGATGTCGATCTGACGAACGGATACTTGGCTGCGTCCATGTTCGCCGGGATCCGAACCCGGCTCGGCCCGCTTTACATCGGCGGCGGCGCGGCGGAAGGCGGCAACCGCGCGCTCTATCTCGGCTATGGGCAGCGGTTTTGAGGCCTGGCCGCAAAACCGGTTTCCACTGCGACCAAGGCGGCATAGTAAAGCGGGCGTGAGGCCTGCTGCGTCGCATCACGGGCGCGAAAGGGGCTTCGCTTCAAGCCTAAGAGAGAGAGGGTCGCCCGTGAAGAAAGTCTACGACACCGCCGCAGCCGCGCTTGACGGGTTGCTGTTCGACGGGATGCATATCGCCGCGGGCGGGTTCGGCCTTTGCGGCATTCCGGAAAACGCGATCCTGGCGATCCGCGATGCGGGCGTGAAGGACCTCACCTTCTACTCGAACAATTGCGGCGTCGATGATTTCGGTCTCGGTCTTCTGCTGCAGACCCGCCAGATCAAGAAGATGGTGTCCTCTTACGTCGGCGAGAACGCTGAGTTCGAGCGCCAATACCTCTCCGGCGAGTTGGAGCTTGAGTTCGCGCCCCAAGGCACGCTGGCGGAACGCATGCGCGCCGGCGGCGCCGGCATACCGGGCTTTTACACCAAAACCGGCGTCGGCACGCAGGTCGCCGAGGGCAAAGAGCACCAGGATTTCGACGGCGAGACGTATATTCTCGAACGCGGCGTCCGCGCCGATCTCGCCATCGTCAAAGCATGGCGCGGCGATCACGCCGGCAATTTGATCTTCCGCAAGACCGCCCGGAACTTCAATCCGATGGCGGCGACCTGCGGCAAGATCACGGTGGCGGAGGTCGAGGAGCTGGTTCCTGTGGGAACGTTCGAGCCTGATCAAATCCACACGCCGGGCATCTTCGTGCAGCGCATCATCAAAGGCGAATTTGAGAAGCGGATCGAGCGGCGCACGCTGCGCGAGCTTTGAGCCGCGCCGCGCCGTCGCTGCGTCCAGCTTTCCGGCGCCGCGCGGAGGCGGAGCCGTCTGAACCACATGCAAGGGAGATCGAGCCATGCCTTGGAACCGCGATCAGATGGCCGAACGCGCGGCGCAGGAGCTTGAGGACGGATTTTACTGCAATCTTGGCATCGGCATCCCGACGCTGGTGGCGAACTACATCCCCGAAGGCGTGGATGTGACGCTGCAGTCTGAGAACGGCATGCTCGGCATGGGCCCGTTCCCGACCGAGAACGAGATCGACGCCGATCTGATCAACGCCGGCAAGCAGACGATCACCGAGCTTGATCGCACCAGCTATTTCAGCTCCGCGGACAGTTTCGGGATGATCCGCGGCGGCCATATCAACCTCTCCATCCTCGGCGCGATGGAGGTCGCGGAGAATGGCGATCTGGCGAATTGGATGATCCCGGGCAAAATGGTCAAAGGCATGGGCGGCGCGATGGATCTCGTCGCCGGCGTGCAGCGCGTGGTGGTGATCATGGATCACACCAACAAAAAGGGTGAGACCAAGCTCCTGAAAGAATGCACGCTGCCCCTGACGGGCCAGGGCGTGGTGGACCGGATCATCACCAATCTCGGCGTGTTCGACGTGGTCGAGGGCGGGCTGTCGATTGTGGAGGTCGCGCCGGACGTGACCGCCGAGGAGATCCGCGAGAAGACAGAGGCGACCATCGTCTGATCGCCGGGCGGCGCGTCAGCCTTCGCCGCTTGATTAGGAGGCTTTGGCGAGCGATTGCGCAAGATAAGCATGCGCGGCGCTCATCGCGTCGACGAGCGCGTCTTCGATCGCGGTGAAGCGATCCGCGGTGACGCCGGACGGGCCCGCTTCGGCGGCGAATTGCGCCTCGGCGGAAAGATCGGCGAGCCGAATGAGCCCGAGCGTTCGCGCCGTGCCCTTCAGCCCATGCGCGCCATCCATCCAAGCTTTCGCATCGC
>JBCBCG010000296.1:0-2311 GCA_038530925.1 Pseudomonadota bacterium
CGACCGCGCCGTCGACGCCTGCGCCCAACCGGCGCTTGAGCGGGCGCTGTCGCCGCGCCGGGGATCGGGCGCAGCGCTTCGCCAGGCCGCGCCGCCGCTGGCGCCGAGCGCAGCAACCCGGCCGTGTAGGGATGCGCCGGCGCGGCGATCACCTCCGCCGTCGGGCCGCGCTCGAGGATGCGGCCCGCGTACATCACTGCGATCGTATCGGCGAGCGAGGCGACGACGGAGAGATCGTGCGAGATCCAGATCAGCGCGGCGCCGGTGCGCTCCACCAACGCCTGCACCTCATGCAGGATTTGCCCTTGGATGGTCACGTCGAGCGCCGTGGTCGGCTCGTCGGCGATGATCACCTCCGGATCGCAGAGCAGCGCCGTGGCGATCGCCACGCGCTGGCGCATGCCGCCTGAGAGCTCATGCGGATAAGATTTGAGGCGCGCGCCGGGAGACGGGACGCCGACTTGCGCGAGGGCCGCCTCGGCGCGCTCCCACGCCGCGCGGCGCGAGGTTCGGCGATGCGTGGTCAACACCTCCGCCATCTGGGTCCCGATCGAGAGCACCGGGTTCAGCGTCATCATCGGATCTTGAAAGATCATCGCGATACGGGCGCCGCGCAGCCGGCGCATTTCGCGCTCCGGCGTCGTCACCAGATCCTGGCCGCCGAACAGGATGCGCCCAGCGGCGATGCGGCCTGGCGGATCGACGAGGCGCAGCAAGGAGAAGCCGGTGACGCTTTTGCCCGAGCCGCTCTCGCCGACCAGGCCCAGAATCTCGCCGCGCCGCAGCGTGATCGAGACGTCTCGGACCGCCGCAAGCGGGCCGTCTTCGGTGTCGAAGATCGTCGTGAGGCCTTCGACTTCGAGGAGGGGCGCGTCGATCGCTCCGTCGCTCATCGGCGCAACCTCGGATTCGCATGCTCTCGCAGCCGCTCCGCCAAGATGTTGATCGCCACCACCAGGATCAAAAGCGCCATGCCCGGCCCGAAGCTGATCCAGTATCGACCTGAAAACATGAACTGAAATCCGTTGGCGATCAGCAGTCCCAAGGAAGGCTGCGTCACTGGAACCCCAAGCCCCAGAAATGAGAGCGTCGCCTCGAGAGAGATCGCGCCGCCGATTTGCGCGGCGGCCACCACCGTGACGGGCGCCAGGCAATTGGGCAGCAAATGGCGGAACAGGATCGTCCAGCGATTGAAGCCCAGCACCTGCGCCGCTTCGATGTACTCGCGCCGCTTCTCCGACAGCGCGACCGACCGCACGGTGCGCGCGTAATAGGCCCATTGCACCACGATCAGCGCGATGATCGTCTTATCGACGCCGCGCCCCAGCAGCGCCACCAGCACCAGCGCGACGAGCACCGCCGGAAAGCTGAGCTGAATATCGACGATGCGCATAAGCACCGCGTCGACGCGGCCGCCCATATACGCCGAGATCAGCCCGATCATCGCGCCGAGCGCGATGGCGACGACCGTGCTAAGCAGCGCCACCGTCAGGCTGATGCGCAGCCCATAGGCGATCGCCGAGGCGATATCGCGACCCTGGTCATCCGCGCCCAGCCAAAAGGTCCGACCATCGAAGCCGACGCCGCCCGGCGGCAGGAGCGAGTCGAGCAGGTTGAGCTCGCCAGGATCATGCGGGTTCTGCGGCGTGATCCACGGAGCGAAGAGGGCGACGATCCCGATCGCGACCAGCGTCAGCGCCGCCGCGGTGGAAAACGGGTTGCGCCGCATGAGACGGAGCGGCCGCATCGCTTTGGATGAAGACGCGGACGACGGTGTCGAGGATGGCGCGGCGGCTGCGGGATCGGTCATGCGGATTCAGCCAGCCGGACCCGAGGGTCAAGAACCATGTAAAGGATGTCCACAGTCAAGTTGATGAAGACGTACAGCGTGACCGTCAGGATCAGATACGCGACGATCACGGGCCGATCGAGCGACCAAATGCTCTCAAGCAGAAGACGCCCGGCGCCTGGCCAGGCGAAGATCGTCTCCGTCACAACGGCGAAGGCCAACAGCCCGCCAAACTCGAGCCCGATCACCGTGACGAGCAAGATCAAGATGTTCCGAAAGACATGCACGCCAATCACCCGCGCGGGACGCAGCCCCTTCGCCCGGGCGAAACGGATGAAATCCTGCGCGATCACCTCCCGCGTCCCAGCACGTAGCGGTAAGCGCCGACGGCGGCGATGACGGTCAGGATGAGGGCGATGATGGTCGTGATGCCCGGTGTCCAGGAGGTGAACCAGCCCAGGATCGGCGTGCTGTCCATCCCGGTGAGCAGCCCCAGAAGACCCAGGAGAGTAACGATCGCGG
>JBCBCG010000297.1:0-2308 GCA_038530925.1 Pseudomonadota bacterium
CGCCGCGGGGATGACGCGCGTATCATTGAACACGAGATGATCGCCAGCGTTAAGATAGTTTGGCAAATCCCGGACTGAGGCATCCTCAAGCCGTCCATCGCCATGCACCACGAGCAGGCGCGCCGCATCCTCTCGCCGCGCCGGCTCCGGATCCCCGAGCGCCGCGGCCAGCGCGACGAAGCCCTCGGGGCCGAGCCGCGCGACATGCTCGCGCTTCTCCAGCCACAGCCCCGGCGCGCTCAGCGCGATCGAGACCGCGCGCCGAGGCGCGAACCACGCGGCGAGCAGCGAGAATAAGATCCCGATCAAGGTCAGGCGGAAAAGCACGAGCAACAGGATGAACCCGCCCCACTCATAGCGCACCAATCCGATCGGCTCATCCGCGCGCGGGCCGAGATCGGCGATGTCGAACATCCCCACGCTCGACCAGAGCGCGAACCAAAGCCAATCCGCGCCAGTGGGCGTCACCGGCAAGCTTAAATCGTCGAGCGGCGTGATCCCAAGACCGGCGCCCGCGATCCCGGCGCAGGTCGCTGTGAACGCGATGATCAGCCCAAAGGTGAAGACGCCGAGGCCAAAGAGGTTCAGAACCCCGGCGTGACGCGGCGCGCCGTCGTCGCGGCGGATCCCCTCGAGCGCATCCGGCGGGCCGTCATAGCGCGCCGGCGCGCTCGGGTCGGCGGCGAGGCCGGCGCGCCGCGCTTCGGCTTCCGCGCGCACGGCGAAAAAGGCGCGCGCATAGCCTAGAAAGAGCGCATAGGTCAGAAGCCCGATGACGATTTTGGCCACCGCCGCGTGGCCCGTCCCCTGCGCGAACACGATCAGCGCGAGCGTCGAGCCGATCACCAAGGCGATCGCCGCAAAGAATAAGAGCGGCCCGCGCCGCGTGGTGAAGCCTTTCAGGCTGAGGAGCGCGAGCGCCTCAAGCGGCCGAATGGCCGCGGCGGCTACCCTGGCGATGTAGAGTGCGACTCTATTCAACATGGCCAACTCTGTTCAACATGGCGTCGTCCGTCCCCGGTGGCGAGACGCGCCGGCGCCGCGTCTCCGCCCATCCCTTTTCCCAACATCGCCGCGTTGAAACGACCGCGCCCGCCCTTCACGGCGCGGCGTCCTCTCCGTCTCCCATGCGGCGTATCGGCTGCGAACGGCGCGACCAAGCCCCTTTGCGCGATCCCTCGACAAGCAAGTCCGGCGCCTCTCAGGCGCGCGCTCGCGGCGTCAATCCGGCCTTGCGCGCCGAAGCGGGGGATTAAGCCGCGCCGCCGCGATGCACCCGCTGTTAAGGTTGTTCGATCATGATAACTGTTGAAGGCGGTCTGCGGCGAAAGCCGCTTGCATCGCCTCCGCGCGGACCGTAACTGTGCCCGCCGGCAAGCCCGTATAGCTCAGAGGTAGAGCACTCCCTTGGTAAGGGAGAGGCCGAAAGTTCGATTCTTTCTACGGGCACCATTTTCCGCATAATAAATCCTTTAAATCAAAGAGGTACAAGTTCGGACAGCCCTGCAGTCCACCCTTGTGGCCACCTTCCACGCGTCGATGACCGCGATCGAGAGTCGCGGGGCTGCATTCCGACATGAGCGCGAGAGCCGCTTGCGCCGCGTTCAGCGGATTCGTCCCCGATAGCGTCTCACATGTGGCCGTGCGAACGATGTTCTAGTATTGTTTCAGCCTCAGGCTTGGAGGCGAAGCGATGCCAAAGCGACGGGGTGCGAAGCCCGGCGATTTCGGACAAGAGGGTTACGTGCGCGATGAGCGGACTGCGGCGAAGGTGCGGCGTCTTGGTGCTTCGCTAGCGCGGGCGGAAGACATCGCGGCGGCCGTTGGAATGTCGCGCGCGTCTCTCTACCGCCATTATGGCGACGAGCTGAAATCTGGGGCCGCTGCGTCAAAGCTTCGCTTGCTCGCAAGAGCGCGAAAGACGATCGAGCGCCACCTCGACGAAGTCAAAGTCGCGCAGTGGGCGATCGAGCGCTTCGCAGAGCCTCAGCTGATCGGACGCGAGGCGTGCGTCCTCGACGACGACGCGTCGTCCCGAATCGGCGGCGTCTTGGTTGCGCCAGCGGTCGCGTCGATCGAGGACTGGCTTGAGAAAGAACGCCTTCGGAACGCCAGCAAAGAAGCGCCGAACTCGAACTGAACTCGCCTCCTAGGCGAAGTGTCAGCGGAGGCGCTGCGGGGCGGGAAGAGCGGCGCCAAGGATGGCGAACTCGGGGGCTTCCTATTCGCCGTGACCTGCCCCCCGCTGGGTCTCTCACCGTGATGTAGAGTCTGCTCGACCGCGAAGGATCAGACGACATGAGGAAAA
>JBCBCG010000298.1:0-2291 GCA_038530925.1 Pseudomonadota bacterium
CTCTGAGTGAAGACGTCTTCACCGTCGCCATGATCCTCTTCGGCGTGCTCCAACCCGATTTCGAAGGCGGCTATCGCTTCGGCAGAGGGCTGAGCATCTCAGGGCCTTATACGCGGATCCTCGCCCGAGAGCCGGGCGAGACGCTGGGCGATGTGCGCCTGATTTTGGCCAGCACGCCGTCTTGGCTGATCACGCTCGATCCCGAGCATATCGGCGCGCTCGACGCCGGCGGCGCGCTTCTCGCGACCACGCCGGATCGGCTCATGCAGACGATCATGACGCGCGGCCAGCCCGACCAGATCGACGGCGAGGCGGTGATCCGTGATGGCGGGGTCTGGATGTTCTTAAAACCGCCCGCGGGCGCGCGGCGGCCGTAGGATCGAGCGATGAGCCGGCGCAGCCGCTCAAAAATCCGCGGCGTGATCGAGCTGCGGCGGGCGCTTCGCAAGGCGCCGGAGGCCATGCGCGACGTGGTCCGCGAAGAGATCGGCGACACCGTCGAAGACGTGCATCGCGACGGGCTGCGGCTGATGGATGCGATGGTGACGCGGCGCTCTGGCGTGCTCCGGAAGCATTACAAAGCCAAGCGTCCCTCGGCCAAAGGCTTCAAGGGATGGGTCGGCTATCGCGGCAAGCGCGCGATCCGGGCGGCCTATTACGCGCGATGGGTTCATGACGGCACCGTCAAAACGCCGTCGCGGCCGTTCCACTATCGCGCCGAACAGCGGCATTTAATCAGATTTCGCCGCGCGATGCGGCTCGCGGCCAGCCATGCGCTTGGGCGGGTGCTGAAATGACGCTCGCGCGCGCTCAAGACCTACAGGCGGCGGTCTATAGCCGTCTCGCCACCGCCCTCGCCACGGCCGGCGTCGGCGGCGTCGCCGTGCCGATCTTCGACCATATCGCTCAAGACCCGCCGCGGCTTCATGTGCGGCTCGACGGCTTCTCGGTCGACCCGATGGAGCTGCGCGGCGCGACGCGGATCGCAACGCATAGCTTCACGGCGCATGTGTTCGACCGCCCTGGCGAGGCCGGCCCGCGCGGCCAGTCTGAAAGCAAACGCCTTCTCGGGCTTATCGAGGCCGCTTTGCAAGATTGGCGGCCGCTCTCGGGCGGCGGCCCGCTCACCTTGTTCGGCGCGTTCGTCGAGCCTGATCCGGACGGCGTGACCATCCACGCCGCCGCCACCTTCACCGTCACACTCTAGGAGGCTGACATGGGCCAAAGCGCGCAGAATTTTCGCTTCTATCTCGACAATGACGACGGCACGCCGGTGAAAGCCGAGGTCACTGGCGTCGAGACGCTCTCGCTCAACACGGGGCGCTCCATCGACACCGTGGTCACGAAAGACAGCGTCCACACCTTCGACAACGACAGCGGCTTTTCCGCCTCGATCTCGCTGGTTCGCGAGCTGCCGGCCGGCGCTGGTCAAAACCTCCTTTGGGCGACGCATGAGGCCAACGCCACGCGCCGCTTCTATCTCGAAAGCACCGACGCGGGCGGCGACACCTTCAGCGGCGAGGCGCGCATCGCGATCGAGAGCATCGAGAGCCCGGCGCGCGGCGTGAACATGTACTCTGTCACGCTCTACGCCCAAGGCGCGGTGACGCGCGGCGTGGCGAGCTAAGCGGAGGCGATCCGATGCGGGAGACCGTCAAAATCACGCTCGGCGGCGCCGAGCATCGCATGCGGCCGAGCTTCGAGGCTTTCGCGGAGATCGAGGATCGGCTCGACACCACGCTTCCGCAACTCTACCGCGCCCACATGCAAGGCGCGCTGCAATGCGCCGAGATGGGCGTGATCGTCGCGGCGGGGATGAATGCGGACACCGCCGGCTCCGCGAAGGCCGAAGACGTTGCGCGCCGCCTTTTTGAGATCGGCGTCATGGCGGACGGCGTGCGCCTCCCGATCGCTCAATATCTGCTCGCTCTGGCCTGGACGCCTGAGGACGGAAAAAAAAAGCTCGCCCTCGAATGGGGCGTGCCGCTGAGCGATGGCGACCGGGTTCCGAGCCCCGCGGCGCCGAGCCACTGAGCGTTTGCTTCGCCGCCGCAACCGTCGATCTGAAATGGCAACCTTCCGAGTTTTGGCGCGCCACGCCGCGAGAGTTCTTCGCGGCGTGGGACCGTTTGCGCGCGATGTTGAGCGAAAGGCCGCAGCATGACGCGTCAACGGGAGATCGTAACGGAATTCGACGCCGCCACCGGCCCGTGGGAAAAAGGGGTCGGTAAGATCGAGCGGCGGCTCGGCCAGTTCGAGCGCCGCGTTGAAAGCCGTCTCGGTAAGATCGA
>JBCBCG010000299.1:0-2260 GCA_038530925.1 Pseudomonadota bacterium
CGCCGGGTCCGGTCAGCGCCGAGGTGGTGGCGCTGGAGGCGGAGACGATGATCGCCGAGGGGCGGCGGCTCTGCGAGATCGCGCCTAATGTCTGCGTAAAGGTTCCGCTCACTTGGGACGGGCTCAAAGCGTGCCGCGCGCTCTCGGATAATGGCCGCATGGTCAACGTCACCTTGTGTTTCAGCGCCAACCAAGCCTTGCTCGCGGCGAAGGCCGGCGCGTCTTTCATCTCGCCCTTCATCGGTCGGCTCGACGATATCGGCCTCGACGGTCTCGAGCTGATCTCCGACATGCGCGAGATTTACGACGCTTATGGTTTCGAGACCGAGATTTTAGCGGCTTCGATCCG
This sequence comes from Pseudomonadota bacterium, assembly GCA_038530925.1. Taxonomy (GTDB): domain Bacteria; phylum Pseudomonadota; class Alphaproteobacteria; order Rhodobacterales; family Rhodobacteraceae; genus JALEGB01. The sequence goes on from JBCBCG010000299.1 coordinate 350, forward strand.
GACGGTGAACCATGTGCATGAATGCGCCAAGATCGGGGCCGATGTGGCGACGCTGCCGCCAGGCGTTCTGCGCAAGCTCGCCGATCATCCTCTGACGGATAAGGGGCTGGAAGCGTTCTTGGCGGATTGGGCGAAGACGGGTCAGAAGATCATTTGAGGCGCATGACGCTTTGATTTAAAAAAGAATTCACAGCCGTATCGCCTTGGGGGAGGCGCTGCGGCGTTGCAAGGGGATGGCGGCGCCGCAGGGCGGCGCGCCAGGTTTGGGGGACAGCGATGAGCTGCTCGAATGCAGGCCGCGCGCCATGCGCGCGGCGCTGGAGCGCTGCGGCGCCGAGCCCGCGCGATCGGAGGGATGCGTGACGGCGCCGCCGGATGACGGCGCGCCGCCGCGCGGCCGCGGCGCCCGAGGCGGCGAGTCCGGGGCCGCGACCTTGGCGAGCGCTTGGCGAGAGACGTCTCTGCAAGCCCTATCCTCATATGAGCCGGCGCCGCTCGACGACTATTTGCGAGCGCGCATTCTGGCGGCGCCTGAGGCGGTTCTGGACGACGCGCTGGTGATGCGCGCGCTTCTCGGCCCAGAGACGAAGGGCGATCGCCAGGTGATCGATCTGCGCGGCGCGCAAGTGGTGCGGCTGCAGGATCGGCTCGAACGGTTGCGCGAGGCGCAGCATGATTTGGCCACGGAGACCTGGGAGCAGCTCGACGGCATGGCGCGGGCGCAGAACGCGGTGCTCTCACTGTTGGAGGCTGGCGGTCCCGCGGATTTCGGGGCCTGGGTGCGCGACGCGCTTCCGAGCGTCTTGAACGTCTCCGAAGCGCGGCTCTGCCTTCGCATGGCGCCGGAGCCGGCTCGGGCGCCGGCGGGCGTTCGGGACGAACCGAGCGCCGCGCGGTCCGACGCGGCGGGATCGGGCCCTTTGCGATGGATCAAACGCGTCGCGAGCGGGCCGCGCGCCGCCGCGCGCCGGCGGGCCCGGCTTCTTGCGGCGCGTCTCGCCGCGGCGGAGCCGCCGGCCGAGGACGCCGCCGCGCGCCTATCGCCCGCCGCTATGGCCGCCTATGCGCCGCGGCCGCCGCGCCGCGAGACGCCGCTTTTTCCTGTTGCGGCTGGGCATGAAGCGCGCTCCGCGCGCCGCGCGCCGGAGCTGGCGGACTCGCCGCTCGCCTCGATCCGCATCCGCGATCCCGACCCGTTCGACCGGCGCGTCTTCGGGATGGAGGCGGGCGCGCTCGGCGCCGTCGCGGTGGTTGCGCTGGATCTTGGGCCGCAGCGCGGGCCGGCGGCGTTGGCGCTCGGCGCCGAGGATGCGGAGCGGTTCCGCATGGGCTATACGATCGAAACGCTGGCGCTGGTCGCCGGCGCTTTGGAGCGGATGATGGCGGCGCGGCCCGATCCGTTCTGACGGAGGTCTCTGCGGCGGTCGGCGCGTCGGCCGCGCCGGGCGCTCGGCGGAGGGTCGGAAGCTGGAGGAACGAGCGAGCGAACCGGGCGCGGCGGGGCGCGAGGCGCGCGATGGCGACACGGGCCCTCTGGCGGCGTTTGAAGCGGCGCTGCGCGCCTCAGGCCGCGCCGCGGCGACGGTCGAGGCCTATCGTTCTGATCTTGAAGGCGTATGGGATGTGATCGCCGCAAGCCGGCGGGCGGCGGGCGCGGCGGCGCCGTCCGATCTGCTGGCGCATGCGACAGCGGCGGAGATCCGTGGTTGGCTCGCGGCGCGGCGGGCCGCGGGCGCGGCGCCGCGCAGTTTGAAACGCGCGCTCTCGGCGCTCCGCGCCTATCGGCGCTGGCGCGCGCTCTCTTCGCTCAGCGATCCCGCCGCCGCCGCGGACGCCTCGCTCGGCGGCGTGAAGGGCCCGCGCGCGCCGGCGCCCTTGCCGCGGCCGGTGACGGAGGCCGAAGCGCGGGCT
>JBCBCG010000300.1:0-2178 GCA_038530925.1 Pseudomonadota bacterium
CCAATCAGAAATAAGCCCTGAGCGCCGCATTTGGAAGCGCAGAACGCAATTAGTGGCGCGTGAAAACGTGGCGGTCCGCTGCGAAGGGGCGGAGAGAGGGGCGGCGATGTTCGATATTGAGGCGCGCGACGGACGCGCGCGGCTGGGGCGGCTCAGTCTGACGCGCGGCGCCGTGCGAACGCCAGCCTTCATGCCCGTCGGCACGGCGGCGACGGTCAAGGCGATGCGGCCCGAAAGCGTCGCCGAGACCGGCGCCGACATTCTGCTCGGCAACACCTATCATCTGATGCTGCGTCCAGGTGATGAGCGCGTCCAGCGGCTCGGCGGGCTGCACGGCTTCATGAATTGGGACAAGCCGATCCTCACCGATAGCGGCGGCTTCCAGGTGATGTCTCTGGCGAAGCTGAGAAAACTCGATGAAAGCGGCGTCCGCTTCCGCAGTCATATCGACGGGTCTGAGCATCATCTGACGCCGGAGAGCTCCATGGCGATCCAGCGCCGGCTGGGCGCGGACATCGCCATGGCGTTCGATGAATGCACGCCCTATCCAGCGACCGAGGCCGAGGCGGCGGAGAGCATGCGCCTCTCCATGCGCTGGGCGGCGCGATCGCGCGAGGCGTTCGGCGCGGATGATGAGCACATCCTTTTCGGGATCCAGCAAGGCGGCGTGCATGAGGAGTTGCGCCGCGAAAGCGCGGAGCGGCTGCGCGAGATCGGTTTTGCAGGCTACGCTGTCGGCGGGCTCGCGGTGGGCGAGGGGCAGGAGGTGATGTTCGGCGTGCTCGACACAGCGCCGGAGATGCTGCCGCAGGATCGCCCGCGCTATTTGATGGGCGTCGGCAAGCCGGATGATCTTGTGGGCGCGGTCGCGCGCGGCGTCGACATGTTCGATTGCGTGCTGCCGACGCGCTCGGGCCGCACGGCGCAGGCCTTCACCCGCCGCGGCGTCGTCAATCTGCGCAACGCCCGCCATCAAGACGATCCACGCCCGCTTGATCCCGATTGCGGCTGCCCGGCCTGCCGGAATTACAGCCGCGCCTATCTGCATCATCTGACACGCTCAGGCGAAATTCTGGGCTCGATGCTGCTCACTTGGCACAATCTTCACTATTACCAGGAACTTATGGCGCAGATGCGCGCAGCGATCGGCGCGGGCCGCTTCGCAGCCTTCCAAGCCGCCTTCGCCGCGCAGCGCGCCGAAGGCGATCTGGAGCCGCTCTGAACGCGCGGCGCCGCGGCGAGACGCGCTGGCGCTGCGGCGGAAAAGAAGGTGAAGGGCGCGCCAGGTTAGGCTACGCCCTAAGGCGAACAGCAGCCGCGCCGAAGCGATCCGCGCGCAGGCGGTTGGGCGAGCGGAATGGCGAACGGGACAAGACGATGGGTCTTTTTCGAGACATCTTCACCTGGTGGACAGGGCCGACCATGGGCACGCGCTTGCTGACGGCGCGCCAGGGCGTGCATGTCGGCGACGACGAGTTCGGCAACAGCTATTACGAGAGCCGGGACGGGAAGCGCCGCTGGGTGATTTATGACGGCGAGATCGAGGCCTCGAAGGTGCCGGCGAGCTGGCATGGCTGGCTGCATCACACTTATGACGAGCCGCCGACGAAGGATCCGCTGCCGAAACGGGCTTGGGAGACGGCGCATCAGCCAAATTTAACCGGCACGCCCGACGCTTATCGGCCTAAAGGCTCGCTGCTGCGCGACGGGCCGCGCGCGAAGGCCACGGGAGATTACGAGGCCTGGTCGCCGGATGGCTGACCGCCGCCGGAACAGGATGAAAAAGGTCGAGAGATGAGCGAGAATTCTCAAGCTGATGCCGCGGCGCAGCCGTCGCGCTGGCGCATCGAAAACCCGATCGAGACCTTGGTGGGCGCAGGCGTGCTCGCGGCGGCGGCGGCCTTCGCGCTCTTCGCCGCCTCCAGCAGCGGCGCGACCATCGGCGAGAGCTACCGCATCAACGCCGTGTTCGACAGCGCCACCGGCGTCAGCGTCGGCACCGATGTGCGCATCGCCGGCGTCAAAGTGGGCCGGGTGGCGGCGATCGAACTCGACACCCAGACCTATCGAGCGAAAACCGTGCTGGCGCTGCGCGACGGTGTGGAGCTGCCGATCGACAGCCTCGCCAAAATCGACAGCGAAGGGCTGCTTGGCGGCTCCTTCATCGCGCTCGAGCCC
>JBCBCG010000301.1:0-2107 GCA_038530925.1 Pseudomonadota bacterium
CAGCTCGCCGGCGTCGGAGAACTCGCTCTGACCCGTGAAGAAGGTCGCGCTGGCGATGCGATCGGCGAGCGGATGGTCGGGCTGCTGCGCCAGATAGGCGAGCGCGGTGATCACCGCCGTGCCGCCGACGCAATACGCGGCGAGATGGACTTTATCCGCGCCAGTCTCATCCAAAGCGCGCGCATAGCCTTCAAAGAGGCCTTCGGCGATGTAATCGACGAATTCCTTTTCCGCGTGGCTCTCATCCGGATTGACCCAGCTGATCATGAAGACGGTATGGCCTTGCGAGACCAGCCACTTCACCATCGACTTTTCTTCATTGAGGTCGAGGATGTAGAATTTGTTGATCCAAGGCGGCGCGATCACGATCGGCCGCGCCTCGACTTTCGGCGTCGTCGGCGTGTATTGGATCAGCTCGATCAGATCGTTGCGGAAGATCACTTTTCCCGGCGTCACAGCCATGTTCTCACCGACCTTGAAGCGCTCAAGATCGGTCTGGCGGATCATCAACGTGCCATGGCCGCGCTTGAGATCCTCAAGCATATGCGTCAGCCCGCGCAGCAGGTTCTCGCCCTTTTCCTCGATTGTGGTGCGCAGGACTTCGGGGTTCGTGGCGAAGTAATTGGACGGGCTGATCGCCTCGACGAATTGGCGCGTGAAGAACTCGACCTTCTTGCGATCAGAGCTCTCCAACGCGCCTTCGGTGTGCGCGGTGTCGGTGAGGAAGGCGGCGGTCAAATAATAGGACTGCTTCAGCGCGTCGAAGACCGCGTTTTGCGACCAATCGGGATCCTTGAAACGCTTGTCGCGCGCCGGCATGTCGGCCACCGGCTCCGCCTCGCCGCCCGCCGCCTTCACGGTGGCGCGGCGCCAGATCTCCGCCTGGTCGGTCCAGTATTTCAGCGTCTTCTCCGCCAGCGAGCTCGGATCCGCCGCCAGCGTGCGCCACCACTCGACGAAAGAGCCCGCGGCGTTGAAAGGGTCGAGGCCGAGCGCCGCCGGGTCGAGCCCGCCGCGTCCGCCATCGGCCAGCGCCTGCTCCCACACGGCGCGGCCGCGATCGAACAGCGCGGTCATATTCGTCATCAACTCCTGCGCGTCCTCCGGCGAAAGCGCCGCGGCCGCAGGGTCGACATGAAGCGAAAGCGGCGACTCGTCCGAAAGCGGGTTCGCCGCCATCGGGTTCCCGGGCATCTGCGCGCCGGCCAGCGGATTGGCGGCCAGCGTTCCGTCGAGAAACGGGTTCGCCGCCGCGAACGGGTTCTTGAACACGCCGAAGGGATCCGCCGCGCTCTCCGCCTCCGACGCCGCGCCCTTGCCGCCGTCTTGCGATTTATCGCTCGCCATCGTCGCTCTCCATCATCTCCGCCGCGGCGCGCCGATCTCGACGCGGCGTATTCCGGCCGCGGGCGCCGTCGCCGCCCCGGCGCGCCGCCCTCTTCCCTCCCTCGCGGGCCTGCTCCGCCGCGCTTGCGCGCGCGGGCGTCGCCCATTCGCTACGCAATAGACCTAACATCCCGATTCGCCGCCGGCTATGGTCGACAGCGGCCTTGCGGCGGCTGGCCGCTTCGGCGAGTAGTCAGCCTATGACCGGATCGCATGATACGCGCCCAGGACGGCGCTTTGTCGGCGCGGCGACGGCCCTCGCGGCCGCGGCGGCGCTCTCGGCCTGCTCGTCGACCGACGACCTGACCGGCCTCTCCGTTTTGGATTTGCCCGAGGGCGCCGGCGTTGAGGACGCGCCTTGGCCTCGGCTCGTCGACAGCCCTGCGCCCCAAGCGCCGGCGCCGCGGGACGGGCCCTCGCCGGCGGCGCTCGAAAATCAAGAGATCCAAGCCGATATCCGCTCGCAGGCCGATATCCTGCGGGAGGAGGCGGCGCGCCTCGATGGTCAGCGCGTCGGCGGCGCCGGCTTGAGCCGCGAGGCTGAGGCGGCGGTGGCCAAGAACGCGGCGCTCGACGCGCGAGATCGGCGCGTCGGCGCGTCGGAGACGCAGACGATCATCACCGCGACGCCGCCCGCGGCCGAGCCCGCCGCAGCGCCGGCCGCCGCGCCAGCAGCGGCGAGCGAGCCGAGCGAGGCGGACCGGATCCGCGCGGAGCTGGA
>JBCBCG010000302.1:0-2091 GCA_038530925.1 Pseudomonadota bacterium
CTCCTCCACCGCGCGCGAGGGCTATGAGGACGCGCGGCGCTACGGCTCGGACATTCTCTCCGTCCGCCAGATCCGCAGCTTAGGCGGCGGCGCTGCGGCGGCCGAGCGCGTTCCCGAGGGCGCGCCGGTGTACCTGACCATCGACATCGACGCCTTCTGCCCCTCCATCGCGCCCGGCACCGGCACGCCCAGCCATGGCGGATTTCTCTATTACGAAGTGCTCGAACTCGTTCAGCGCCTCGCCGAGCGCCGCCGCATCGTCGGGATCGACCTCGTCGAAGTCGCGCCCGCCTACGACCCCGCCGGCGTCACCGCGATCCTCGCGGCGCAACTCTTGTTGAATCTGTTGGGGTTTATTCTTGCGACATGAGAGCGCCTGCGCGTCGGTTAACTATAAGCCCTCGCCAGCTCTTCTTCACTGAGGCGGAAAATGTTGTCGAGTTCCGCGCGCGTAAAGTCGCCTGGCTTTTTTGATTCGGCATGATAGCCGGTTACTTTTTCGACGACGTCGTGCGCGATGCCGCGGTCCCAAAGATGCTTGGCGCAGCACTCAAAGAAGAACACATTCGGCTTTTGCAAGCCGCCGAATTTGATGACTAATTTCAGCTTATAATCTGCGTTGGTAAGTATTTCATGTTGAATTCTGACCATATTAAAAAACGCTTCGCTTTCTCGATCTACGTTTTCGACGGTCTCACTTCCAGTTCCTCCACTTCCGATAAGAAGGTAAGCCTGATACACATAAAAAATACTTTTGACCCTGCTCGATGTGTTTTCAGATTTTTGGAGGAGCAATCGCGCTTTCGCACATTTACCCTCTGCAGTTTCGATCGAGTCGCGAGATTTCGCGGTGCCTTCGAGCGCCAGCAGGCGGGCTTGTTCGAGGCTTGATAACGGCGATGCGTCGAAGGCTGAAATTCTCATGATTTTGAAGAATACACTATTTTCAGAGTTTTGCTACGGCTGCTATGCGCGACCTTCGCACTCGGTGCTGATCAACTCCATCGGAGTCGCGCCGACGATCTCCGCGCGTACGACCTCTCCCACAGGCTGATCCGTCTCGAACCGCACAGGCGCGAAGCTTTCGGTGCGGCCGAGGCGGGCGCTCTCCATCAGCACTGAATGGGTCTCGCCGATGCGGGCGGCGAGGTAGGTCGCCAAGAGCTCTGCGCCAAGGGCGCGGAGGCGCGCGGCGCGGGCCTTGATCACCACTTTCTCGAGCTGAGGCATGCGCGACGCTGGCGTGCCGGGCCGCGGCGAGTAGGGAAAGACATGCAAGTAAGCGAGGCCGCAGGCGCGCGCATGGGCGAGCGTTCCCTCGAACATCTCTTCGGTCTCGGTCGGAAAGCCGGCGATCAGATCCGCGCCGAAGGCGATCTCCGGCCGCGCCGCGCGCGCCCGCGCGCACACCGCCAGCGCATCCGCCGTCAGATGCCGGCGCTTCATTCGCTTCAGCGTCAGATCATGCCCCGCCTGCAGCGAGAGATGGAGATGCGGCATCAGCCGCGGCGCGCCCTCGATCGCCTCCCAAAGCGCGGCATCCACCTCGATCCCGTCGATCGAGGAGATGCGCAGCCGCGGCAGATCCGGAACCAGCGTCAGGATCCGCTGCACGAGATCGCCGAGGCGAGGCGCGCGGGCGCCCAGCTTCGGCAGATCGCCGCCCCAAGAGGTCAGGTCCACGCCGGTCAGCACCACCTCGCGATAACCGCGCCCGGCGAGCCGTTTGATCTGCTCGACCACCTCGCCTGCGGGCACGGAGCGGCTGTCGCCGCGGCCATAGGGAATGACGCAAAAGGTGCAGCGATGGTCGCAGCCGTTCTGCACCTGGACATAAGCGCGGGCGCGGGTTCCGAAACCGTCGATGAGATGCCCGGCGGTCTCGCGCGCGCTGAAGATGTCGTCGACGCGGATTTTCTCGCTGTCGGCGACGCCGAAATCGGGCGCGCGCGCCTCATCTGCGATGCGCGCCCCTTTTGCGCATCGCGCTTCTTCGGCGATGCGCGACCAGGCGGACGCCGGACTTCCTCGCCGCCGCGGGAGAGGCGCAGGGCTGATGGCGCGGGACGATGCGGAGCGGGAGCGCCAGCG
>JBCBCG010000303.1:0-2086 GCA_038530925.1 Pseudomonadota bacterium
ATAGTCGGGCGGCGCCGGAATGTCCCAGGCGATGAGCCGGTCGGTGACGAAGCCCCAATGGTTCTGCGTCGGGGCCTCGGCGCCGAGCAGTTCCGCCGCCGCCTCGCCCAGCAAGCGGTGAACGCCTGGCCGGCGGATGAAGCGCATCAGATCGCTCAGGATCCAAGCCAGGCGCGGATCGCCCGACTGGGAGACTTTGGTGAGCGCGAAGATCTCCTCTCGCCGCCAGCTGTTATGCACCATGCTGTCGGCGAGAACTTCAACGGCGTAAGCGAGATCGCCCGTCAGCGGGCCGACCGGAACATCCGGCGGCGCGCCGAATTGCTCGATCACAAAGTCGGGCGGCGCCGCGCGCTCTTGCGCATGGGCTGTGCTGGCCCAGACCAGCGGCAGCGCGCCGAGCGTCATAAGGAAGACGAGGCGGAGGCGAGATATCGTCGAAGACGCCATGAACGAACCCCTTTCGGGCGCGCGGCGCGGCCGGCGCGGGAAGAGACCTAAAACGGTTGCGTGGGAGACTGCGCGCTCGCCGCTCGAAAGTATCTTCACGATGAGGAGGGCACGGATCACGATACTGTCAGGGTTTCGAGCCTCTCGACCCTGTTATGCATCGCGTTTCTCTGCTGAGTTCAGGAGGCGCCTTTGATGGCGAGGTCTCACATCGCTCCGCGGCTCCGCTCCGCGCTGATCGGCGCAGCCGCGCTCGTCGCCTCCGCCGGCGCCGCCGGTGCTCAAGACGTCGTGGACAAGCGCGCGGCGTTGGACGAGCGCGCGACGTTGGACGAGCGCGCGGCGTTCTACGGCAGCTGGGGAACGCCGGCGCAATGCGCAGGCGCGCCGATCAAACCCGGCGGCGCGGTGAGGGCGGCGCCTTTCGAGATCGGCGCGGAGTGGCTCCAGCACGGCCCGCTCTGGTGCCGCCTCACCTGGTTTCCCATCGAGCGGCGCGAAAACGGTTTCTTCTCCGGCGCCCACGCTCAATGCGGCGAAGACGCCGTCCGCTCCTACTTCCTCGGCATGGTTCTGGCGGATGACGAACTCACCCTCCGCTGGTCGTTCGGCTTCTCGAACGGACCGCTTAAGCGGTGCTCAAACTCATGAGCCGGCGCCGCTAGCCGGGCGCGCGATCGCCGCAAACCTCGCAATCGCAGCGTCGGGAGATGCGGATCACGCGGCTTTCGGCGTGGAGGGCGTCGTAGAGCATCAGGCGGCCGGAGAGGGTCTCGCCGGCTTTGGCGAGGTGCTTCACCGCCTCCACCGCCATGATGCAGCCGACGACGCCGGCGAGCGCGCCGAGCACGCCGGCTTCCGAGCAGGCGGGCGAGGCGCCTTCGGGCGGATCCTCCGGGAACAGGCAATGATAGCACGGGCCGCCCCGCGCTGGATCGAAGAGAGCGATCTGGCCTTCCCAGGCGCCGATGGCGCCGGAGAGGAGCGGGACGCCGAGCTTGGTCGCGGTGCGGTTCACCAGGCGCCGTGTCTTAAAGCTGTCCGAGCCGTCGAGGATCAGATCGACGCCGTCCAGCAGCGCCGCGGCGTTCTCCTCTGAAAGGCGGACCGCCTCGCCTTCGACCGCAACGCCAGGGTTGAGCGCGCCCAACGCCTCGGCCGCGCTCTCGACTTTCGGCCGGCCGATATCGCCGGTGCGGTGCAGCACCTGGCGCTGGAGGTTTGAAAGCGAGACGGCGTCGTCGTCGATCACCCGGATCCGCCCGACGCCGGCCGCCGCAAGATAGAGGAGCGCCGGCGAGCCGAGCCCGCCCGCACCCACCACGGCGACGCGCGCCCGCCGAAGCCGCCCCTGGCCCGGCCCGCCGATCTCGCGCAGCACGATATGCCGCGCATAGCGCTCCAGATCTTCGTCGCTCAGACCCATGCGCGCTCAGAGCCCGTCGAACAGCGCCGTGGAGAGATAGCGCTCGGCGAAGGAGGGGATGATCGTCACGATGCGTTTACCCGCCATCTCGGGCCGCGCCCCGACCTCGAGCGCCGCCGCCAGCGCCGCGCCCGAGGAGATGCCGCAGGGGCAGCCCTCCTTCGCCGAGCGCTATCTCTCCACGGCGCTGTTCGACGGGCTCTGAGCGCG
>JBCBCG010000304.1:0-2040 GCA_038530925.1 Pseudomonadota bacterium
CAAAGCCGCTCAATGAGAGGGTGGCGGCCGAAGCGCAGAGCGCCGTCGCCGCGCTGCTCGGCCAAAAGGCGGAAGATGCGGCGGAAGATGCGGCGGCCGATCCGCGTGTCGCGCTGGGGGCGGGCGCCGCGGGAGGCGCGCCGTTTCTCGCGCGCCTGTTGCGCCGCGAGGGCGCCTGGCTGGCGCCGCGCTGGGCGCGCTCGCCCGAGGCGGCGTTTTGGGAGCTGGCGGCGGATCTCGCGGCCGCCGGCGCGTCGGCGCCCGATCACGCGGCGTTCGGCGCGGCGATGCGCGTTGCGCGCCGACGCCTCGCCCTGACCGCTGCGCTCGCGGATCTCGGCTCCGTTTGGGACCTCGACGCGACCACGGCGGCGCTCACTCTCTTCGCTGAAGCGGCGGTGTCCGCTGTTTTGACGCGCCTGTTGCGCGAGGAGGCGGCCAGCGGCGCCATGCCCAGCCTCGATCCCGAGCGGTCCGGCGTCTTCGCGCTCGCCATGGGCAAGATGGGCGCGTTCGAGCTCAATTATTCTTCGGATGTGGATCTGATCCTGCTCTACGATGAGAGCCGTCTCGCCGCAGCCGATCGCGCCCGCGCGCCGGAGCGCTTCGCCAAACTCGCCCGCGACTTTATCCGTCTTCTCTCCCGCGTCGACGCAGAGGGGTATGTGGCCCGCGTCGATCTGAGGCTGCGGCCCGATCCCGGCGCGACGCCGCCGGTCGTCTCCACGGCGAGCGCGCTGCGGTATTACCAAACCCAAGGCCGCGCCTGGGAGCGGGCGGCGCATGTCAAGGCGCGCGTCTGCGCCGGTGATCGTGGAGCCGGCGCCGCGTATCTTGAGGCGCTGCGTCCCTTCGTCTGGCGCCGGCGCGTCGATTTCGCCGCGATCGAGGACGCGGCCGAGATGCTGGCGAAGATCCGCGCGCATGAAGGCGGCGGCGCCGTGGCCTTCGCGGGCCAGGATGTGAAGCTCGGCGCCGGCGGCATCCGCGAGATCGAATTTCTCGCTCAGAGCCATCAGCTCATCTCCGGCGGGCGCGAGCCGGCGCTGCGCGCGCCGGGAACGCGCGCCGTGTTGGCGCTTTTGGCCGAGGCGGGCCGGATCGCGCCGGAGACGGCGATGGCGCTCGATGAAGCCTATCTGCATCTGCGCCGGCTCGAGCATCGGATCCAGATGGTCGAGGATCAGCAGACCCACCGCGTGCCGAAGGACGCGGAGGGGCGCGCGCGCCTCGCCGGGCTCTTCGGTGATGAACCCAACGCGGCGGGCGCGGCGCGGCTCGAGGCGCGGACGCTGGCGGCGATGCGCGCCGTGCGCGAGGCCGCCTCCCCGAATTTCGACGCCGCGCCGGCGCCGAAGCCCTCGGAGGCCGAAGCGGCGCTGATGGAGGCCGCTGCGGGCTTCGCCGAGCCGGCGCGCGCCGTCGCAATCGCCCAAGGCTGGTTCCGGAAAGACTATCGCGCCCTCCGGCATGAGCGCGCGCGCGCCAGGCTCAGCCGGCTGGCGCCGGAGATTTTGAGCCGGCTTGGCGCCGCGGCGGATCCCCAGCGCGCGCTTGGACAGTTCGATCGCTTTCTGGCGGGCCTGCCCGCGGGCGTGCGCGTGCTGGCGATGCTGGAGGCGGACGACGCGGTGCTTGATCTCGTGGCGGAGATCTGCGCCGCCGCGCCGCGGCTCGCACAGAGACTGGCGCAGAAAAGCCAGCTGCTCGATGCGGCGATGGACCGCGATTTCTACGCCGCGCCGCCGGGGCTCGAAGCGCGGCTTGACGAGCTTCGGCCGCGGCTGACGCGCGAGGGCGGCGAGGATTACGAGCGCGTGCTTGATGCGGCGCGGCGCTGGGCCGCGGAGCGGCGCTTCCAGATCGGCGCGTGCCTTCTCAAAGGCGAGATCGCGCCGGAGGCGGCCGGGCGCGCGTATTCGGACGTCGCGGAGGCGGCGCTGCGCGGGCTATGGCCCTATGTGCTCGGCGCGCAGGAGGCGCGGGCGGGGGCCGCGCCCCGGCGCGGCGCCGCGGGGCGCGCGCGGGGGCGGCGCGGGG
>JBCBCG010000305.1:0-1968 GCA_038530925.1 Pseudomonadota bacterium
CGAGAAACGCGGCGCGGATGCGCGCGCCGACGGCGTTGCGCTGCGCCTCGCCCAGACGCCGGCGCTCTGATGATCGTCGCAGGAGATCTGACCGTCGGCGCCCTGGTCGCCATCACCATGTTCGGCGCGCGCGCGCTTAGCCCAGTGCAGATCACCTTCCTCGCGCTGCAGCAGCTCGGCGCCTCGCGCGAGGCGGCGCAGCGCTTCGACAGCCTCCTCAAGCTGAAAATCGACCATAACGCCGAGAAGGCGCCCGCGGTGTTCCGTCCGTTCAAAGGCGCGATCCGCATGCGCGACATCGCGTACCGCTTCCCGAACGCGGATGATTTCGCCATTCGCGGCGTCACGGCGGAGATCGAACCCGGCCAAGTGATCGGCATCGTCGGCTCGAACGGCAGCGGCAAATCAACGTTGCTGAAGATGATCCTCGGGCTTTACCGGCCGATGAGCGGGCAGATCCTGCTCGACAGCGCGAATATGGCGCAGATCCATTCGCCGGAGCTCCGCGCGACCATCGCTTTCGCCGGATCGAAGCATGAGTTCTTCTATGGCACGATCGAGCAGAACATGAAGCTCGGCTGTCCGACAGCGACGATCGCGCAAATCGAAGCGGTTTGCGAAGAACTCGATATCGATCTGGACGGCCCGCTTTTCCCAAAACGGCTCGAGACGCGCTACAGCGCTCAGGAATTCGGCGCCATGTCGGGGCCGATGCGCCAGAAGCTCTGCCTGGCCCGCGCCTTCGTGAAGGACGCGCCGGTGACGCTGCTGGATGAGCCGGACGCGGTTCTCGACGCGTCGGGCGCCGCGGCCTTCGCCCGCGTGATCGAGCGCCGACGCGGTGCGAAGACGATCGTGATGACGCTGAACGACCGGCGCCATCTCGCGATCTGCGACAAGCTTCTTGTGTTGAACGCGGGCAAGCTGGTCCGGTTCGACGACGCCAAGACCATCCTTGGCGAAATCGCCGCGCAGCAGGCGAAGTAACGCTGAGCGCCTCAGTTTCCGGACGCCGCCGCCTCCGCCGCCAGCGCCGCTTCTGAGATCAAGAGACGCCGGTACGCATCGCGCAGCGAGGTGTAGGGCGGCACGAAGCGCTTCGTGACCCGGCCGTTCGCATCGCGCATCACCTGGCGGATCTCGAAATGGAGATGGATGGTGGTCGGCGTCCCGCCGAAGAAGTTTGAAACCAATCCGATCCGATCACCGCGCAGCACCCGGTCGCCTTTTCCGACCAAAAGCCGGTTCATGTTGAGATGCATGTAGCGGTATTCGCGGCCTGAGGAGCCGACCATCGTTACGGTGTACCGGCCGATGCTGGTGACTTGCCCCGATTCGACCGCCACCGCCCAATGCTTGTCCTTCTCGCAAGTCGCTGGGCGAATATCCTGGCCTTGATGGCCTTTTCCAGTCGGGCAAAGGCTCGCGGCGTAGCCGCGCGTCTCGCAGAAATTATCGCGCCAAGGATAGCTGTAATTCGCCGTGTCGCATTGCCCCCCCGGTCGCGGAGACCGGAAGCCGCCGATGCCCCACACCTGACTGTTGGGAAAGGACGGGCTGGTCTCCAAAGGATAGCGAAGGCCCTCGGCGAAGATGGTCTCTTCGCGATAGCCTTGCCCGCTGCCAGGCACGAGATCGCCGACTGCGCCGAAGAGAACCTCATCCGGCGGGATCTGCGGCGCCGGCGGCTCCTCAGGCTCGATCGGCGCCGCCGGCTCTTCGGGCGGCGGGGGCGGCAGCACCGGATCGGTCACTGGCGTGATGAGCGAGTCGTCCCGACCCGGATCGACCGGCTCCGGCGGGTCGACGACCGCTTGATCCTCCTCATCGGTCGGCGCCGTGGGATCGGTCGGCGGCGTGACAATGGCGACATCCGTCTCGGTGTCGGGCTCCGGCGTCTCAGGCTCGGCGACCGGCGTCTCAGGCTCGGCGACCGGCGTCTCAGGCTCGGCGACCGGCGTCTCAGGC
>JBCBCG010000306.1:0-1963 GCA_038530925.1 Pseudomonadota bacterium
CGATCGTCTGGTCTTCGCGCTCTTCTTCGCGACGTATCTCGTCTATCGCGCCGGCGATCCGGCGAGCTATGCGGCAGCGGCCAGCCGGCTGGATCTCACGGTGGGAACCGCCAACACGCTGGCGCTCTTGACCAGCTCTTGGCTGCTGGCGCTGGCGACCCATGCGGCGCGCATGGGCGCGGCGGCGCAGGCGCTTCGCCTGATGCGCGGCGCAATCGGGCTCGGGCTTTTCTTCGTGATCGGCAAGCTGATCGAATATGCGGCGCTGAGCGGCGGCGGCGCCGATGCGCGCGACGACGCCCATGGTTTTGTGATGTTCTATCTGGTCTTCACCGGCGTGCATTTTCTCCATGTCGGGATCGGCCTGCTGATCCTCGCGCTGCTCAGCCGATCGATCGCCGCCTCGGCGCGCGCCGCCGCGCGACTGGAGCCTGAGACGCTGCGGGATCTCGAGAGCGCCGGCGCCTACTGGCACATGGTCGATCTCCTGTGGATCGTCCTTTTTGCGCTCTTTTACGTGCTCGCCTGAGGGAGACGCTTCATGGACGCGGAAAGCCGCCGCCTAACGATGGTCTGGGCCGTCCTCTGCCTCATCACGCTCGGCTCGCTCGGCTTTCGCAGCGACGTCGGCGAGGCTGGCGCGAGCGGCGCGCTTTTGATCGGCGCCGCGGCGCTCGGCGCGGCGTTCCTGAAAGCCTATCTGGTGATGCGCCACTTCATGGAGCTTCGCCGCGCGCCCTGGTCCTGGCGCGCGGTGTTCGCCGGCTGGTGCGTCGGCGTCTTCGGCCTCCTCACCGCCTTGATCGCAACGTGAGCCGCATGGCGGCCGCGGCTCATCGGAGGTCGGTGGCCGCCCGGCTGATCTCGAGCATCCGCTCCACCGCTTTGCGCGCCGGAGCGATGACCGCCGAATCGACATCGACCTCCTCTTCGCCGCTATGCAGCGCCCAGAGGATCCCTTCGAGCGTGATCCGTTTCATATGCGGGCAAAGATTGCAGGGCCGCACGAACTCAACATCAGGCAGCTCCGCGGCGACGTTGTCCGACATCGAGCACTCGGTCACCATCACCACTTTAGGCGGCCGGTTCTTGCGCACCCAATTGATCATGCCCGCGGTCGAGCCCCAGAAATCGGCCTCCTCCAGCACCTCTGGCGGGCACTCGGGATGGGCGATCACCTTCACGCCGTCATGCGCGTCGCGATAAGCGCGGATCTCCTCGGCGGTGAAGCGCTCATGCACCATGCAGGAGCCCTCCCACCAGACGATGCGCTTGTTCGTCGTTTTGGCGATGTTGCGGGCGAGATAGCCGTCCGGCGTCATGATCACCGTGTCGCCTTCCATCGCCTCAACCACCTGTTTGGCGTTTGAGGAGGTGCAGCAAACGTCGGAGGCGGCCTTCACCGCGGCGGATGTGTTCACATAGGTGACGACCGGCGCGCCCGGATATTGCTGGCGCATCGCCTCGATATCCGCGGGCGTGATCCCTTCGGAAAGCGAGCACCCCGCCCGGCTGTCCGGGATCAACACGCGTTTGGCCGGGTTGAGGATCTTCGAGGTCTCGGCCATGAAATGCACGCCGCATTGCACGATCGTGCCGGCCTCGATCGCGGAGACCTCCATCGCCAGTTTCAGGCTGTCGCCGACAACATCCGAGACGCCATAAAATATCTCCGGCGTCATGTAGTTATGGCCGAGAATGACGGCGTCTTTCTCCGCCTTCAGCCGATTGATCGCCTCGACATAAGGCGCGTGATGCGCCCAATCGGCCGGCGGGATTACGGTCTTGACTCGCCCATAGGCCGCTTGCGTGCGCTCCGCCGCCGCCACCGACGGCGCGAGATCATAGGCCTCCGCAAGCTGGGCCCGCGCCTCCGCGAGCGGCGTCACCGCGTTCATCATCGGCGCAGCGCGCACGGTCGGCGCGGCGCCGCGCGCCTCGGCGCGCTCCGTCTGCAACTCCA
>JBCBCG010000307.1:0-1944 GCA_038530925.1 Pseudomonadota bacterium
TCCGCGCTGATCGGCGCAGCCGCGCTCGTCGCCTCCGCCGGCGCCGCCGGTGCTCAAGACGTCGTGGACAAGCGCACCATCTTCACCCACGCCGTGCCGGGCTGGGACAAGATCTTCGTCGAGGGCGACATTGACTGGCGCCTGGTCTCCTGGGGCGGGGTGTTGATCGACGACCGCGCCTATGACGAGACCGATAAGGCCTGCAACTGCATTCCCGCCGCCGACAATCCCGAGGTGAGCAGCGCGGCGGAGGCGACCTGGCTGAAGGATGACGACATCGTCTTCGGCGTCGCTGTGAATGGCGAGTATCGGGCCTATCCGCGGCGCATCATGGAGGTGCGCGAGATGGTCAACGACACGCTCGGCGGCCGCGCTCTCGGCATTCCATACTGCACGCTCTGCGGCGCGGCGCAGGCTTACTTCACCGATGACGTGCCTGAGGGCGTGGAGCGGCCGGTGCTGCGCACTTCCGGACTTTTGATCCGCTCGAACAAGGTCATGTACGACATCGTCACGCATTCGGTGTTCGACACGTTTCTTGGCCACGCCGTGACCGGCCCTCTGGCGGAGAAGGGCGTTCAGTTGAAGCAGGCGAGCGTCGTGACCACTGAATGGGGCGCGTGGAAAGAGGCGCATCCGACGACGACGGTGTTGGTCGAGGCGTTGGCGTTGGGGCGCGATTTCGACTTCCGCAACAACCGCGACGCCAAGGGGCCGATCTTCCCGATCGGCGATCTCGATCCGCGCCTGCCTGTCCATGAGGACGTTATCGGCGTGCTGACCGCCTCCGGCGCGCCGGTGGCCTTTCAGCGGACGAAGGCGATCCTCGCGCTCCAGGCCGGCGAAGAGATCGCGTTCGAGAATGTTCGCCTGGTGCTCGACGCTGGCGGCGTGCGCGCCGTCGATGCGGATGGATCCGATCTCGGCAGCCATGAGGCCTTCTGGTTCGCCTGGTCGCAATTTCATCCTGGCACCGCGCTCTGGACCGGCTGAGGCGGCGGGCGCTCATCGCGGCGGCGCCGATCGCATCTGCGCGCTGATCGAGCGGAGCGTTCCTTTATAAGGACGAAGCGCGGGCCGATCATAAACGCGCGCATGGAGCCGCCCGATGGCCTCGCAGCGCTGCAAGCTCGCCGGCTCGAAACTCTCCGACCAAAAGGCGATCATAAGATCCACGAGGCTGAACCGCGCGCCGAGATGAAACGGGCCCTTGGCCTCGAGGCGATCATTGATCACGCCGAAGCATGTCGCCGCTTCCTCGAACGCGCGTTCTTTCACCGCCGCGGCGCCGCGCGCGCCGTCCGCGTAGCGATGCGGATACCAAAAGCGCTTCAGCGCCGGCTCCAGCATGCCGGAGACGTAGAAAAGCCCGCTCAGAAACGCGCCGCGCGCCCGATCCGATGGCGGCGGCGCGAGATGCGCGGCGCCGTGGCGCTCCGCGAGATAGAGGTTGATCGCAGGCGTCTCGGACAGCGCTTCGCCCTCGGGCGTGATCAGCGCCGGCGCCCAGCCGGCTGGGTTCACGCTGAGAAACGCGGCGCTTCGATGCTCCTGCTTGTCAATGTCGATCGAGCGAAGCTCATAGCGCAGGCCGATCTCCGCCATCACTTGTTCGACAAGCGCGGCGCGCGTCTTCGGGCCGCCATAAAGGATGTAGGGCTGTTCGCTCACGGTCTCATGCGCCATCGTCTCGCTCCGCTTCGCCGTCACCACCGCCGCGTCGTAGAAGGCGGTGATCAGCGTGTCGAGCGGATGGGCTGGGCCCGACGCGCCCAGCCGGCCGGCGCCCAATAGCGGAAAAGCGCGCAGAACGCGCCGCGCGGACCGACGCGGAAGTCCCAATCATAAGGCCAGCGCTGAAAGACCCCGAAATCCTTCAGCTTCGGCGGCGACACCAACCGGTCGAGGGCGTCCTCGCGCCCGCGTCGCGGGCGCTCCTCCGCC
>JBCBCG010000308.1:0-1932 GCA_038530925.1 Pseudomonadota bacterium
AGTTCTCCGACGTCGCTCCCGGAAGGCATCGGGCCAAGATCCCGGGCGCCGCCATCGCCGCGATCACCGGCGCAGGGTCGGGCGCCGCCAGCAGCTTCAACATCTCCGCGCCGATCCGCTCCCGCGCCAAACCGTCGATGCCCGAGGCGAGACGCGTGACGGCGCTGAGATCCTCCGGGTCGAGACCGCCCGCCGCGCCGTACCAGGCGTAGAAGCGGAAATAGCGGAGGCTGCGGAGATAGTCCTCGCGGATCCGCTGCTCCGCAGCGCCGATGAAACGCACACGCCGCGCCGCGAGATCCGAGCGCCCTTGGCCGAGCGGATCATGCACCACGCCATCCGCATCGGCGTAGAGCGCGTTCATGGTGAAGTCGCGCCGGCCTGCATCCTCCGCCCAATCCTCGGTGAAGGCGACGACGGCGCGGCGCCCGTCGGTCTCGACATCGCGGCGCAGGGAGGTCACCTCGACGGCGGCGACGCGCCTTTCGCCTGGGCTCTCTTCGCTCTTATCAACGTCCGGCGTCGCCGCCGTCACCGTGCCATGCTCGACGCCGGTTGGGATCGCTTTGAGGCCCGCTTGTTCGAGCAGACGGATCGTCTCGGGCGGCGGGCGGTTGATCGCGACGTCGATGTCGGTCTCCGCCGGCGCCTCGGGTCCGAGCAGCGCGTTGCGCACGCAGCCGCCCACAAAACGCGCCTCCGCGCCCTCCGCGGTCAACGCCGCCATAATCGCGCGCATGCCTGGATCCGCCGCCCAAAGCGGCGCGATGCGCAGAGGACGGTCGTCGGCGGTCATGGGCGGCCCAGAGATTAAGTGCGGTGAGATTGGCGGCGCGTGGTCACGGCGCCGCGCTGATCGCCGGTTCGGCCCGCGCCGCGGCGACGCGGTCGGCGAGCCCTTTCAGCATCCCCGCCGTCGCGCCCCAAATCATCTTCCCGCGCCAATCATAAGCGTAGTAATGGCGCGTCACGCCCTTATAGACGCCGCTGCGCTTTTCGACATTGCGCGGATCCATCAGAAAATCGAGCGGCGCCTCGAACACTTCGGCGACCTCGCCGTCATCGGCGATCGGCCGGAACGCCGCATGCGCCAGCGCGACGAACGGCGTTACGGAAAAACCCGTGCCGGTCTCATAGCGGTCGATCGCGCCGATCACCTCCACCTGCTCACGCGGCAGGCCGATCTCCTCCTCCGCTTCGCGCAGCGCGGCGGCGAGCGGCGAGGGATCGCCAGGATCGATTTTGCCGCCGGGAAAAGCGATCTGCCCGGCATGGGCGCTGAGATGCGCCGCCCGGCGGGTCAGAATCACGTGAAAACCGCTTGACCGCGGGGCGAGCGCGCAGAGCACCGCGGCGGGCCTGCGGGCGCGGTCGAGCGCGAAGTCGCGCTCCGCGCCTGGGTTCAGGTCATGATCGCCGCCGCCGGCGCGCGCCGGCGCGCTCCACACCGCCGCTTCAATCAACGCGCGGTCGATCGGCCACGCCGCCGGGATCACGCGCTTCGCCTCACGCGAGATCCTGCAACCGGCGCGGACACGCCCTATATCCACGTTCGATATGGGCTCGAGGCGCGGCTTGAGCGCAAAAGCCTATTTCGGCTCTTCGCGCTCGGCGATGTCGAAGCGCGGCCGGAGGGGCGGATGTTCGGCGTTTGGTCGAGCGGCGTTTTTTTCGCCTTCGGCCCAGAGAGCGCGTTCGAAGAGCCTTTGGGCTGAGCGCTGTCGCGCGCCTTTCGGCGCGAGAGCCGCGATGCGAGCCGACGAAGAGCGGCCGCGCGAGGGCCGAAGAAAGCCGCGGAGCGGCGAGCAGAGGACCAGGAGCGATGCAGGCGAAGTCTCGCGAAGAGGGGCGGGCGAGTTCGATCCCGGCGGCGTGGCCGATCGACCGCGCGTTGATTGAAGCGGCGGTGTGGAGCGCGCCGGCGCGCGCCGG
>JBCBCG010000309.1:0-1761 GCA_038530925.1 Pseudomonadota bacterium
CAGAGCAACAGCGGCGGCGTCGGCTGGGAGTTCATTCCTGTCGCGATCGACGACGCCACACGCCTCGCCTATGTCGAGCTCCCGCCCGATGGGAGGCGCGCCTCCGCGACCGGCTTTCCAGTCCGTGCGCTCCGCTTGTTCCGCGCCCGCGGCGGGCGCGTCATGACCGATAACGGTTCGGCCTCTGTCTCTCGGCTCTTCGTCAAGGCGCTCAGATGGCTGAAGATCCGCCAGATCCGAAACCGACCCTATGCGCCCAAGACCAACGGCGATGCCGAGCGCTTCATCCATATGCGGCTCAGGGAAGGGGCCGATACGCTCCCCTACCGATACTCAGAAAGCCGAAGCGCCGACCCGCCAAGATAGCTGTACCGGTGCAACCAGAAGCGGCCACACTCCGCCTTCAACGCGCAGCACCCCGGATCGGCGCTGAACAACCTCATGCGAACTCACAGCTGGGACGCATCGCAGCCGCGTCCTCGATCATGAGCTAAGCAGACCAGGAAGACGCCATGCCGCGGCGTAAGCGATGCGCCGCGTTCGCCAACCATGCGCGAACGGCGCGAAGGGCCTCGATGGCCCGAAGCGCCGTCTCCCCTCGCGCCGGCGTTCGGATGTTCAGCTCTTGTCTTTTTTCGGCTTGTAATGCGCGTTCTCGGCGATGCGGGCCGATTTGCCGCGGCGCTCGCGGAGATAATAGAGCTTCGCGCGGCGCACGCGGCCGCGGCGGACCACCGTCACGCTCTCCACCACCGGCGAATAGAGCGGGAAGACGCGTTCGACGCCTTCGCCGAAGCTGATCTTGCGCACCGTGAAATTCGCGTTCACGCCGCCGCCGGCGCGGGCGATGCACACGCCCTCGAAATTCTGGATCCGGCTCTTATCGCCTTCCTGAATGCGCACTGCGACCTTCAACGTGTCGCCCGGCCCAAAATCCGGGATCTTCTTGTCTTTGCCGAGGGCCTCGACATGCTCTTGCTCGAGCGTCTGCAGCAGGTTCATGGCGCGTCTCCTGACGTCTCAATCCGTTTCGTTCTTGGGCTCCGGCGGCAGCGGCTGCGCGGCGCCCGTGTCTCGTTCTTTGGCCGCGCCGTCCGATTGCTTCAGCCGCGCCTTGTAAGCGCGCCAGAGGTCGGGACGGCGGTCCCGCGTGACAGCCTCGCTCGCGGCGCGGCGCCATGCGGCGATCTTGGCGTGATCGCCGGAGAGCAGAACCTCCGGGATCGCCTTGCCCTCCCACGTCGAGGGCCGCGTGTATTGCGGATGCTCCAAAAGCCCGTGGAGCCCGTCCGAAAAACTCTCTTCCTCCAGCGATCTCGGATCGCCGATAACGCCCGGCACGAGCCGGATCACCGCATCCAACACCGCCATCGCCGGGATCTCGCCGCCTGTCAAAACGGCGTCTCCCACCGATATCTCCTGGACGCCGCGCGCCTCCAAAGCGCGCGCATCCACCCCTTCGAACCGACCGCAGGCCAAAACCATGCCCGGCCCGGCGGCGAGCGCCCGCGCCATGGCCTGATCAAACGGCCTGCCGCGCGGCGACAAAAACATAACGGGCGGCGCGGCGCGATCTTTCGCGTCGCCCGTTTCAAAACTCTCAAGCCCCGCGTCGATCGCGGCGGCGGCGATGTCGGGCCGCATCACCAGCCCGGGCCCGCCGCCTGCGGGCGTATCATCCACTGAGCGGTGCTTATCGCGCGCGAACGCGCGAAAGTCGATCACTTTGAGCGTCCAGATCCGCTTCTCCAGCGCCTTTCC
>JBCBCG010000310.1:0-1715 GCA_038530925.1 Pseudomonadota bacterium
GTCGGCGCCGTTCCGCGCCGACGGCGGCATAAGGCCAGTGCGGGCCTATTTGCGGAGCGGCGCGGACGCCGCCGCGCGCAACTGGCCGGGCGCGCCGCTGATCGTCATGACGCATCTGCATGTCGAAGGCGGGCTCGGCGGCGCGGAGAGCGAACGGCGCGTGTTGATCGGCGGGGAGGAGGCGATCCCGCTCAGCGACTTTCCCGATGAGACGGCGTATGTCGCGCTCGGCCATCTGCACCGGCCGCAAACGCTGAAGGGCGCGCCTCTGGCGCGTTATCCAGGGCCGCTTATCCCGCTTTCGCTCGACGAAGCGCGCCATGAGCAAAGCGTCAGCCTCTTGACGTTCGAGGAGGGCGCGCCCCGGCCCACGCTCGAGATCCTCCCTCTGCCGCGGCCGCGCGCCTTCCACCGCGCGCCCGAGCGCGGCGCGCTCGCGCCGGACGCGGCCATCGCCGCGCTGGAACGGCTGGCCGCGTCGCTGAGCCGCGATCCAGACGCGGCGGCCTGGCCGCCCTTCATCGACGTCGCCCTCCGCCTCTCGCAGCCTGAACCCGATCTGCGGCGAAGGGTTGAGGCGGCGCTCGGAGCGGCGCCGGCTCTGCTCGCCCGCATTCGCCGAAGCGCCGCCGAAGGGCCGATCGGCGCGGCGGAGACGCTGCGCCGCGCCGCCCCGAGCGCCGCGCCGCCGACGCCGCGCGCGGTGTTCGAGGCGCTGCACCAAGCGCGCTTCGACGCCCCGCCGAGCGCCGCGCTGCGCCGCGCCTTCGATCGCATCGCCGCCGCGGCGGCGGAGGCGACGGAAGCGCAAGAGGCGCCTCAGGAGATGACGGCGCCCCAGCCCGCGTCTTCTGCCGCGGCGCCGAAGGCGCGCGCATGAAGCTCCTTGCGATCCGCGGCGAGAACCTCGCCAGCCTGGCCGCGCCGTTCGAGATCGACCTCGCCGAGGGCGCGCTCGCGGCGAGCGGGCTCTTCGCCATCACCGGGCCGACAGGCGCTGGAAAGTCGACGGTGCTCGACGCCATTTGTCTCGCGCTTTACGGCGCGGCGCCGCGGCTTGAGCAAGCCTCGCAGCGGCGGAGCGCGGCGGTCGGTCCGGATGACGCGCCGCCGGCCGATCCGCGCAACATTATGCGCCACGGCGCGGGAGAGGCCTATGCGGAGGTGGAGTTCCTCGGCCGGCCGGAGAGCGCCAAAGCCCGCCCGGCGCGGCGGCGCTACCGCGCCCGCTGGACCGCCCGGCGCGCCCGCGGCGCCCCGAACGGCGCGCTGCAGCCGCCGCGAATGAGCCTCATCGATCTCGAAACCGGCGCCCCGCTCACCGAGAAGCTCACCGAAACCCGCGCGGCCATCGCCGCCCGCATCGGCCTCAGCTTCGAGCAATTCCGCCGCTCGGTGATGCTGGCTCAAGGCGATTTCGAAGCGTTTCTGCGCTCAGAACCGGCCGAGCGCGCGCTTTTGCTGGAGCGCATCACCGGCGGCGCGATCTTCAGCGCGATCTCGAAGGAGGCGTATCGCCGCGCGGCCGCGGAGACCGCTGCGCTCCGGGCGATGGAGGCGGCGTTGGAGGCGCATGCGATCTTGAGCCCGGAAGCCCGCATCGCGGCCGAGACCGAGGCCGCGGCGCGCGCCGCGGCGGCGCACACGGCGCAAGCGCGGCGCGAGAAGCTCGAGGCCGCGGCCCGGCGCGCCAGCGCCGCCAGCGCGCGGGCGCG
>JBCBCG010000311.1:0-1635 GCA_038530925.1 Pseudomonadota bacterium
CGTCTGCTCCTTCGCGGTCGAGCAGACTCTAAATCACGGTGAGAGACCCAGCGGGGGGCAGGTCATCTCGTTTAGGTCAAAGGCCGCTGTGAGCGCTAACAAGCCGTGCGCCCGCTCTCGAGGGCGAGGCGGACGTGGCTACTGGCGGGGCAAACGGCGGAAACGTGCCTCAGCGCCCGAACGCTGTCGCCTTCGGATCAGCGACATCGCGCCGTCTCTTGAAAGCGGTTGGCACGGATGAGGCACGAAATCGAACGGTTTCGCCGGTTTTGCCAGAGCGATTTCCAACTAATTCGTTGAAAAAATTGGTGCCCCCAGAGAGACTCGAACTCCCGACATCCTGATTACAAATCAGGCGCTCTACCAGCTGAGCTATAGGGGCAGCGGCTATAAGCAGAGAGATAGCTGGTTCTGTCGGGCGCGCCAAGGGCGTTGCGTTAGCGGTGCTGTTGGGCGTTGGGTGCGCAGGCCGTGCGATCCTGACGCAGGAGACGCGCGCCGGTTTGGCGCGCGTCAGCTTGTGGGGCTTTTGATCAGCCGAAGAAATCGTCCAGCAGAGGCTCGATCACTCCGGAGTTGTCCAGCTCTTCCAGCAGCGCGAAGGGATCGTATGGCGCGGCGCCGGAGCGCGGGTCCGTTCCGGCTTCGAGCGTTGCGACGATCGCGGGCGTCGGTATCTGCGCGAGCGAGGCGAGCACCGTCTCGGCCGCGCCGTCGACGAAGACGACGTCGTCCGCATCAAAGCCGCTCTTGACGGAGGTGAGCCTGACCGTTCCGCCAGCGAATGAGATGACGGAGCCCTGCCCGGATGTGGAGATCTGAAGATCCTCAAAGCGGCCTGCAAGCGCGGCGCTGATCACTAATTTGTCTTGGCCAAGCTTGAAATCGCTGACCACATCATCGCCGAACCCGTCTTCGAGATACACATAGGCGTCGCGACCGGCGCCGCCGCGCAGGGCGTCATCGCCTGCGCCGCCGATCAGGATGTCGCCATCATTGTCGCCGTAGATGTCGTCATCGCCGTCGCCGCCATGCAGCAGGTCGAAGCCGCTGCCGCCTCTGATGAGATCGGCGCCGCCTTCGCCGTAGACGAGATCGTCATTATTCCCAGCGTTCAGATCGTCATCGCCGCCGCCGCCGAAGATGAGATCGTCGCCACCGGCGCCTTTCGCAGTGTCGCGGCCGTCGCCGCCTGCGATGAGATCAACTCCGCCGCCGCCTTCCAGAAAATCATGACCGCGGCCACCGACAAGATAGTCATTTCCGCTGCCGCCATAAAGGCTGTCCTTGCCATTGCCGCCGCTGAGCATGTCATCGTCGTTGCCGCCGACCAGCTTGTCTTTCCCGCCGCCGCCAAACAGGAAGTCTTCGCCGCTATCTCCGTTCAGCTCGTCGGCGCCGCCGCCGCCGAAAAGAGCGTCGTCGCCGGCGAAGCCGCGAAGTTTGTCGTCTCCGTTCTTGCCGATGAGATCCTCAGCGCGGCCATCGCCGCGCAGATCGTCTGCGCCGCCTGCGCCGGTGAGGGTCCGCGCCGCGACGCGTCCCGCATAGGGCGTGTCTGGCTGATCCGGCTCGTCTGGCGTGTCAGGCTGATCTGGCGTGTCAGGCTGATCTGGCGTGTCAGGCTGATCTGGC
>JBCBCG010000312.1:0-1629 GCA_038530925.1 Pseudomonadota bacterium
GGTCGCCGGCGTCGCGCCATCCGTGCTGACGGCGTAATCGCCGCGATTGCCGGAGAAGACCGCGATGTCGGTTCCTGCGCCGCCATCGAGCGTGTCATTCCCGGCGCCGCCGGTCAGCGTGTCGGTCCAAGCGCCGCCGAGCAGCAAGTCTGCGCCGGCCGCCCCGTCAAGCGCGTCGGTTCCATCGCCGCCCGCCATGATATCGACGCCCGCGCCGCCCGTCTGCGTATCGCCGCCCGCGCCGCCGGTGAAGACCGCCGCATCGCCATCCGCGAAACGGAAGGTCTCGACAGTGGTGACCGTATCGGTTCCGTCCGCGCCGCCGCTGTCATGCGCGACCGTGAACGCGCCGCCGCTTTCGGTGATCGTGTAGTCGGCGAGGTTGGCTGAGAACACCGCGACATCGGCGCCGGCGCCGCCATCGAGCGTATCGTCGCCCGCGCCGCCGCGCAGAACGTCGTTCCCCACCGCGCCGCGCAGATCGCCGCCATCATCATGGGCGGTGATGTCGTCATTCCCGGTTCCGCCGGTGATCGAGGTCTCGGCGACATGCGTATCGGTGAAGGTGACGCCGCCATTGGCCAGCGTGTGGCTCTCCGCCTGATCCGTCACGCTCAGCGTCAGCGTCTCGGAATAGGTGAGCCCCGCGCTGTCCGTGACGCGCACGGTCACATCATGGCTGGTCGCGGTCTCGAAATTGAGCGCGGCGCCGGCTTTGACGATGATGTTCGAGCCTGAGATCTCGAAGAAGCCGCTCGGATCGTTGGTGATCGCGTAGGTGAAGCTCTCGCCGCTATCGGCGTCGGTCGTCGCCAGGCTCGCCACCACGGTCGGGTTCGCAGCGTTCTCCGCAACCGAGCCGCCGCTCGCGATCGAGATGTCGGTCGGCGTGTCGTCGACCGCATCAGCCAGAGAGATCGTGCCATCCGAGAAGGTCAGGTTTTCGATATCGCGAAGTGTGTCGACGCCCTCATTGAGCCCATCGCCGGTGTTTTGGTCCGTCACCGTGAAGGTGCCGTCGCCATTATCGACGACGAGATAGTCATTCGCCGCGCCAGCGTAGACGGCGGCGTCGGTTCCACCATCGCCACGCAAGCTATCGTTTCCTGCGCCGCCAACCAGCGCATCGTCGCCGTTCCGGCCGCGGAGATTGTCGTTCCCAGCGCCGCCTTCAAGACGGTTGGCGCCGTCGTCGCCGGACAGATTGTCATTGCCGGAGCCGCCGGTGACGTTCTCGATCTCCTCGAACCACGACAAATGCGCTTGATAGCCGCCGCTCTGAGTGTCCAGGCCGACATCGACGCGCCCTGTCTTGGCCGAGAAATCGACCGTGTCGACGCCGTCGCCGCCCACGAAAACCGTGCGTCCGTTCCCCGTAAACGTGTCGTCGCCACCCGTGCCGACGCGCAGCGTGAAATCGGCGCCCGTCTCGCCCAAGAAATCAATTTTCTCGATCCCGCTCAGCGTGTCGACGCCGTCGCGTCCAGCGACGCTGTCGGTGACGCGGACTGTGCCGTCCGGGTTGAGATCGAAATCATATTGCGTGCGCGAGCCGGAAAGAACGACCGTATCCGCGCCCGCGCCGCCGGTGATCACATCGTCGCCCGCGCCGCCGGTCAGCGTATCGTC
>JBCBCG010000313.1:0-1583 GCA_038530925.1 Pseudomonadota bacterium
ATCGAAGCTCTCAATCTCTTCAAGCCTATCGACAGATCCCGCGTCGCGCTCCTGCTCGATGGCGGCGAGGCTGCGGCGATCGATAAGATCCTCATGGCCGCCGCGGGCCAAATGAGTGTTGCAGACCTCTTCCCACATCAGGCGGATGCGGTCGGCGCCGCCGCGCTCGGTCATGCGCTGCACACGCTTTCCGGTCTCGCTGTCGCGATCGAAAAACATGATGTGCACATGGGGGTTCTGCGTCTCTTGGCCGTGATAGCAGGCGAAGGCGCGGGCCCGTCCATCCTGGGTCAGGCGCACCAGGAAGGCGCGGGTGACGGCGACGCGCTCGGCCAGAGACATCTCCGCCGGGAGCGAGACCACGAACTTGTCGCAGATGCGGGCGTTCTTGCGGCTGGCCTCCTCCTGGCGCACCGCTTCGCGCTCCAGCGCCTTGGGATGGGTGGAGGCGCCGCCCACAGCGTCGATGCGCTGGCAAGCGGCGGCGCGCGTGAAGTAGCGCATGGCGGCGCCGGCCGCGCCAGGGGCGTGTGTCTTCTTGCCGACCAAGCGGAGGTTCAAATGGTGAATCGCCATCCTGGTCCGCCAGGGTGTCGCGTAACGACCCGCAGGGGAACCGGGTTTGCGCCGCAACCCCATAAGCGTGCTCCCTACGCGAGTCCTTCTGCTCAAGCATCCCCTGCCGATCTCCTGTGACATCGCCGTCATTGGGCGCAAACGACACACGCATGGTTATGCCCCCTCAGGCTCGCAGCTCTTTGCGACCAGGCACGCCGACGTTCATTCTGACGCGGCTTGGCGACTGGCCGCCGTTTCAGATCTGGCGGAGCTTCCTGGAGGGCCAGGAGCTGGCCCCGCTGGCGCTGGTGCTCAACGCGCCCGAGGAGGTCGAGACCGCCGGCGGCGAGATCCTCCAGCTCTTGTCGGTGGAGTTTCGGGTGACGCCCTGGCTGCCGGAGGCGTCATGAGATCCCCCTATTACAAAGATCGCCGGGCGGATTGGGTCGGCGGCGTGCTCGGGACGCTGCTGGCGCTCTGGGCGCTGAACACGCTGTCGGTCTGGCTGTTCGCCTATCCGGCGGTCTATTGCGTCGCCGCGGCTCTGACGACGGAGGTCGTGCGCGAAGGCTACAAGCTGCTGGGCTTCGCGCTGGTGATCACCTTCATGGCCGCCATGTTCGTCGCCGGACCGAGACGGCGCCGGCGAACATCCTTATGATCCTATTCTACTATGTCGCGCCGCTTTGGTTCAGCATCATCTTCCAGGGCGGGCTCGGCTGTGGAGAGAGAGGAGCGGCGGGATATGCGGGAAGGCGTCGCGCTGGAGAAAGGCTTTGCGCTCTATCGGGAATACACCGAGGAGGACGCCGCTGCGTTCCTGGAGATGCACCCGCACACCCTGGCGCAGATCCGCCGCGAGGGCCTGATCTTCTTCGTGCGCAAGGGCCCGCGGCATATCCGCTATATCGGAATGCGCATCGCGGATTTCATCATCTCCAGCGTCGAGCAGCTCGACGCGGCCGAAGCCGAGGCCGAGGCGAAGACGCCAGCCGAAAGGGCGCCCTCGCCCAAGGCGCGCGGGC
>JBCBCG010000314.1:0-1554 GCA_038530925.1 Pseudomonadota bacterium
GGGATAGGTTATCGTTCACCGGCCGACATGGAGCGCATGGCGGCCTAACCACGTCCACTGTTTCGGGGCACGATCACCACACATTCACGCAGGACAGTTTCTCGCGAGCAGGCAGCGGCTCGAGAAGCGTGATCGCGCGCGAGTTGAGATAGGCCTCGAACAATGATCGCGGTATCGCCGAGATGAAAGCGCTGACGATGAACGTCTCTATAGCCGCAATACAATGCCGGTGAACAACCACTGCTGCATACGGATTCACACGGACTCTTCAACCCAAGATCTGGAATCGATTTGTGTCGCCGCCGCCCAGATGAGCAGATGTCGCGCCCGCCTCGTCTTGCCCGCCGTGTCCCGATCTTCTACGGCTCGCCCTGGACGGTGGCGGAGGGGCGTGGATGGTCGATGTCTTCATCTCCTATAAGCGGGAGGAGCGGGAGATCGCCCGTCTTGTCGCGGCAGCGCTGGCCGAGCGCGGCTATGAGGTTTGGTGAGATGTCGAGCTGCTGCCGGGCGGCTCGTTCGTGCGCGACATCGAGGCGATCATCGACAAGGCGCGCGCGGTCGTCGTGCTGTGGTCCGAGCTGTCGTTGCAGTCCGACTTTGTGATGGGCGAGGCGCTGAAGGCGGCGAGCCTCGGCAGCTATATCGGCGTGACGATCGAACCAGACGTGAAAGCGCCAGTCGCCTTTCTGGCCAAGCATAATCTCGCGCTCGACCTCGCCTCCTCGCCTGAAGCGCGGATCGCTTTGGCGGCGCAGCTGGAGCGGCGTCTCGGCGCGCCGCGCGCGCCGGCGCCGCCGGAGGAGACCGTGGCGGAGCGCCTCGCCGAGCCCGCGCCCGAAGCCGAGTTCTGGCGCGGGATCCATGACGGCGCCCGGGCCAAGGATTTCGAGGCGTATCTCGCGAAGTACGGGCAGGACGGCCTGTTCGCGGAACTGGCGCGCGGGCGGATCGCCGCGCTCCGCAAACCGGCGGCGCCAGCGACATCGCAGGGGCCGTCGCGAGACGCCGCGCTAATCGCCAGCCCGGCGGGCACGGTGTTCCGCGATAGCTTCCTTGCACCGATAAAGATGCGCCATGACGAGGAGATTTCCGAAGGCCCGGAGCTATGCGTGATTCCTGCGGGTCGGTTCCTGATGGGCTCGCCGGCGGAGGAGCCGGAGCGCTTTGATGGTGAGGGCCCGCAGCATGAGGTCAGGATCGCTCGGCCTTTCGCGCTCGGTCGTTACGCCGTGACGTTCGACGAATACGACGCCTTCTGCGCAGCGACGCGGGCGAGGCGGCCGGGTGACGCAGGTTGGGGCCGCGGCCGGCGTCCGGCGATCAAAGTGTCCTGGAAGGACGCTGACGCCTATTGCGGCTGGTTGTCGGAGCAGACGGGCGCGACATATCGGCTTCCGTCCGAGGCGGAGTGGGAATACGCCTGCTGGGCGGGGACGACGACGCCGTTTTGGTGGGGGCGCGAGATCACGCCTGAGCAGGCGAACTACAACGGCGATTACGCCTACGCGGGCGGCGGGGCGAAGGGCGTCTATCGGAAGAAAACTGAGCCTG
>JBCBCG010000315.1:0-1504 GCA_038530925.1 Pseudomonadota bacterium
GCGCCGAGGAGATCCTGCGCGGCGAGCTGGCGCTCTCGCCGGAGGTGCTCGGCGTCTTCGAGGCGCTGATCGAAGCGCGGCGCGCCATCCTGGAGCGGATCAAGGATCTCGACCGCCGGATCCGCGCCATCGCTCGGGAGAGCCGTCCCGTCCGGCTGTTGATGACGGCGCCGGGCGTCGGCCCGATCACGGCGCTCTCTGTCGTCTCCGCCTT
This sequence comes from Pseudomonadota bacterium, assembly GCA_038530925.1. GTDB lineage: Bacteria > Pseudomonadota > Alphaproteobacteria > Rhodobacterales > Rhodobacteraceae > JALEGB01. Next base: position 215 of record JBCBCG010000315.1, read on the forward strand.
CGATGACGCCGGCCGCTTCCGAAGCTCCTCGAGCGCCGGCGCATATCTCGGCCTCGCGCCCCGACGTTGCGAGTCCGGCGAGACCAGTCGTCAGGGGCGGATCTCGAGACGCGGCGACAAGATGACCCGCACGCATCTCTCCGAGGCGGCGAACGCGATTCTGACACGGAAGATCGGAGGCGACGCCTTGCGCGAGTGGGGGCTCAGGATCGCAGGCGCCTCCGGATACAGGAAGGCGAAGGGCGCCGTGGCGCGTAAGCTCGCGGTCATCCCGCACGCCATGTGGAAGACCGAGACGCCCTTCATAGCCGCCGAATAAAAACGGCGGCGTGAGGCCGTCTCCTTCAAAGGTGCGTCCCAGCCAGGACGCGTGGCGCGGACAAGATCGCTCCCTGGACCGCGGCGCAGCCCGTCGCGACCGCGAACGCCACTGAGATCCGTCCGACCCTCGAACGCCAACCTGCGCCGACCCATCCCACCAGATGCGCTCGACCACGAAGAGACCCATGGGCCTGGCGCAGCATCGACAGAAGACCGGCCTTGACGAGAGCGATTAGAGAACATCCAGGGCCGCAACCGCGACCTGGCCAGCGGGCCAGAAGGCGCGGCGCAGGCGGGCGTTGCCGAACTTGGCGATCTTCATCTGACCGTGGAACTGGCCGGATCGATGCGTGGCCAGATCGAGCCCGCAGACCTTCAGGAATTGGCGACGATGACCGAAGCGGCGCAGATCGCAGGCTTCGGCGAGCACGGTCAGGGCTTGATCTGGCCGACGCTGGGGATGGTCTTGAGGCGGCGATGGTCGGCGTCGTCGCCCAGCAACGCTTCGGCGCGCTTCTCGATGGCGTTGCGCTGGCGGATGAGGCTGCGGCCTTCGGTGAGCACCATGCGGAACATGGCGATTGCTTCTGGGTCCGGTCTGGCGGCGGCCATGATCCGGGAAGGCGATCAGCGCCTCGTTGCGGCGGTTGGCGATGTCGATGGCGACGAGGACGGTGTCCTTGGGAGCTGTCGGCGCCAGGGTCATTCGAAGGCGCTCCGTTAACCAATGGAGCGCTCATCAACGGAGCCATGCGTTCCCCAATCCGACGCCTCGGGCGCAGCGCGCTCTTCCTCGTGAGGGTCGGCGCGCCCCGCTCGAGGCGTCTCTCGCAGCGCTTCCCGAGATGCTATGGCCGCGAGTTCTGCGGGACGGATCGCCAGCCTTACGAGCTCCACCTCGACCTCAACGGCATCGAGCACCGCCGGACCAAGGTCAAATCGCCCAAAACCAACGGCTTCGTCGCGCGC
>JBCBCG010000316.1:0-1256 GCA_038530925.1 Pseudomonadota bacterium
GGTTTGAAAAGGCCTTGGCCGAGGCCGATCTCGTCGACGCCAAGATGCGCGCGGGCGCGGCGGGGCCGCTCGCCGGCGCGCCGTTTCTGGTCAAAGACCTCGATGCGATGGGCGGCGAGCCGCTGACTTACGGCTCGAAGCTCTTTCGCGATTTCACCGCGCGGAGCGATGAGCCGCTCATCGGCGCCGCGCGCGCGGCCGGCATGGTCGCGATCGGCAAATCCAACACGCCGGAGTTCGGCCTCATCAGCACCACCGAGCCGGTGCTGCATGGGCCGACGCGCAACCCATGGGATCTCTCGCTCAGCCCAGGCGGCTCTTCGGGCGGCGCGGCGGCGGCGGTGGCGGCGGGCGTCACGCCCATCGCCCATGCGAGCGATGGCGGCGGCTCGATCCGCATTCCGGCCGCAGCCTGCGGCCTCTTCGGCCTAAAGCCCTCCTATGGGCGCGGGTTGAAGCTGAGCCGGCCCTCGCCTGGGAACATCAGCGTCGGGCTCTGCGTCAGCCGCAGCGTGCGCGACACGGCGCGCTTTCTCGAGATCTCCGACAGGGCGCGCGCCGTCGCTGAGACCGACGCCGCCGCGCCCGGCCCGATCGGCTATGTCTCCGAGCCGCTCGACCGGCCGCTCCGCATCGCGCTCGCGCCCGATCCGATCAATGGCGGCGCGCCCGAGCCCAGCGTCGCCGCCGCGTTGCAAGAGGCCGCCGCGCTCTGCGCCGATCTCGGCCATCATGTGGAGGAGGCCGCGCCGAAGATCGACGGCCCGGCGGCGACCGAGCATTTTCTGGCGCTCTGGGCCTCCGTCGCGGCCAATCTCAAGCGCAGCTATCTCGTGGTGCGCGCTTACGCCTGCGGTCTGAAGCCGTGGAAATGGCCGCGTTATGAGGACGCGTTCGATCCCTGGACGCGCGGGCTCGCCGAGAAATTCCGCGCGGCGGAGCGGGCGCGGCCCGGCCAGATCAAACGCAGCCTCGCCTTCATCGACGGGATGCGCGCCGATTACGAGGCGTTCTTCCAGCGCTACGACGTGATCCTCAGCCCTGTGCTCCGCCGCGAAAGCGTGCCGCTGGGCGAACAAGCGCCGAGCGTTCCGTTCGATACGCTGATGGAGCGCGTCGTAGACAATGTCGGCTACACGCCGATCTACAACGCCCTTGGCTGGCCGGCGATGTCCGTTCCCCTCGGCTGGAGCCCCGCCGGCCTGCCGATTGGCGTCCAATTCGCCGCCCCACGGTTCGAAGAAGCCCGCTTGCTC
>JBCBCG010000317.1:0-1219 GCA_038530925.1 Pseudomonadota bacterium
ATGTGAACACGCCGACCGGGCAGGTTGATCGAGCAGCGTTTGCGTCTCCGCTGCAAGACCGACGATCGCGGCGACATTGGTTGTGCGCAACCGCACGGCGCCGACGGCGACGAAGCGCTCTCGCTCAACCTGCCCGGTCGGCGTGTTCACATAGCTTCGCTCAATGCGCAGGACGTATGGCTCGCTCGAAAGCGCTTCTTCCGCGACGCCGCCGCGCTTGGCGAAAGCGATCACGGCGCCCCGCGAGCGCTCCGCCGCTTGGATCGCCGCGGCGGATGTGTCGGCCTGCCCGCGGAATGGGATGCGCCAGGAGGCGACATCGGCCTGCACTTCGCGCTCAGCCAGACCTTTCACCACAACCGTGCGGCTCGCCCGTTTGCTTTCGACAAAACCTGAGGCGACCTCGAGCCCGGCGAAGGCGATGCCCGCCGCCATCGCGATCCCGCCGATCGCCGCGCCCCAATTCCAACCGCTCATCACCGCTCTCCTTCATCTGCGAACTCCCCGCGCCCATAGGCGCCGTGATCACGGCGAGGGTGCGGCCGGATCGGGCGAAAGGGCGGCGAGACGAAAGAGGCGGATCTCCGTGTCGCCATAGCGGCGGCGATCGCGCTCTTCGAAGCCTTCAGGCTGGGGATCGGCGGCGGCCGTCTCCTCAAGCACCGCAAGCGCGCCGTCGCTCAGCCACCCGCCCGCGCGCGCGGCGCTGAGCGCCCGTTCGCCAAGGCCCTTTCCGTAAGGCGGATCGAGAAACACGATGTCGAAGGGCGCGCCGCGATGCGGGCCGAGCCGTGTGGCGTCGCGTCGGAAGATCTTGGTCTCGCCGATCAGGCCGAGCGCTTCGACATTCTCACGGATGAGCGCGCGCGCTTTGGGATCCTCTTCGACGAACACCGCCCGCGCCGCGCCGCGTGAGAGCGCCTCGAGCCCCAACGCCCCGGAGCCGGCGAAGAGATCCAGCACGCGCGCGCCCTCCAGCGGCGGAAAATCGCCATGGGCGAGGATGTTGAAGAGCGACTCGCGCACTTTGTCCGATGTCGGCCGCAGCGCTGAGGGCGCGCCCGCGCCAAGCCCGGCGAGCCGCCGGCCCGCGAGCCCGCCGCCGACGATCCTCATGCGCGCCGCGGCTGGTGAGGGGCGCGCTCTTCGCCGGCTTCGCCGCTCATCGCTTGTCGCCGAACGCTGCGATGAGCGGCGAAGCCGGCGAAGAGCGCGCCCC
>JBCBCG010000318.1:0-1194 GCA_038530925.1 Pseudomonadota bacterium
CAGACGACATGAGGAAAAGCCGCTTCACCGAGGGGCAGATCATCGAGATGATCAAGGAGCAGGAAGCCGGGATGGCGACGGCGGATGTGTGTCGCAAGCACGGGCTGAGCCCGGCGACGTTCTACAAGCTGAAAGCCAAGTACGGCGGTATGGATCTGTCTGACGCCCGGCGGCTGAAGGCGCTGGAAGACGAGAACGCGAAGCTGAAGCGGCTTCTGGCCGATGCAATGCTCGACAATGTCGTTCTGAAGGATCTGCTGGGAAAACCCTGACGACGCCGGTGGAGCGGCGGGGCGCGGCGCTCCGGGCGATGCGGGACTACGAGATCTCGCAGCGCCGGGCGTGCCGGCTCGTCGGCGTCGATCCCAAGACGGTCCGGCGTGATCGCCCGCCGGACCACGACGACATCCGCGCGGCGATGCGCGAGATCGCCGGCAAGCGCCGCCGGTTCGGCTATCGCCGGATCGGCGTGATGCTGGAACGCAAGGGCATGACGATGAATGCGAAGAAGCTCTACCGCTTGTATCGCGAGGAGGGCTTGTCGGTGCGGCGACGCTGCGGCCGCAAGCGCGCCCGCGGCACCAGGACGCCCATGCCGGCGGCGGCCCGGCCCAACATGCGCTGGTCCATGGAATTCCTGTCGGACACGTTTGGCGCGTCGCGGCGGTTCCGCATCCTGGCGGTCAACGACGACTGCTGCCGGGAGAACCTCTGCTTGGTCGCCGACACCAGCATCTCCGGTGCCCGAGTGGCGCGCGAGCTGGACGCGCTGGTGCGGCTCTACGGTAAGCCCGCGGCCATCGTCTCGGACAATGGGACCGAGTTCACTAGCCGCGCGATCCTGAAATGGGCCGACGAGAATGGCGTCGCCTGGCACTACATCGATCCCGGCAAGCCGCAGCAAAACGGCTTCCTCGAGAGCTTCAACGGCAGCCTGCGCGACGAGTGCCTCAACGAGGAGCTGTTCGACAGCCTCCCCGACGCGCGCCGGAAGCTTGCCCGCTGGCGGTACGACTACAACCACGTCCGCCCGCACTCGGCGCTCGGCAACCTGCCGCCGGCGCAAGCGCGCCGAGCGCTTGAGCTTGCCGAGGGCTCCGCGCCCGGCGCGCTTGCGCCTCAGCACCCGGATGGATACCCCGAAATCATCCGCAGACTCTCGTCATGAACGAGGGACCGATGGGGAGCAGGTCA
>JBCBCG010000319.1:0-1126 GCA_038530925.1 Pseudomonadota bacterium
GCCCGCCATCGTCGCCCGGGCGGCGGTCCCAGAGCGCCTGCTCAAGCGCATCGAGGACCAACGGTGTTGTCATCGACGTTGAGACGCGCCAGCCGACGATCCGTCTTGCATAAGCGTCGATGACGAACGCGACATAAGCAAAGCCGCGCCAAGTGGCGACATAAGTGAAGTCCGACAGCCAGAGCGCGTTCGGACGCGGCGCATGGAAGACGCGTTGGACGCGGTCGAGCGGACAGGGCGCGCCCGGATCAGGCCGCGTGGTCCTGATCCTCTTGCCGCGAACGGCGCCGGCAAAGCCGAGCCGCCGCATCAAGCGCTCAACCGTGCAGCGCGCGACGTCGCTTCCCTCGCGGCGCAGTTGACGCCAGATCTTTCGCGCGCCGTAGACTTGGAAGTTCTCAGACCAGATGCGGCGGATCTCACGGCTGAGACGCTCATCACGTTGTTCTCGAAAAGACCTTCGGCTCGGATCGCGCCGCCGCGCGAGATGCTCGTAGTAGGTCGACGGCGCAATCGGCAGCAGGCGGCAGATCGGCTCGACGCCGTAGACCTCGCGGTGCTTGTCGACGAAGGCGATCATTTGCGCGACGGGCGGTCGAGCTCCGCCTGGGCGAAAAAAGCCGACGCCTTGCGCAGGATCTCGTTCGCCTGCTTCAACTCGCGGTTCTCGCGCTCGAGCTCCTTGATCCGCGCCTTCTCATCGGAGGTCGGTCCAGAGCGGTCGCCTGCGTCACGCTCCACCTGGCGCACCCAGTTGCGAAGCGTCTCGGGGCTGCAGCCGATCTTTCCCGCGATCGAGCACATCGCCGCCCATTGCGAGCCGTAGCTCTCCTCATGGTCCCGCACGAGCCGCACCGCGCGCTCCCGGACTTCAGGCGAACCGTGTTGCCGGAGAGGGCGCGGCCAAGAGCGTTCCGGCGCGGGAGGCCTCCAAAGACCTTGTCGTGGTCTCCTGGGGCGATGTTTACACCCGCAGCCAAATGCTTGCCTTCATCAACCCCTACCGCCAGCAGGCGAGCGACTGGGTGGATGTGGAAACCTATAGCGGCGGGCTTGATGAAATCCGCGCCCAGGTGCGCTCGGCGAACGTCACGTGGGACGTGGTGGACTTTGAGCAGTCCGACCT
>JBCBCG010000320.1:0-1068 GCA_038530925.1 Pseudomonadota bacterium
ATCGCCGCGCCGGGCCGCGACCGCCGCAGCCGCCGCGGCGCCCATCGCCTCAGGCGCCCCGAGCCCCAGCGTGAAGGCCGTCGTCACGCTCGCAGGCGGCGTCAACCCCGCGAGCGCGGCCACGCTCGCGCCGCTCCGCTTCGCTTCGAGATCCCAGAGCGCGCAATCAAGGGCGTTCCGCGCGGCGCCGGGCGCCATCGCTTCGAGCAGCCGATCGCGCCGCGATGCCGGCGTGAGAGACGCATCGTCGACCCAGCCGCGCTGCGCTTCGATCAGATCAGCGCAGGCGTTGGGCTCTTCGCCATAGCGCGCATAGGGCGTCGCCTCGCCGCGGCCCACAGGGCCGCCCTTGCGGCCCACAGGCTCCCCAATCAGCGCGGTGATCGTCACAGCCTCTGTCTTCGCGCCGCGAGAGATTGCGAACGGCGACGCAAGCGGCCAACGCTCCACCCCGACGCTCAGCGGCATGGCCGCCCAAGCGCTGGAGGCTCGCCGCGGCGCGTGGGGAGCCGCACGGTCATCCGAAGCGGCCCGACGCGCGGGCGAGCAGCATATAGGCGCGGCCCGAGCGCGTATCAGCGAGCTCCACCACCATGGTCGGCGTCGGCGCTTCGGCGAAGAGCCGCTCCACCACCGTCTCGTAGCGATCGAGGAACCGCTCCGTCGTCGCCGAGAAATCGGGCTTGCTCCGCAGCGCCTCGGTGACGTCTTCGATCGCGTCGGGATCGCGCACGCCGCCGAGATCCATCACGTCCCGGCGCTTGCCTTCAACGATATAGGAGCGCCACAGCTCCGTCGGCGCGTGGTGGGGCTGCATATCCTCCATATAGAGGCCGGCCTCCGCCAACTCCGTCAACGCATCCTCCGCCGATTGCAGCAGCGCGGCCGCCTCGGCGTCGGTCAGCACGGAATAGAGCGCGTCCAGCGTCTCGCTGTCTTCCTCGCTCTCAGGGAAATTCGCCGCGGTGACGAGCTTGTTCCAATCGAGCCGAGGCCCGCCCGCAGCCGCCGGATCGGGCGCCGCGGCCGCGGCCGCGGCCGCCGCTCCGGCCGCAGCGCCGCCGCCGC
>JBCBCG010000321.1:0-976 GCA_038530925.1 Pseudomonadota bacterium
CGGAGGCCTGATCGCGCAACGCCGTCGGCGCCTGGGCGTGATCGATCCGCGCCGCCGCCAGCGGCATCTGGAGGTGCAGGTGTTCGGCGACGCCCATGGCGGGCTCGTGCATCTCTTCGAGCGGGACTGCTCGCTGCAGCGGCGCCATCAGAAGGTGATCGAGGAGGCGCCGGCGCCGGGCGTCGACGCGCCGATGCGCGCGGCGCTGACGCAGGCGGCGCTGAATGTGGCGCGCGCGGTGGATTACGTCGGCGCGGGCACGGTGGAGTTCATCGCCGACGCCTCCGCCGGCCTGTCGCCTGATCAATTCTACTTTCTGGAGATGAACACGCGGCTGCAGGTGGAGCATCCGGTGACCGAGGCGGTCACAGGGCTTGATCTGGTGGAGTGGCAGCTGCGCGTCGCCGCGGGCGAGGCGTTGCCGCGCCGCCAGGAAGACATCGCTCTCGACGGCTGGGCGGTGGAGGCGCGGCTTTACGCCGAGGATCCGGCGCGCGATTTCGCGCCCTCGACTGGCCGGTTCTCCAGGCTGCGTCTGCCTGAACAAGAGATCCGGGTGGATGCGGGCGTGACTGAGGGCGATGCGGTGACGCCGTATTACGATCCGATGATCGCCAAAGCGATCGCCTGGGCGCCGGGCCGCGGCGCGGCGTTCGGGCGGCTCGCGCGAGCGCTCGACGGCGCTGCGATCGGCGGCGTCGCCTCGAACCTGGAACTTTTGGCGCGCCTTCTGCGCCATGAGACGGTGCTGACGGGCGCCGTCGAGACCGGTCTGATCGCCGCGGAGATCGGCGCGCTCACAGCCGATGAAGCGCCCTCCGCGCTGGTGACGGCGCTGGGCGCGATCGCGGCTTTGGGGCTCGCGCCGGGGCTTGTCGCAGCGCCGCCGCTACGCGGTTACGACCCCTGGCGCGCTCTCACCGGTTATCGCGCCTGGGGCGCGGCGACGCAGGTGATCCATCTCAGCGCCGGCGAG
>JBCBCG010000322.1:0-973 GCA_038530925.1 Pseudomonadota bacterium
CGACAGGGCGCCGCGGCGCAAGCGGTTTCGCGCGCTGGGCGAGCGGCCGCTTGCGGATGCGGCGCGCCGATGCTGAAGGATCTGAACCACCATCGCGGCGCGCCTGCGCAGCGCGCCGCCGACATCGCGATCGCCGGCGGCGGGATCGCCGGGCTGATCCTGGCGACCCGGCTCGCCCGCGCCGGGCTGCGCGTCATCCTGCTCGAAAGCGGAGGACGCGTGGCGCAAGAGCCCGACCCGGTGCTCTCGGATGTCGCCTTTCTCCGCCAACCCTACCGCGGCGCGCTCGAGGGCCGCGCGCGCGGGCTCGGCGGAACCTCGGTGAAATGGGGCGGCGCGCTGATCCCGTTTCATCCGTCGAACTTTCGGCCGCGCCCAGGCTGGCCGCGCTGGCCCTTCGGGTTCGAAGCGCTCGCGCCCTATCTTAGCGAGGCTGAGGCGCTGTTCCGCCTTGGCGCCGGCGCCTATGAGGAGAGCGGCGGAGCCGAGCGCGGGTTTCGCCTGCGCGAAGCCAAATGGCCGCGCTTCGGAAGGCGAAACCTCGCGCGGCTTCTCCGCCGCGAGATCGCCGCGGGAGACGGGCCCGAGATCTGGCTGAACGCCGCGGCGCGCCGCGTGATCATGGCCGAAGGCCGCGTCGCCGGCGTCGAGGCCGTCAGCCTGACCGGCGCGCGACTCACCGTGCGGGCGCCGACGGTCGTTCTCGCCGCCGGCGCGCTGGAGACGACGCGGCTCCTGTTGCTGCTTGACGCTCACTGCGAAGCGGAAGGGCGCTCGCCGCTCGCGGGGCGGGCGCATCTCGGCCGCGCGCTGCAAGACCACCTCTCGCTCGCCGCCGCGACGATCGATGCGGCGGATCCGGCGCGCCTCAACGCCTTCGCAGGCTTCCGGTTCCATCAAGGCGCGATATGGGCGAAGCCCGCCGCGCCGTCGGCGCCGATCAGCTCAAAGCGCGGGCTGCGCATCATGCCTT
>JBCBCG010000323.1:0-944 GCA_038530925.1 Pseudomonadota bacterium
CTCGGGATCCGGGGAGAGCATGTAGCCCGCGCCGCGAACGGTCTTGATGAAGCGCGGCGTCTTCGGCGTCTCTTCGACCTTGCGTCTCAGCCGCGTGATCTGCACGTCCACCGCGCGCTCCTGCGCGGCGTCGGCCTCGCCCGCCGCAGCGCCGTCCGACCACATTTCGGCCAAAAGCTCGGCGCGGCTCACCGGCTGGTTCACCCGCTGCGCCAGCAAACGCATCATCGCCACCTCCGCGGTGGTGAGGCGCACCTCCTCCTCCCCGCGCCAAAGCTCGCCTCGCTCCGCATCGAAGCGCGCGCCGCCCAGCGGGATCGGGCGAGAGCGCGTTGTCGCCGGAGCCGCGTTGGCGCGGCGCAAGATCGCCTCGATGCGCAGCGCCAGCTCCCGCGGCTCGAAGGGTTTCGGCAGATAATCGTCGGCGCCCGCCTCCAGCCCAGCGATGCGCTCCTCGATCCCGCCGCGCGCGGTCAACAGCATCACCGGCGTGCGCCCGTCCACCCAGCGCGTGAAGGAGAGGCCATCCTCGCCCGGCATCATCACATCAACCACCAGAAGATCGAACGCCAGCATCGCGAACAGGCGCCGCGCATGCGCAGCGTCGCGCGCTTCGGTGACGCGATGGCCTTTGGAGACCAGGAATTTCTTCAAGAGGCCGCGGATGCGCTCATCATCATCGACCACGAGGATATGCGCGTCGCGCGCCGGCGTTTCTCCTACCCGCCGCCCCTCCTCGGCATGCGCGGTCGTCTCGCTCGCACTCACGGTGTCCGACACGAATTCAAAGCTCCTTCGCGCTATTCCGGCCCGCGATCATCCACCGCCCCGCCTCGGTCGTCGCCGCCACGCGGCAGCGCGCGGCCCGCCCGGCGAGCTGCCATCCGCTGGAGCCTGCCGCCGGCTGCGCCGCGGCCAGCATGCGCTCCAGCTCCAGCCGACGG
>JBCBCG010000324.1:0-846 GCA_038530925.1 Pseudomonadota bacterium
CTCAAGCCGCACCTGGACCCGGGCGACATCCTGATCGACGGCGGCAACACCTACTACGCCGACACCGAGCGGCGGACCAAGGAGGTGACCGCTGCGGGCTTCGAGTTCTTGGGTGTCGGCGTCAGCGGCGGCGAAGAGGGCGCGCGTGAGCCTCGATCAGCGTTCCGAAAGGGCCGAAGCGGCGCGCGGCGGCCCGTGGCGCGGGCCTTTGGCGCCGTTCGCGGTGGATGCGGCGCGCAGCCGCGGGCGCCTGCATCCCGAGCCGGAGAGCCCGCATCGCTCGCCCTTTCAGCGCGACCGCGACCGCGTTCTGCATTCCGGCGCGTTTCGCCGCCTAAAGCACAAAACCCAGGTGTTCGTGGAGCATGAGGGCGATTATTTCCGCACACGGCTGACCCATTCGGTCGAGGTCGGTCAGATCGCCCGCACGCTCGCCCGGGCGCTCGGCCTCGATGAAGACCTCGCCGAGGCGGTCGCGCTCGCCCATGATCTCGGCCACACGCCCTTCGGCCATGCGGGCGAGACCGAGCTTGACAGCCTGACCCGCGCCATTGGCGGCTTCGACCACAACGCTCAGGCGCTCAAGATCGTGACTGCGCTCGAAATCCGCTACGCGGCGTTCGACGGGCTCAATCTCACCTGGGAGACGCTGGAGGGGCTCGTGAAGCATAACGGGCCGCTGCTCGGGCCGCAGGCGGAGGAACCGGCGCCGGGCGTGATCCTCTCTTATAACGCGCGCCATGATCTTGAGCTGGACACGCAGGCGAGCGCGGAGGCGCAGGCCGCGGCGCTGGCGGACGACATCGCTTACAACAACCATGATCTCGATGACGGGCTCAGAGCCGG
>JBCBCG010000325.1:0-822 GCA_038530925.1 Pseudomonadota bacterium
GCGCCGAAGCCGAACTGAAGAACCTCCACCTCTTCTAGCCAATTAATGCCTGAGAGCACGTCGGCGCCGCCTTTCGCATCGACGATCACTGCGCCAAAATCGGGATCGAGATAGATGTCATAGTCGCCAGGATCGCCCTCGAAGACGGCGGTGTCGACGCCAGCGTCTCCTTCCACAATATCGTTCCCGCTTCCAGGCACGAGTATGTCATCGCCGGCGCCGCCAAGGAGATCGTCGGAACCGTCACCTCCTTCTAAGACGTCGTCGCCCCCGTTGCCCTCGAGGTAGTCGCCGCCATCGCCGCCGAGCAGGCGATCGTCGTCGCCTGTCCCTTCTATAGTATCATTGAGATCGCCACCTCCCGCGCGAAAGTGAAATTGATCATCGGAGGCAAGTTCTCCATTAAACGCGCCGGACTCATCCAATGGCAGATAACTGATTGCCGGAGAGTTAACAGTCGATCGTCCGAACTCAGTTGAAATACTTCCAACGGAAGACGCCATCAGCGCTCGGCGGCCGTCATCGGGGATCTGGTCCGTTGGCAAGGTTATCCCATTGGTGTACCCTTCCGCTCCAGCGAAGACCAACACCTCGACATCGGTGAGAAAATCGGTCTCGCCAGGGATTACGTCACCAGATTCATCGAGTTTTTCGACAATGATGGTGCTGGTCGGCTCTCCGTTTTCATCGAGTTGGCGCGACACCGCGACCTGTTCCCAAGTCTCGTCAAAGCCGACCCAGTTCTGACTGTCGTCGCCGATGAACTCCTGGGAACCAGGGACATCGTTGACTCTGCCAGGGCCGTCGATCTCGATGACGCCG
>JBCBCG010000326.1:0-784 GCA_038530925.1 Pseudomonadota bacterium
GCGACACTGCGGACGCGTTTGATAAGACTGGTGCGAGAATTCGCTTAAACCGCGGCGGAAAACTTGGTAAACAAATCATGAAGAGGCGAAAAACGCCCGAACATTGAGGCGAACACGCTGCGGCGGTCAGACGAGCGAGTGGAACGATCTTCACGAGGTCGATCAAGGCGACGCGCCAATGGGCGGCGCATCGCCTCGCCCGTGTACGAACCGCGGCGACAGGAAATGGAGCGATCGTGACCTTTAAGCCGACAGCCGCGCTCGTCGCGCTGACGTTGCTCACTGGCGTCAGCGCCGGTTGCGGCGCCGCTGCGCCATGGTCCGCGTTCGAAACCGACGCCGCCAGAGGCGAGGCGCCGCCTGGCGCCGCGCCCAGCGACGCGAGCATCGCGCAAAGCGATCTCTATCTCGGGCGCGCGGCCGAACGCTCGCGCCTCACCCGCGGCGCCACGCCCTTCGCCATCGGCGGCGCCTATGGCCGCTTGTTCGGCGCCGAGCCCGCGCCGAGCGCGGCGCGCTAGAGCAGGTTCCACCTGTTCCGGCTCATAGCCTGCCGCGGCGAAGTCGTTTGCGCATTCGTCGGGCGTGAAGGGGTCGAAGGCGCGCCCGACGGCGTCCCACAGACCCTCGCGCGTCCGCTCCGCCGCCTTCAACAAGATCGTCTTGAGCTCGGAGAAGGCGCTTTCGATCGGATTGAAGTCGGGGCTCTAGAGCGGGTCATCCTGAAGCGGAATCGCAAGGGGGGATTCCTTAGGGCGCGGTTTTCTGATTCACCCTGCATGCT
>JBCBCG010000327.1:0-747 GCA_038530925.1 Pseudomonadota bacterium
CAGATCGGCGCGACCACCGGCCTCGCTTGGACCGAGGTGGGCGGCGATCTGATCACGTTCCTCCGCCAGACCGTATTTGAAGCGCGCGACGCCGAGCGCATCGGCCAGATCGTCTTTCTCGATCACCACTTTCTCGGTGTCGCCTTTGACGATCCGCGTCACCGCCTTACGGCAGAGCCGCGCCAGCTCCCGCTCCAGGTTCCGCACGCCCGCCTCGCGGGTGTAAGTGCGGATCATTTCGAGCAGCGCCTCTTCTGTAAGCTCGAACTCCTCGTCCTTCAGCCCATGCGCCTCCATCTGCTTGGGCAGAAGGTGCCGGCGCGAGATCTCGACCTTCTCCTCTTCGGTGTAGCCGGAGAGGCGAATGATCTCCATCCGGTCCATCAGCGGCGCGGGCATCGCCAGCATGTTCGCCGTGGTCAGGAACATCACATTCGACAGGTCGTAATCGACCTCGAGATAATGGTCGTTGAAGGTTCCGTTCTGCTCCGGATCAAGCACCTCCAGCAGCGCCGAAGCCGGATCGCCGCGGAAATCCTGACCCATCTTATCGATCTCATCGAGCATGATGAGCGGGTTGGTGGTGCTCGCCTTCTTCAGAGACTGGATCACCTTGCCCGGCATCGACCCGATATAGGTGCGGCGATGGCCGCGGATCTCGGCCTCATCGCGCACGCCGCCGAGCGAGATGCGGATGAACTCGCGTCCCGTCGCTTTGGCGATCGACTTGCCGAGCGAGGTTTTACC
>JBCBCG010000328.1:0-739 GCA_038530925.1 Pseudomonadota bacterium
CGCAAGGTCGAGATCCGCGACCGGCTCCCATGTCAGCGAGGCCTGTCCGCCATTCAACGCGACGCGGAGCCCTGTAGGCGCAGCGGGAGGGGCGAGCAGCGCTTGGGCGAGAAAGCCGATCTCGCGCCAGGCGCCCGCCACGGCCAGCGGATCGATCGCGCGCGCGCGGAACCGGTGCGCGCCTGGCGCCGTGTTGAGAAGCCGAGCGCTCAGCGCGCTGCCGATGCCGAGGGGCGACCACCCGGCGCTTCCAGGACGCTGCGCCTGGATTTCGACATAGGCGACGCGCGGGTCGGCCGGCGGCGCGACGGTGACCTCGATCGCCGAACGCACCGCCGAGCCGTCGAGATAGAGAAGTTCGGTCGCCACCAGCCCGCTCGGGGCGGCGAGCGGGCCGGTCGGAGCCTCGATCCATGGCGCCGGCTCATCGGCGATGATGTCGCGTTCGACGCGGTCCCATTTGCCGGGATCTTCGAGAACGGCGGCAATGTCGAAAAAGCCCTCTGCGGTCGGCGCGTTGGAGAGCACGCGCCACCGCGTCAGCGCCCCGTCGCCGGCCACCAGCGCGAAGACCGCGCCCGGGACGATCTCGCCGGGCGCGATCGGCGCGGCCAGATCGACCCATTCCAGCGCGCCGCCTTGGGCGGAGGCGAGCGCGAGCGTCAGCATCGCGCCGCTGGGCGTTGAGACGGTCACGTCATAGCGGCGACCCGCATCCAGCGTCACCGGATGATCGAGC
>JBCBCG010000329.1:0-725 GCA_038530925.1 Pseudomonadota bacterium
GGTCGACAGCGCCGGATCGCTCGCCATCACCTCCAGCAGATACTCCGCCCCGCCGATCTGCGCGATCTGATCAGCCTGCTCTTGGTCGCGGATCTGCAGGCCCACATGCCCGTTCGGATCCTGGCCGACGAAACCGCCATCCGCCGGCAGCGGCCCGAGCGAGCCGGTGCGGATCGTCAGCTCGATCCCGGTCGCATCGCTCAGCAAGTTGAAGTTCGGATCGCCGAGCTGATCCGACGTCGCGCCGACGGTCAGCCAATCGGAGACGCCGTCGCCGCTGATGTCGCGCGCCTCCAGCCGCAGGCCGTCCTCCGGATCGCGCAAGAAGGTCTCGCCGGTGTTCTTATTCTCATACTCGACCTTGCCGCTCTCGGTGTTGAAGCGGATCTTGAACGGATCGCCGTCGCCGGTCGGATCCCAATGGCCAAGATCGATCCATTCCGGCTGGCCGCCGCCGCCGAGCCCGAAGATCCCTAAGAGATTGATGTCGATGTCGAGCAGCTTGCCGATGTAGTTCGCCACCACGCCGACCGCGATCGACACGCCCGCGCTCGCCGCGCCGCTCGCGATCAAAGCCGCCGCCGCGCCGCCCTTGAGGGCGTTGGTCGTGGTCTCGTCGAGCCCGGCGTATTTGGCCACCAGCGAGATCGCCGCATCGGTGAAGCCGCCGACCGCAGCCCCCCGCGCCGCCGCATCGAGATTGAGACTGTCGGCGCGCAGCAGCG
>JBCBCG010000330.1:0-723 GCA_038530925.1 Pseudomonadota bacterium
CCTCAGCACCCGGATGGATACCCCGAAATCATCCGCAGACTCTCGTCATGAACGAGGGACCGATGGGGAGCAGGTCAGTATCGGTTGTAGTTTTGAGTGTTTGAGCTTTCCTGGACGACCGGATCGGCGGAGAGGAAGCGGCCCAAGGTTGGGTCGTAGACGCGTCCGTTCATGTGGACGAGGCCGACGCTGTCGATCATCTCATGGCCGGTGAAGCCGCGGGTGGTGCTGGGGATCGCGCTCACCGGATCGAAGGCGGCGATCTGCAGAGCGCTGAGCCGCACGGTGGTGGTCTCGTCGCGGCGCTTGCCGGGAAAAGGGAGTGATGAGCGTCGCAGCTCGGGTCCTCAGAGCGGCCTATGAGCTCTCTTCACCACGTTGCGGCGGAGAGGCGTTTGCGGTCGGCGCATGGGGCGCCGGTCTCGGCGGAGAGGAGATCGGCCCAGTCGCTCGGCGAAAGGAGATCGAGAGAAAGCAGCGCCTCGCCGAAGCGCAGCTCGGCGGCGATGGCGGGCGGGCGGTTTCGGGAGAGCGGCGCGGCGGATGCGCCGACGCTTTGAAGCGCCGCGGCGGAGCGTGACGCGCTTGTTGGAGCCCTCGCCGCGCGCCTACGCGAGCGCCGTCTTTGCACATCTGCGCAAATCGAGCGCGCCGCGGCGCTTCAAAGCGTCGGCGCATCCGCCGCGCCGCTCTCCCGAAACCGCCCGCCCGCCATCGCCGCCG
>JBCBCG010000331.1:0-721 GCA_038530925.1 Pseudomonadota bacterium
CTGGTATCGTGATCTCCAGCCGGAGCCGCGTCATCGGGCGACAAGGACCGCGTAGTAGTCATGTCGAGAGTGCTCGAGACCGGACAGGGTCTCAAAGTCGAGGGCCGCGGCCATCCTACGCTTGGCGCGTAGGCTCGTTCGCCTTACCTCGCAGAAGAGGTCGATCAGGGCGGATCGACCAAGACTGCTGGGGAAGGACGACTCTGATGATGCGCAGCGCTTTCACCATCGCGGCTCTCGCCGCCGCCTCCGGCGCGACGGCGCTCACGCCGGCCAGCGCCGCGGAGCGCTATGAAACCTCCGCCGGCGCGGTGATGGTCGAGGAGATCGCCGCGGGGCTCGAGCATCCATGGGGGCTCGCCTTTCTGCCGGATGGCGCGCTTTTGGTGACGGAGCGGCCAGGGCGCCTCGTGCTGATCCGAAACGGCGTGAAAACAAGCGTCGCCGGCGCGCCGGAGGTTTGGGCCCGCGGCCAGGGCGGCATGTTGGATGTCGTCGTCAGTCCAGACTTCGCCGAGACCGGCCAAATTTATCTGACATATTCCGAAGCGGCCGAGGGCGGCGCGCGGACGGCGGCGATGCGCGCGCGGCTGGCGCTCGCGCCGACGCCGCGGCTTGAGGAGCAAGAGGTGATCTTCCGCCAGACGCCGGTGGTTCGCGGCGGGCGGCATTTCGGCTCGCGGATCGTCATCGCTGAGGATGGAACGCTCTGGATCACCAC
>JBCBCG010000332.1:0-707 GCA_038530925.1 Pseudomonadota bacterium
GTTGGGTGATCCGAACGCGCCGGCCTCGGCGTTCTACCGCGCCGGGTTCGACGCGGAGCGAGCGAGCGGCGCGGCGGCCGATCTGCTGGCGGTCTGCCGGATCTGAGCCTTCCGCTCGCCGAGAGGAGCGATGTCATGGCGGAGCCGGATGTGAAGGCCGAGCCAAGCGAGGCCCAACCAAGCGAGGCCCAACCTCGCGCGGCGATGCTTGTGATCGGCGACGAGATCCTGTCCGGCCGGACGCAAGACGCCAACGCGCCGCATCTCGCGCGCGTGATGGCGGAGATCGGGATCGACCTCCGAGAAATCCGCGTCGTCGCCGACGAACCTGGCGCGATCACCGAGGCGGTTCGCGCGCTCGCCGCCGCCCATCGCTACGTGTTCACCTCCGGCGGAATCGGCCCTACGCATGACGACATCACCGCCGACGCGGTCGCCGCCGCCTTCGGCCGCTCCATCGCCGTGCGCCAGGACGCGCGCGCCATACTCGCCGCCTATTACGGCGCGGACGGTTTGAACGAGGCGCGGCTGCGCATGGCGCGCATCCCGGATGGCGCGCGGCTGATCGACAACCCGATCAGCCGCGCGCCGGGCTTCATTCTTGAGAATGTTCATGTGATGGCGGGCGTGCCGATCATCTTCCGCGAAATGCTGAGCGGGCTGCGAAGCTCGCTTCAAGGCGGGCCGCCGACGCTTTCCTGGTCGCT
>JBCBCG010000333.1:0-705 GCA_038530925.1 Pseudomonadota bacterium
ATGGGATAATCCTTTCGTTCTCAAATGCTTCGCTTAAACGCGCTCGATAATCGTCGCCGTGCCCATGCCGGCGCCGACGCAGAGCGTCACGAGCGCCGTCTCCTTGCCGGAACGCTCAAGCTCATCGACCACAGTCCCGAGGATCATCGCGCCGGTGGCGCCGAGCGGATGGCCCATGGCGATCGCGCCGCCATTCACGTTGATGTCGCTATGATCGATGTCGAGCGCCTGCATGAAACGCAGCACCACGCTGGCGAAGGCCTCGTTCAACTCCCAGAGATCGATGTCGTCTTTGGTCATGCCGGCGCGCTTCAGGGCCTTTTCGGCGGCGTCGCTCGGCCCTGTGAGCATGATCGTCGGCTCCGAGCCGATCGAGGCCCAGGCGCGCAAGCGCGCCCGCGGCGCTTTGCCAAGGCGCTGGCCCGCCTCCTCATTGCCGATCAGCACCGCCGCGGCGCCGTCGACGATGCCGGAGCTGTTGCCGGCGTGGTGCACATGATCGATCCGCTCATGCTCCGGATAGCGCATCAGCGCGACATGGTCGAAGCCGGGCATCGCCTCGCCGATCGCCTGGAAGCTCGGGGCGAGCGCGCCCAGCGTCTGCATGGTGGTCTCAGGCCGCATGAACTCGTCATGGTCGAGCGCGGTGAGGCCGATCACGTCCTTCACCGGCGCGATCGACTTCGCGAACCGTTTTTCATCCCA
>JBCBCG010000334.1:0-350 GCA_038530925.1 Pseudomonadota bacterium
AAGCGGTTGATGGACCTTGGCTGTTACCGCGGCCTGCGTCACCGCCGGAACCTGCCGGTCCGCGGCCAGCGCACGCATACGAATGCGCGCACGCGGAAGGGCCCGGCCAAACCGATCGCCGCGGTAACAGCCAAGGTCCATCAACCGCTTGATGTTCATCTGCACCTCGCGGCGCAGGTCGCCCTCGACGGTCAAATTCGCGTCGATATGCTCGCGGATCTGCAGCACCTCAGAGTCGCTCAACTCATTGACCCTGCGGGAGGTGTCGATGCCCACGGCCTCGCATATGCCATTGGCGGCAGCCTGGCCGATCCCATGGATGTATGTCAGCGCGATGGGGACGCGCTTAT
>JBCBCG010000334.1:360-685 GCA_038530925.1 Pseudomonadota bacterium
GCGTCGATGTAGAGGAGGAACCCGCGACCGACCCGATTCCCACCGGAGCATGCGAGATAAGTGGAAGTTGAAATAGCGTCAAGGGCCCGGGCGGACCCTTGTCAAGAGTTTTGTCCGGGCCGTCAGGCCTCGACCGTGAGCGCCTCGGCAATGGCAGCCGTGACCGCGTCGATGTCCTGGGCGCCGTCCACCGTGCGCAGCTTGCCGGTCGACTTGTAGTATTCGACCAGGGGTGCGGTGTCGCGGTGATAGTTCACCAGACGCTTCTTGAGCGTTTCGGCATTGTCGTCGGCCCGGGTGCCCCCGGTTTCCTTGGCCCGCTGCT
>JBCBCG010000335.1:0-682 GCA_038530925.1 Pseudomonadota bacterium
GTCGAGATCTACACCGACGGCGCATCGGGCCTTGAGGGCCTGTCGCACTCCCGGCCCGACCTTGCCGTCCTCGACATCAAGATGCCCCGTATGGACGGGTTGGAGCTGCTCTCCGAACTGCGCAAGACCAGCGCGCTGCCGGTGATCTTCCTGACCTCGAAGGATGAAGAAGTGGATGAGGTGCTCGGCCTGCGCATGGGCGCGGACGACTATATCACCAAACCCTTCTCCCAGCGCCTGCTGACCGCGCGGATCCGGGCGATCCTGCGCCGCCGCGACCTGGCCCAGGCCCAGGGCGCGACCGATGACGACGCGATCGTGCGCGGCCCGCTGCGGCTGGAGCCGGCGCAGCATCGCTGCCTGTGGCGGGGCGAACCGATCGCGCTGACGGTGACGGAGTTTCTTTTGGTCAAGGCGCTCGCCACCCGGCCAGGCCATGTGAAGAGCCGCGACAACCTGATGGACGCCGCCTATGGCGACGCGATCTATGTCGACGACCGCACGATCGACAGCCATGTGAAGCGGATTCGGAAGAAGTTTCGCGCCGTCGATCCGGAATTCGCGCAGATCGAGACGCTCTACGGCGTCGGCTACCGGTACCGCGACGGATGACGCTGACCGCCGCCGGACCGGCGCGCGCCGCGCGCCGCGGGCGTCGGCGCGGGCTGGCGGCGGAGGCCGG
>JBCBCG010000336.1:0-680 GCA_038530925.1 Pseudomonadota bacterium
CTGATGGCGAGCTTTTCGCGCCTCGTGATCGATCCGAACCGAGGCGAGCGCGATCCGACCTTGATCATGCGGCTCTATGACCGCTCGGTCGTTCCGGCCAACCGAGCCGTCGACGCGGCGGAGCGGGAGCGGCGGCTGAACGCCTATCATCGGCCCTATCGCCGCGCGGTGGAGGCGGCGGCGTCGAACGCTGAGCGAGCGCTGGGCGCGCCGCCGCTTCTGGTGGCGATCCACAGCTTCACGCCGGCGCTGCGCGGGCGCCCGCGGCGGCCCTGGCATGTGGGCGTTCTCTGGGATTCCGATCCGGCCACAGCGCAAGAGCTTCTGGCGCGCCTCCGCGCTTGCGGCGATCTCATCATCGGCGACAACGAGCCATATAAGGGCTCGCTGCCCGGCGATATGATGTGGACGCTCGGCGGCGCGCGCCGCCCGCACGCGCTCATCGAGATCCGCAACGATTTGATCGAAGAGCCGCGCGCTCAGGCCGCCTGGGCCGCGCGCCTTGCGCCTATTCTGCTGCAGATCGGAGCCTCGAGCGATGGCGCCACCGCGGCGAGCCGCCGCGATCTCGCCACAACGCCGCCCCATGCCGGCGCGTCCCCTTCGGTAGGAGCGCTCGTGAACCAGCACGCGCCCGAGCCGGCGCGCGCCGACGCCTCCTGGGATGACGCCTCCTGGGA
>JBCBCG010000337.1:0-678 GCA_038530925.1 Pseudomonadota bacterium
TTTTCCTCATGTCGTCTGCTCCTTCGCGGTCGAGCAGACTCTAAATCACGGTGAGAGACCCAGCGGGGGGCAGGTCACGACCCGCAGTCGGGCCAATGCTGGCGCCGACACGCAAGAAGTCGATGTCTGATGCGAGCCCAATGTCAGCGTCCGCATTGTCGATTGACAGCGTGAACCGGACAGATTGCTCACTGTTCGCCGCTGTAAACGACGCCGCCTGACTGCTGGCGATGTTGGCCGTCACGACGCTGTGCGACGCGTCGAGCCGCGCGACGATCGCCTGTAGATCGACGCTGTTCGAAGCTTCCGCATAGCCGCTGACCGAAACGCGGTATGTCCGCCCGGCGCGCGGACGGAAAACATGACGGCTGTAGACAGCCTGGTTAGACGTCGCGCCATCAACAGCCCACTGAGGGCCGAACGTCGCGCTGCTTGAAACGGCCGAGATCGACGTTAGCGCGGAGACAGGGTCGCCTGCCGCCGCCGTCACCCAATCGGCGACATCCCGAAAACTAATCGGGATCCCCATGTTCGAACGCTCGTGAAACGCATCCGCCAAGATCTCGAGCGCGTTCTGCAGCGTCGCGAGAGCCGTTGGATCAGACGCCAACGCCGTCGCAATCGACTGCGCGGTCTGCTGCTCCGGCAGATTAAGATCCTTAATGAACGCCACGAGCG
>JBCBCG010000338.1:0-674 GCA_038530925.1 Pseudomonadota bacterium
CAGGCGCACCAGCGCGATGCCGGGTTCCGCCGCCGTCGCCTGGTCAGCGGGGAGATCGCGCCGGAGCGGATGGCGGCGTTGCCGGAGCGCTTGGCGCGCGCCGGCGCGTCGGCCGAGATCATGGATCGCCGCGCCCTGGCCGCGCTCGGCGCCTCGGCCGATCTCGCGTTGATCGACGCGCCCTGTTCGGGATCGGGCGCTTGGGCGCGGCGGCCGGACGCCAAATGGCGCCTGACGCCCGAGCGGCTTCAGGCTCTGCGCGCGGCGCAGGGCGAGGCGCTGCGGCTCGGCGCAGCCTCGGTGCGCAAGGGGGGCGCGCTCGTCTACGTCACGTGTTCGCTTTTTCATTCGGAGAACCACGGCGCCGTCGCGGCGTTTCTCGCCGAGCGCCCCGGCTTCGCGCCGCTCGCGCTTTCGCCGCTTTGGCGCCGCGCTGGGTTGGCGCCCGAACATGCGCCGCCGCCGCGCGGCGGCGATCCGCTGGAGGCGGCGTCGCTTCAGCTGTCGCCCGCGCTTCATGGAACCGACGGCTTTCACCTGTGCGCGCTCCGCCGCGTGCTAGATTAACCATTGATTAACCTTTTCGCGGCGGGATCGCAGCCGGCGGAAAAATGCGCCGCGAATGGGCGACGCGGATCATCTGGGGTTGCGCGCCGCGCCCGGCGTCACTACAT
>JBCBCG010000339.1:0-663 GCA_038530925.1 Pseudomonadota bacterium
GCGTGCCGAACAACGCGCCGTGCTGCCTCTCGCGGCGCTCGGTGCGCTTTTCGAACAGCATGTCGACGGCGATGAGAAACAAAAGCAGCCCGCCGGCGATGCGGAAAGCGTCCAGCGATACGCCCATGCCGTCGAGCACTGCGTTCCCGAAAAGCCCGAAAACCGTGAGCACGCCAACGGCGATTGAGCAGGCCCGCAATGCGACGGCGCGGCGGCGAGGCGCGTCCATCCCCTGCGTCAAGGCCACGAACATCGGCGCCAGGCCAATCGGGTCGATCACGACGAAGAGGGTCGCAAAGGCGCTGAGAGCGAGCGCGTAATCCATCAGGCCTCGAGCGCCTCCAGCCGTTCCTGGGCCGCGAGCCAGAGGTTCTCGGCCCGATCGAGCCCGTCCATCACCTCGGCATATTTCTTCTGCCAGGTTTCCACTTCACCGCCCCGGCCCGGTTCATAGAGGTCCGGATCGGCGAGTTTTTTTGCCAGCCTGTCGCGCATGTCATTGAGCTTTTCCAGCCGGTCTTCGCATTTGCGCACTTCGGCACGGGCGGCCACCAGATCGTCGCGGTTGGCCCGGCGTGGTTTTGGCGCGGGCTTGGCGGGCTCAGCGGGTTTCGGCGGCGAGAGCAGCAGGCGGCGGTAGGTTTCAAGATCCTCCTCAAAAGG
>JBCBCG010000340.1:0-649 GCA_038530925.1 Pseudomonadota bacterium
CCGAGCCAGAAATCATCTTTTTTGATGATTTCTGGCTCGGCAGCGATGGCGCGGGCGAGGCCCACGCGTTTTTGCATGCCGCCTGAAAGCTCTGCCGGGAACTTGTCGGCCTGCTCGGGCGTCAGCCCGACGCGGCGCAGCTTTTCGATGGCGATTTCGCGGGCTTCTTCCTTTGGTTTCTTCAAAGATCCGCGCAGCAGGCGGAAGGCCACGTTTTGCCAGACAGGCAGGCTGTCAAAGAGGGCGCCGCCCTGAAAGAGCATGCCGAAGCGGGCGAGAAATTCGTCGCGCGGCGCATGCGCCACATCCTGGCCGTCCAGCGTGATCGTGCCGCTGTCGATGGGCAGCAGCCCGAGGATGGATTTCAGAATGACCGATTTGCCGGTGCCCGAGCCGCCGATGATCACCATGGAGGTGCCGCTCGCAATCTCCAGGTCCACGCCGCGCAGGACGTGGTTGTCACCGAAGGATTTCTTGACCTGGGAGAGCGTGATCATACCGAGAAAAAGAGCCCCGTGAGAACGAAATTGGCCGCCAGGATCAGCGCGGCGGCGGCCTGCACCGAGCCTTTGGTGGCGCGCCCCACACCCATCGCGCCGCGGCCCGATTGCATGCCGTAATAGCAGCCCATGATGGCGGCGATGACGCC
>JBCBCG010000341.1:0-646 GCA_038530925.1 Pseudomonadota bacterium
GCCGCCATCGAGGATGTCGTCGCCGCTTTCGCCGGCGAGCGTGTCGTCATCGTCGCCGCCCGACAGGCTGTCGTCGCCGGGGCCGCCGTTAAGAAGATCGTCGCCGGCCTCGCCGGTGAGCGTGTCGTCTCCGTCATCGCCGCCGCCGCCGAAGAGCTCGTCGTCGCCCGCGCCGCCGGAGGCCTCATCGTCGCCGTCCGCAAGAAAGATAGAATCATCGCCGGAGCCGCCGAGCGCGGTGTCGTCGCCAGAGCCGCCGAACAGCTCGTCATTGCCTGACCCGCCATCGAGCGTGTCTTCGCCGAGGTTGCCCTCCAGCCGGTCGCCACCGTTGCCACCAAGCATAGAGTCGTCACCCGCGCCGCCGTTCATCAGGTCGAACCCGTCGCCGCCGATCAGCAGGTCGTCGGCGGATTCGGCGAACAAAAAGTCCGAGCCCTGGCCGCCGTCGAGCGTGTCCGCCCCCGTCGGCCCGCCGAACAGGCTGTCGTTGCCCGCTCCGCCGATCAGGCTGTCGTCGCCGTTGCCGCCCAGAAGCGTGTCGTCATTGGTGCCGCCGTTAAGTGTGTCGTTCCCGTCGTCGCCGGCCAGAAAGTCCTTGCCCGCCTCGCCGAAAAGCTGGTCGTCATTGTCGCCGCCGCGCAAC
>JBCBCG010000342.1:0-635 GCA_038530925.1 Pseudomonadota bacterium
GCCCCCAGTGGGTCTGCAACAACTGCCACAATATCGAGCCTGTCTGGGCGCCGATCTGCTCCAACTGTAATGGCTTCGACACCCTGGAGTGGACAACTGCCTCAAGCGCGGAGATCGCAAGCCCGACCGGTGCGGAGAACCTGCCGTTGCTCGTGGGAGCGGGTGCCGGCACAGGCACAAACGGTTCTGCCGCGCCTGACAGCACCGCCGGCGCGGCCCCAGCGGACGACTTGATCGAAGCAACCGCTGCACCAAGCGGATCAACCGAACCGGCACAGAGCGATAGCGCTGCAAAACCCTGAGACCTGCAGAAAGACGTTTGCAGTTCCCGCGCCCAACCGCTAAATCCCTGAATCTCAAAGATTGCCTTTGATGTACTGGTGCCGCTGAAGGGACTCGAACCCCCGACCCCATCATTACGAATGACGTGCTCTACCATCTGAGCTACAGCGGCCACCGAGCCGTCCTAATTTCCTGTGCCAAAGACGTCAACCGCGCAACGGTCTAAGCCTCATTGTCAAGATAGCCCCATTTCTCAAGGATCGCGGGGGCAGCGCGGCCAACGCGAAATGCACCATCGGGAAATATGATGCGCATCAGTGTTTCGTTGTTGCTTACGTGGAAATACGTACGCG
>JBCBCG010000343.1:0-627 GCA_038530925.1 Pseudomonadota bacterium
GCGCGGGGATCACCACGTACTTGCCCTTGCGAAGCGGGAACGTCGGACGGGCAAGACCGTCGGCGTCATCGGGCTAGCTGGCGGAGGTCTCAACTGAGCGTCGCATCTGAATTCATCTGGCGGTCGCATCCCAAAGCTATAGAGTTGCGCCATTGCTCAAAGGAACAGGGGGCCAGACTATGTCGCTGACCGGAAAAACAGCCGTCATCACCGGATCGAATTCAGGGATCGGGCTCGGCATCGCCCATGAGCTTGCCAAGGCAGGCGCCGCGATTGTCATCAATTCGTTCAGCGATACCGAGGAAGACCACGCTTTGGCGACATCCATCGCCGACGAACACGGGGTGGAGTGCCGATATATTCAGGCGGATATGTCAGACGGCGATCAGTGCCGCGCGCTGATCGAAAAGGCGGGGGCGTGCGATATACTGATTAACAACGCCGGCATCCAGCATGTGGAGCCGATCGACAAGTTTCCCGCTTCGACCTGGGACCGGATCATTGCGATCAACATGAATTCCGCTTTCCATACTTCGGCGGCGGCGTTGCCGGTGATGCGCGCGGCACTGATCGCCGTCTGACATATCCGCCTGAATATATCGGCACTCCACCCCGTGTTCGTCGGCG
>JBCBCG010000344.1:0-625 GCA_038530925.1 Pseudomonadota bacterium
CCTCGCCCTGGTCAGGGCGAGGTCGCGGATATGGTTGCCCTCGACCGGCAGCTTGCGCAGGATCAGCACCGCCTTGTCGGTCTCGCGCGGGTCGTAGTCGAAATCCACGTACCAGTAGTCGGTTCCGCCGATGGTTTCCCTGGGCAGGCGCAGGGTGCCGGTGTTCTTCAGGATCTTGCCGTTGGAGATGTTGAAGGTCCCGAGCCCCTGGCCATAGAGCCGGAACGTGCCGGTAAAGGGCTCGATCCCGTCGAGCGAGGCGCTGCGTTTGAGGATGGTGGAGACCGCCTTGTTCGCCTCGCCCAGATCGGTGATGTAGCCGTTCTCGCCATAGCTGACGGTGTCGGCCTGGCCGCTCGGGAGCCAGGGCCAGGCGCCCTTGAGCTGGTTGGTGAAGATCACCGGGTCGCTGGTGCGGTTGGCCGCGAACAGGGTGACATTGGTGCCGATCTCGGCCGATTGCGCGGTCGGGGTGGCGTCGTAATCCCACAGCGTCGGCGCGGGCGCCGGCAGCGGGTCTGGATTACCATAGGCCAGGGGACTGGTCAGGCTCAGATCTGCGGCGGCGACCGGGTCGCCGAAAAGATCGTACTCCATGTGTGGATACCACCGAAATGCAGGCCGG
>JBCBCG010000345.1:0-620 GCA_038530925.1 Pseudomonadota bacterium
ATCCGCAGCCGCGGCGCCGCCCGCCACCTCGCGGCAATGGGGCTCGACATAGCCGCCGGCGCCTTCGGTGTAGCCCAGGAAGCGCCGCGACATCTCGGGGCGGTCCTGAAAGGCGATGCCCTGGATCACGACGTCATCGCGCCTGGCGAGCTCCAGCAATTGCGGATGCTCTTCCCGGCAGGGCGCGCACCAGGACGCCCAAAGGTTAACGATGGTGACATCGCCGCCGCCAAGATCGCCGTTCGCCAGCGCGCCGTCTGGCAACACAGCGCCTTCAACCGGCGCGGCGCTCCGATCGAGCAGCGGCAAGGAGAACTCGGGCGCGCCCTCGCCGATCAATTGCGAATCAAGCGTGTCGCTGGTCGGGTTGAACAGCGCCCAGGCGAACAGCACGCCGAGCGCGGCGAAAGCGGCGAGCGGCAGGTAGCGCCATAAGGCGGCGCTGGAGGTCGGCGCGGCGGCGTCTTGGGACACTCTGAACGCTCCTTATGGATCGGGTTTACAAGGTCGCGCGCGCGCCGAAAAGGGTCGAGCGCGGACGCTTCTACTGTTTCTCGCGCTCAAGGGCGTCGAGCTCCTGGCGCACGGCGCGCGCGCGGGCGAGGGCGCGCCATATGAGA
>JBCBCG010000346.1:0-615 GCA_038530925.1 Pseudomonadota bacterium
TCCAGCGCAAGCCCCGACGCTTCGGAGGCCGCATGCTCTCCCCAGACCTCCCTCAGCGGTGCGTAAAGCCGCGCCTGCGCCGTCAGCGCTTTGGCCTCATGGCGGCTTTGCTCCGCCGCCGCGAGCGCCTGTCCGCCATCGACCCAACGGCCGACAGCCCAAACAGTGAACGCGCCGCCGACCGCCAGCAAAGGCGAGAGCAGCACAAGAACCGCGAGGAAGCGGCTCGCCGTCCCGCCGCGCGCGATCATGCGCCGTCTCCCTGCGATCCGCCCGACGCCCGAGCCGGCTCTTCGCTGCTGCGCCGCTCATCGCTGGGCGCCGCGGGGCCTGGATCGTCGAACACCCGCGCCAGCGACGCCTCGATCACGAACGTCTCCGCCCCGCCGTTGCGCGCAAGGCGCGCCGGCGCTGCGGCCAATCGCGGCGCGGTGAACGCCTCGGAGACCTCTAGAGCCGCCAAGGCCGCCGCCGCGTTCGCGGCGGCGCCTTCGATGCGGATGCGCGATCCGTCGACCGTCAGCCGCCGCACCACGGTGCGCGGCGGCAGAGCCACAGCGAGCGCTTCGAGCCAATCCACGGCGAGATCCCGCGCGCCGCGGCGCGCCCCGGGCC
>JBCBCG010000347.1:0-612 GCA_038530925.1 Pseudomonadota bacterium
GGCATACCCGTGATTCGCACCGCGAACCATTCGTGATCGGGCATGAGCTCGATCGTGGTCTTGCGGTCCGGGACGTGCCCGAACGTTTCGGCGATCTGTTTATGCACCCGCTCGGCGTGAACCGCCATGTCGCGCGCGGCGACCTCGTCGACGCCGCGCTGGCGGCCTGGTGGGAAGAGGGCAGCGGCGACCTCGACGGAGGCCTGAGCCCGCGGGACCTGCGCGCGCGCCTCGTCGCGCTCGAAGCGTTCCGGGAGCGCCCCGAGTTCGACGACCTCCCGCCGCGCGCGCCCGACGCCGGATCGCGGGTCCTCGTGACCTTCGGGAGCTCGGACCCCGCGCGCGTGACCGTCCGGTGCGTGGACGCCCTCGTCCGCCTCCGCCCCGCCCTTCGCCTCGTCTGCCTTGCCCCCCTCGCGCTCGCCCTCCGCGTCGCCGCCCTCGGCCGCGTCATCGTCTGCCGGTGTCTCGGTTTCAGCATCGGTTTCCGTGTCACCGGAAGCGCTCTCGTCCTCCGCCGCCGCCTCGGCCAGCAGCTCTTGCGCCGATTTGGGTTCCGCGCCGGGCTCTGCCTCTTCGACGGCCTCCTCAACGGGCGCCTCCGCAGGGACA
>JBCBCG010000348.1:0-607 GCA_038530925.1 Pseudomonadota bacterium
TCCTGCGGCCGATCATGCCAAGCTCGCGCGACACCGCGCTGAGCGCGCATTTCGTGCTGAAGCCGGCGTGAGCCGCCCTTGCTGAACGCCGCGCGGCCAGAGCCCAGAGACCCAGGCTCCGCGCGGCCCAGCGCGGCGCGTCGCGGCCGCGCGTTCCTGATCTGGGCCGCCCTCGCCGCAGCGATGATCGCGCCGCTGGCGGCGGCGGCGACGAGCCCGCTTCTGGCCTGGCGCGAGCCGATCTACATCGCCGCCGGCTTCGCAGGCGTCGTCGCCCTGGCGCTGCTCCTGTTGCAGCCGCTTCTCATCGCGGGCCTTCTTCCCGGCGCCGCGGGGCGCGCGGGGCGGCGGCTCCATGGCTGGGTCGGCGGCGTGCTGGCGGCGGCGGTGATCATCCATGTCGGCGGCCTCTGGATCACCAGCCCGCCTGATGTGGTGGACGCGCTGCTGTTCCGGTCGCCAACGCCGTTCTCCGCCTGGGGCGTCATCTCGATGCTGGCGGTGTTCGCCGCCGCGCTCCTCGCGGCGCTGCGCCGGCGCCTCAAGCCGCGCGCCTGGCGGCTCGCTCATCGCGGCCTCGTTCTCCTCACCATCATCGGCGCCGTCG
>JBCBCG010000349.1:0-602 GCA_038530925.1 Pseudomonadota bacterium
ACCTACGCCGCGGGCGCGCAGGCCCTGGTCCTGATGGTCGCGGTGCCGGCCTACGCCCGCCTCGTCTCCGCCGTCGAGACGAGCCGGCTCATCCGCTACGTCACGCTCTTCTTCGCCGCCAACATCGGGCTCTTCTACGTGCTCGCGCAGCTCGCCACGCCGGGCCTCGGCTTCATCTTCTACGTCTGGGTCGGCATCTTCAGCCTGGCGACCATCGCGCAGTTCTGGTCCTACGCGAACGACGTCTACGACAAGCCGACGGGTGAGCGCATCTTCCCCATCGTCGCCCTCGGCGCGACGGCCGGCGCCGCCGTCGGCAGCCTCCTGGCGCACACGCTCTTCAAGAGCGGCTTCGGCGCCTACAACATGCTGCTCCTCAGCGGCGCGCTCCTCCTCTCGACGCTCGCCTTCTACCGCGCGTCGGACCGGAGCCGACCCCGCTCGGGCCTCGCCGAGGACGGCGGCGGCGACGCCGAGGAGCCCGAGGTCGAGGCGGGCGCCGGCTTCGATCTGGTCTTCAAGAACCGCTACATCCTCCTGATCGCGGTCCTCCTCATCCTCCTGAACCTCGTGAACACGCTGGGGGAGTACGTGCTCGCCGA
>JBCBCG010000350.1:0-601 GCA_038530925.1 Pseudomonadota bacterium
AGCGCATCCCATGGGCGGGCCAATGGAGCGCGAACGCGCCGTCTTCAATCATAGTGTCGAACTGCGCCTCGGTGACCCCATCAAACGCCTCTCCGCCCAGGTGTTCGGAGCGTGTGATCACGCGGCGCACCAAGAAGACATTCTCGCGGGCGGCGGCCATGGCCTCCATCACGCTGTCTTTTCCTACACCGGAGGGGCCGACGACGCCCACGAGCAATCCGGTTGAGATGTAGGACATGTCAGGCGGCCTCGGGCGTGAAGACGGAGACATCCACCTCACGGTCGCAGACCTGATTGCGGGCGGCGATATCGTGGAAGATGCCAAGGATGGCCGCGCCTCGGGATTTGGCCTCTTCGATCAGGGCCAGAACAGTGCCGCGGTTGGCGGCATCGAGGCTCGCGGTGGGCTCGTCAAGCAAGAGCGCAGGATAGTCATAGGCAAAGCCGCGCGCGATGTTCACGCGCTGCTGTTCGCCGCCGGAAAACGTGGTGGGGCTCAGCGACCAAAGACGTTCGGGGATATTGAGCCGTGCGAGCAGCGCCTCGGCCCGTGACCGGGCCTCATCGCCGCTTTTGCTCACAGGGTACAGCGGCGATGAGG
>JBCBCG010000351.1:0-598 GCA_038530925.1 Pseudomonadota bacterium
GGACGGCCCATCCTTGGGCGTGGCCCCCTCCGGTACGTGGATGTGGATGTCGGTCGTCTCGAAGCGCGACGGCTCGACGCCCAACAAGCGCGAGCGCGAGCGCACGTAGCTCTTGGCCGCCTGCACCGATTCCTGCATGACGATCACCGGCAAGCTCGGCGACGTCGCCCTCCGCCCCGGCGACACCCTGCTCGTCGAGACCGCCGCCCGCCACTTCCCGTCCGACCGCCGCCTCGCCCGCGACTTCTTCCTCGTCTCACCGCTCGACGGCTCGGCCGCCCCGCCCCGCCACCGCAACGCCTGGCTCGCCTCGGCCATCCTCGCCGCCATGGTCCTCGCCTTCGGCACCGGCCTGCTCGGCGTCCTCCCCGCCGCCCTCGCCGCCGTCGCCGCCATGCTCGTCACCCGATGCATCACCGGCATCGAAGCCCGACGCTCGATCAACATGTCCGTCATCTTCGCCATCGGCGGCGCCCTCGGCCTCGGCGCCGCCGTCCACCAGTCCACCCTCGCCGAGACCGTCGCCACCGCCCTCATCGGCGCCGTCAGCGCCGACCCCTGGCTGGTCCTCCTCGCCCTGGCCGTGCTCACCGTCGTC
>JBCBCG010000352.1:0-594 GCA_038530925.1 Pseudomonadota bacterium
GACGCGTCGGGCCGCGTCGTCGTCGCGAAAACCGAGAAGGTCGGACCAATCACGGAGACGACCGGTTATCTCCAGGGAGCCTCCGCAGCTCCGGAGTATCCGGCCGCAGACCGTCTGATGCGTCCGTTCCTGATCGGCGGCGGCGCGCGTCGCGTCATTCGGTGACGCCATGCCGAATTACGCCAATCTCGCCGCTACGGCGTCGCGCTTGATCCAATCAGCGGGCATCTCTCGCACGGTCATCGTCGCGGGCTCAAACTCGCCGGACGGCTCCAAGCCTTGGCTCGCGCCAGGCGCGCCGCGAGGCGCGGACGCGGAGCTATCGATCACCATCTCGGGCGTCCAGGTCCCTCTGACAGACGGCGCGGCGCTCGGGCTGCGCAAGCTCGACGACGACCTCAAGAAACGAACGCAAGCCGTCTTTCTCTTCGAGCCTCCGGCGTTCGGCGATCTCGGCCGTGCGTCGATCGTTCGCGATCCGGACGGCGACTGGCGCGAGGCCATCGGCCGCTGCGGCGATCGCGGCGAAGATCTCGTCGCGCGCTTCTGCCGGCGTCGCGCTCATCGCCGCGCCCCAACGAAATAGAGCAGCGT
>JBCBCG010000353.1:0-580 GCA_038530925.1 Pseudomonadota bacterium
GGATGGTGTTCTCCGAGGTCTCCGCCAACGTGCTCGACGCGTTCCGACAATCCCGGGCCGCCGATCTGTCCATGGCGGACCTGATCGAAGCGGCCGCGGCGTTCGGCGCCGATCCGTCAGGCCCTCGCCTCGACCTCGAGGCCACCGAGCGGCTGGGCTGGCCCGTGTTCGACCGCGAGCTCCGTGCTCTGGCCGAGGGCGCTTACGCGGTGATGCAAGCCGTCGCCGAGCGGTTGGCCGAGCACTTGCGTGCGCTGTGCGGCGACGCGCCACCCGATGAGGTGATGTGCCTCGGCGGCGGCGCCCAGAGCGCGTTCTGGCGTCAACTCAAGCAACGCGCCACCGGCGCCCGGATGCGTCGCCTCCCGATCGACGAACCCACGTGCCGCGGCGCGGCCGTCTGCGCGGTGGCAGGCCTGACAGATCGCTCCGTCCGAGACATCGCCACGCAATGGTCCGATGCCTAGCCGACGCCGCGCGGCGCGACCAAGTGCTTGGGGCTCTGACCGGTCACTTGCTTCATCACGCGGTAGGCCTGGGCGTAGCTGCCGAACCCGGCGGCGTACGCCGCTTCGGTCAG
>JBCBCG010000354.1:0-578 GCA_038530925.1 Pseudomonadota bacterium
TCCGGTGTTTGCCCACCTTGAGGGGATCTGCCACGTGTTCGTCCACGCCGCGGCGGATCCGGCTATGGCAAGGGATGTGACGCTGAACGCCAAGATGCGGCGCACGGGGATCTGCGGCGCCGCAGAAACTCTTCTTGTGGACGAGGCGGCCCAATCCCTTCTCCCCGCCATGGCCGAGGCACTTGTTGCCGCAGGATGTGAGTTGCGCGGCGACGAACGCGCCCGTGCTGTGGTGCCGATGGCGCCGGCCGCCGCAAACGATTTTGCCACCGAGTATCTCGCGCCGATCCTATCGGTCGCGGTGGTGAACGGGCTCGACGGCGCGCTCGATCATATTGCGCGGTTCTCCTCCCACCACACCGACTGCATCATCACCGACGACGCCGCCGCCGCCGCGCGTTTTCTGGCGGAAGTGGATTCGGCGATCGTCCTTCACAACGCATCCACGCAGTTTGCCGATGGGGGCGAGTTCGGCATGGGCGCGGAGATCGGGATTGCCACAGGCCGGCTCCATGCGCGTGGTCCGGTGGGGGTCGAGCAGCTGACGACGTTCAAGTACCGTGTGTCGGGGAGCGGCC
>JBCBCG010000355.1:0-569 GCA_038530925.1 Pseudomonadota bacterium
ACGCTGGCGACGGCCTTCGCGTGGGCCGGCGCCGCGCACGCCGAGGCCGTGGACGAGGCTAGCCAGGCGCTCCTCGACCGACCGGGCACGCCCTTCGCCCTGGGGGCCGTGGCCGTCGGTGCGCTCCTCGCGCTGGCCGCGCTCGTCTCTCCCGGCGGCGCCGCGCTCCTCGGCTGGGTCGCCGCGGCGGGTCTGGTCACGGTCGTGGCGGCAGGCGCCTGGGCCGCGCTCGCCGACCCGGCGGGCGCCGTGGCCGTGCTGAGCCGCGCCGTCGGCGACGCGGTGAACGGCGTCGAAGCCGCGGGGCCCTTCACCGGCGCCCTCGCCGGTGAGATCGCGACCGCCGCGGCGCTTCACGTGATGATGCCGCAAGCGGCCACCGTCGGCGTCGAGGCGAGCGCCCACGCCCTCGGCTCCGGCGTGCGCGGGCGCGCCGCCACCGCGGCGGCGCTGCCGCTCCTCCAGGCCATCGTGGCGACGGCGCTGGTGATGGCCTTCGTCGCGAGCGGTGCCTACCGGACGCGGAGCGAGCTCCCCCGGCCCCTCGTCGAGGGCCGCTTCTACACGGT
>JBCBCG010000356.1:0-554 GCA_038530925.1 Pseudomonadota bacterium
CGTCGACCAGGATCACCCGTTTGCCCCGCATCAACGCGCGGTTAACGTTGAGCTTTAGCCGCACACCCATGTTGCGGATCTGTTCGGTCGGCTCGATGAAGGTGCGGCCCACATATTGATTACGGACAATCCCCATCTCGAACGGGATGCCGCTTTCCTGCGCGAAACCGATTGCCGCGGGTGTCCCGCTGTCGGGGACGGGGCAGACCATGTCCGCCTCAACCGGCGCCTCGCGCGCCAGCTCGCGTCCGATATCGCGGCGCACCTCATAGACCGAGCGTCCGTTGATCACCGAATCCGGGCGACTGAAATAGACATACTCAAAGATGCAGGGGCGCGGCCTAACCGGTTCAAACGGCCAAAAGCTTTCGACCTGGCCACCGCTGATCACCACCATCTCGCCCGGTGCGATTTCGCGCACAAACTCCGCCCCGATGATGTCGAGCGCGCAAGTCTCGGAACACAGGACATGCGCATCGCCAAGCTTGCCCATGACCAGGGGCCGGATGCCCAGCGGGTCGCGCACGCCGATCAGCTTGGAGCGCGTCATGGCA
>JBCBCG010000357.1:0-551 GCA_038530925.1 Pseudomonadota bacterium
GAGCGGCGCATCGCTCGCCACCGCGCGCACGCTGTCGTCCTCGAGCGCGATCAGCGGCTGACCCGTCGCGGCGCGATGGGCTTCGATCTTAGGATGGCGGTCGCGCTTATAGCCTTCGATCAACACGAGATCGACGGGCCCGAGTTTGGCGAGCATCGCGCTGAGCGGCGGCTCCGGCGCGCCGCGCAGTTCGCTCATCAACGCCCACCGCAAGCCTGAGCTCACCAGAACTTCACGCGCGCCCGCGGCGCGGTGGCGCCAGCTGTCCTTGCCTTCATGATCGATTTCAAAGGCGTGATGGGCGTGCTTGACGGTCGAGACCGACAGACCGCGGTTCACCGTCTCGGCCACGAGCCGCTCGACCAGAGTGGTCTTGCCGCTGTTCTTCCACCCGACCACGCCAAAGAGCTTCACCCGTCGCGCTCCATCCCCGCCTGGCGCCGCGCCGCCGCCCCTTCATGGCCGACCGCCGCGCCGTCGGCGTCGAGCGCCGCGGCCAATTCTTCAGCCCTGGCCATATCATCCGGCGTATTGACGTTGAAGAAGGGATC
>JBCBCG010000358.1:0-549 GCA_038530925.1 Pseudomonadota bacterium
CGGCGTCTCGGGGCTTATCGCCTGCGGACCAGGCTCCGGGAGACGCCGCGCTCCGCGCCTTCCGCAGCGCCCGAGGCCGGCGCAACCCCAGAGCTCCAAGCCGGGACCGAGCCTGAGCCGGCGCCCGCGCGGCGGCCCTTCCTTGAAGCGCCGGAATACACTCAGCTGCGCAAGATCGACGATGCGCCAGCGCCGCCGCGCTTCCCGGCCGGGCCGCCGCAGGGCGTGTCCGCGCCGGGAGCGCCGCCGCCGCCGCGCGCGCACGCTGCGTCAAGGCGGCCCGGACGCGACGCGCTCGAGCAAGCGCTGAGCGCTTTGCGGCGCGGCGCCGGTCGCGATGGGGCGGATCCCGGCGAAAACGCCGGCGAAGAGGCGGCTTTAGCGTCTGAACAGATCGTCGATGAGGCGGCGCCGCCCGCCGACGCTCTTTCCGCGTCGGCCACCGCGGTGAGCGGACCGTTGGCGGAGGCGGCGTCGTGGATCGCGGCGCGGCGCGCGGAGGTCGCGGCGGAGGCGGCGCGCCGGGCCGGCGGCGCCGCGCCTCAGCCT
>JBCBCG010000359.1:0-547 GCA_038530925.1 Pseudomonadota bacterium
ATCGTCGGCGTCGAAGCGCTGGCGCGCTGGCGCCATCCGACGCGCGGCGTGCTGACGCCGGACGTCTTTCTGCCGCTGGCCGAACGCTTGGGCGTGACCGCGGAGATCGACCGCATCATTCTCCGCGAAGGGCTCGCCGCTCAGGCGGAATGGACGGCGCGCGGCGCCCGGACGCCGCGGCTTTCGGTCAATGTCTCAGGGCGGCGGCTCTTCGATCCCGCGCTGATTGACCAAATCCTCGATATCGGCGTGACGCCCGGCGCCGTGTCCTTCGAAGTGCTCGAGAGCGTGTTCTCCGACCGCGTCGACGACGCCGCCCGGCACACGCTCGATCGCCTCGAAGATCTGGGCGTAGAGCTTGAGATCGATGATTTCGGCACAGGTCACGCCTCGCTGCTGGCGCTGCTCGCGCTCCGGCCGAAGCGTCTCAAGATCGCGCGCGAGTTGGCCGCGCCGGCGGCGACCTCAGCGGTCCATCACAATGTGATCCGCGCCGTGGTGGAGATCGCCCAGGCGATGCGGATCGAGGTGACGGCCGAAGGGGTCG
>JBCBCG010000360.1:0-544 GCA_038530925.1 Pseudomonadota bacterium
CGAGAAGGCGAAGGGCGCGGCGGTGAAGCGCGCCGTCGCCTCGGCTTGGCTCAGCGCGCTGAACGGCAAGGCCGAAGTCGAGCAAGCGAAGCCGCCCGTTTTGGCGCCGTTCAGCGCGCTGAGCCAAGCCGAGGCGACGGCGCGCTTCACCGCCGCGCCCTTCGCCTTCTCGCGCCTCAGCGCCGCGGCCAGCGTGATGACCGAGGCCGGCCGGCGTGATCTCATCGCCGCGAACACGCCGCGCATCGAACATCAGCGCGATGGGGCGCGGCTCGGCTATCTCTCGCGCCGCGCGGTCGTCGCGCGCGGCGGCGGCGCGCCGCTGCCGATCAGCGCGACCGTCACCGATTACAACGCGGCCGCGCTTGGCGATGCCTACGCCCTGACCAAGACAGTCGCCTCAAACGGCGCGCGCTGGCATCGCTACGATCGCGCCTATGCGCTCGAAGCCGGCCGTCCCTTCGCGCTCGCCTTCTATTTCCTCGCCGGAACCTCCGCCCGCGCGCTCCTGAACATTCGCCGCTCTGATGGACAATCTTTGGAG
>JBCBCG010000361.1:0-543 GCA_038530925.1 Pseudomonadota bacterium
AGCGTCATCGGCGTATTCCGGACCTCGACCAGCGCGTCCGGATACTGCGCCTCAAGGTTCTGCGCCATCTGCGCCGCGAAATGCGGGTCATAGGCGATCTCGGGCGCGCCGAAATGGTCTTTGTGCTCGCGCACGCAGGCCTCGATCGCGTCGAAATCCATCAGATAGCCGTCGCATTGATGGATGAGGCCGGCGTCGCGCCAGGCGCGGAGCGCGTTGGCGCCCTCGGCCTCGATCGTCGCTTGCGTTGCGAACACGTCGAAAAAACCGACCAGCTTGTCGCCTTGGGGCAGGATGGTGGCGACGACCGAGAAATCATGCTGGCGGGCGAGATCGAGCGCCGTACAGCCCCCTCGCCCATCCTCCGCGGGTGCAGCAGCACCCGCGAAATCGCGCCGATCAAGGCTGGCTTCGCCTTTGCGCCAGCCATCCATATCGAGCGCGGCGGCGCCGGCGGCGGTCCAAACGTTCAGATCCTTCGTGAGGAAGGTTCCGCGCGCGCTCGGCGAGTGTTTGGCCGGCCCCGCCTGTTGGCAACAGGCG
>JBCBCG010000362.1:0-543 GCA_038530925.1 Pseudomonadota bacterium
CGAAGGCGGGGTCATTGCAGTGGCCGCCCTGTCCGGTGTCGATCTGCTGGTCGGGTCTGACACAAGTGTTTGGGAACTTGAAGCCGCCGATGGGTCCCGGCTTTCAGTGCCGCTCGATGCGGCGGGTGCTGAGGTTCTGTTTGATGTGTTCGGCGGACTTCCCGGGTTGAACACCGCATCTATGCTGAGTGCGGTCGAAGCCGCCCGCCCCGGGCGCACTATGATCTGGGCCAAAGCGGCAGGCACCGCGCGCGTATCCGCACATTGACTTTTGGCCAATCGCCAGTCCTAAACGCGAGACATGCTCAAGGAGCCAAGCGCATATGTCTGTTCCACAATCCGGCGGTGGCCCTATCGAGCGGCACGAAGATCTGGCCGAATGGCTTGAGGCCGGATGCAAGCCCAAATCCGATTGGCGCATTGGCACCGAGCATGAAAAGTTCGGCTATTGCCGCGATACGTTGAAGCCTTTGCCCTATGACGGTCCGCGCTCGATCAAGGCAATGCTCGAAGGCTTGCGCCCAGCCGAACCTGTCGCGCAAG
>JBCBCG010000363.1:0-534 GCA_038530925.1 Pseudomonadota bacterium
CGCCCGAACGAAGCGGTGGGTCGGCCCCGCGCCGCGCCCGATGGTGCCCCCGCGGCCGTGGAAGTAGCGGATGCGCACGCCGTGACGGGCGCCGACCTCGACCAGGGCCGTCTGCGCCCGGTTGAGGCTCCACATGCTTCGGACGATGCCGCCGTCCTTGCCGCTGTCCGAGTAGCCGACCATCACGTGCTGGCGGTTGCCGTGGCGGCGGAGCGAGGCCGCGTAGTCGGGTTGATCGAGCAGGGCGGTCAGCGTTTGCGTCGAGCGCTGCAGGTCGTCGATGGTCTCGAAGAGCGGCGCGGTCGGCAGCCACGAGCCGCGCGACAGCGCCTCGGCGTCGGCCGGGTCGGCGAGGCGGGCGGCGGCGAGCCGCGCCAAGAAATGCACGGCCAGGACGTCGCTGGGGTGGTGCGTCATCGAGACGATGAAGATGCCGAGCGCACCGACGCCGCCCTGCGCCGCGACGTGATCGATCCCGCCGCCCTCGAGGACCGCAACCGCGAGACGCTGGACCTGTTCGAGCTGATCCATCAC
>JBCBCG010000364.1:0-531 GCA_038530925.1 Pseudomonadota bacterium
CGACGGCGCGCTCTTCATCGGCCCGAACGACGGCGACATGGCCTGCGGGGAGCACGGGCCGGGGCGCATGGCGGAGCCCGCGGAGATCGCGGCGGCGGCGGAGGCCGCGCTGGCGCCCGTCGCGCGGCCGCTGGCAGGGCGGCGTGCGCTGGTCACCTCCGGCCCGACGCACGAGCCGATCGACCCGGTGCGTTACCTGGCCAATCGATCGAGCGGGCGGGTCGGGATGGCGATCGCCGAGGCGGGCCGGCGGTGATCAGTAGCCGCATCGGCCTCTCCCGCTCACGCGCTCGGCGGCGTCAGCGCCTCGGGGCCAATGGTGACCCACGTCATCGGTCCGGCCGCCTCCTCGGCCACGAAGGCGTTGACCGACTCGAGCGTGACCGCGTCGACCTGCTCGGCGAGCGCCGTGGCTCCGAGCTCCTGCGTGGTCTGCAGGGATGCCGGGGTCGGCTCGAAGAGCAGTCGGTAGCGGCACGCAGCCCGGTCGGCGAGCACGACGTAGAACTCGCTCGTCAGTGCACAGGATTG
>JBCBCG010000365.1:0-530 GCA_038530925.1 Pseudomonadota bacterium
GCCGCGGCCGCCGGCGCGCGCGGCGTCGGGGCGCGCCGCTCCGGCGTGCGCTTCTCAAGCTCCCGCGCCTGCGGGCGACGCGGCGGCGCGGCTTCGGGCTTCGGCAGCATCAGCCGACCATGAACACCCAGCGCCTCGCCGAACAGAGCTGCGCTCGCCTCCATCATCGCATTCGCGTCGAAATCAATCTCGGCCTTTTCCCGGTTCGCCGTGCCGATTTCGGCGCAGAGCTGCGGATCCGAGGCCAAAAGCTCCGCCGCCGCCGCGATCCCGCTCTCATCCTCGAGCGGGCGAATGAAGATGCGGTTCGCCGCCGAGGCGCAATTCGCCGTAGGGCCCGTCTTCGTCGCGACGATGGGCAGACCCGCCGCCATCGCAAGCGCGCATTCCGCGCCGCAGCGCGAGACGTCCGCGAGATCGGCGTAGACGTCCATCAGCGCGGTCTCTTCCGCGGCGACCGTTGGATCGAGCCCGTCACGATCGACGAAAATGACGGCGTCCTCGAGCCCGAGGCGCTCCGCCAACGCTTC
>JBCBCG010000366.1:0-528 GCA_038530925.1 Pseudomonadota bacterium
TGCACGCTGACATCGAGGCCGCCGGTCGGTTCATCCATGAACACCAGCCGCGGCCCCGTGACGAGGTTGCGCGCGATCTGCAAGCGCTGCTGCATGCCGCCCGAAAACTGCCGTGGGCGGTCATCGATCCGGTCCACGGCATTACGGCGATATCCGCGGGGCCGCCGTGGACTGGCTGGGCCGGGTCGAGATTGCCGAGGTTGGGCAGCTTCGACTTGTCGAGCGGCAGGAACACGCCCGCCTGGATCTGCCGCGCCATGAAGGTGGAGGACGGCACCACCAGGTCGTAGCCCGAGGAGCCGGCGAGCATCTTGGCCTCCAGCACCTCGTTGCTGTCGTAGACGTCGTAGACGACGTTGATGCCGGTCTCCGCCTCGAACTTCGCGATCGTGTCCTCGGCGATGTAGTCGGACCAGTTGTAGATGAAGAGCTGCTTGGGCTCCTCGGCCAGAGCCGGAAGCGCGATCGCCATGGCGGTCGCGGCGGTCAGCGCGCGCTGCAAGGTCATGTCGGTTTTCCCTGTCGTCT
>JBCBCG010000367.1:0-524 GCA_038530925.1 Pseudomonadota bacterium
CAAGGCGCAGGAGATCCACGGCACGGCCGACATCACGCCGCCGATGATGCGCGACGGGATGGAGGCGTTGGAAATCACCTCCGAGCGTTGGGCGGAGCTGGGCCTGCCGGACTTCACCGGCCCGATCTCCATCAGCTGCGCGGATCACGGCGCCCCGGGCGTCGCGGCGATCCAGCGCGCGACGTGAGGGTCCGGCGCTGGTTTGACGATCTCTGAGACCACATTGGTGTCGAGCACGAACATCAGTCGAAGCTCGGCGGCTCTCGGCCTGGCGCGCGCGGCGGCAAATAGGGGTCGAGATCGACGCTCGTCTCAGGGCCGAAATGCTCGGCGACAAGCTCGCCAAGGCTCCGCCGCTTGCGGGCTGGCGCGCCTGTCGCCGTCTCCAGGATCGCCCGCGCTTCGGCCTCCATGGAACGCCCATGCGTCGCCGCGCGGACGCGCAGGCGCTCCTTCACATCGTCCGGTAAGTTTCGAATAACCAAGTTCGCCATACTCACTCCTTTTCAATATCTTAGCATAAG
>JBCBCG010000368.1:0-523 GCA_038530925.1 Pseudomonadota bacterium
ATCAGAACAGCGATGCTCGCCGCCGCCGAGCCGGATTTCTTTGATTGGCTCGCCGGATACTTCGCGGCGCAGATCGCGCCGAAAGGCTCCAAGCCGTGATGAGGCTCTTGCTCGGTGATCCGGCGCTGCGCTGGGCGGCGTTCGGCGTGGCGGCGGTCCTGGCGGTCTACGCCGCGCTCGCCAGCTACACCGGCGCGCGCGTTGAAGCGGAACTCGCCAAGCGCGAGCGCGCCGCCGCCACCGAGCTGCGCGCAATTGAGGAGGCGGACGATGCGCTTATTGGGACTTTTTCTGGCGGTGACGCTGATCGCTGGCTGTGCGAGCGGGCCGGGCGCTCCGATTGCGGCGCACTCGGCGGCGGCGCGTCTGGTCCCGTGGTCGCCGGCGCGCCACGGTGAGATTTTCGCCGCGCGCCAGGCCGAGTGCGCGCCGCCGCCTCGGCCTGGCGTCTCTGTCCTCTGCGAGCTGAGCGTCGAATACATCGAACTCCGCCAGCGCTCAGAATGCGTGCGCCATCGCGCCT
>JBCBCG010000369.1:0-522 GCA_038530925.1 Pseudomonadota bacterium
CGCCAGCGTCGCCTCGATCAGCCGACGCGTGTTCACGGTCGCCACGTCGCGCGGCGCGGGGTTGGGGCAGTCGAAGGTGTGGCTCGCGCCGTCGACGACCCGCATCTCGGCCCGCCCGCCGCTGGCCTCGCGCAAGGCCTCGCCATCGGTCACGGGCACCGTGTCGTCGCCACTGCCGTGCAAGATGAGCCAGGGGACGTCCGCCACGGCCACCCGGCCGGCGGCGACGAGCGCGTCGTGCCACGCGGGCTCATCGAGCTGTTCGTCGAGCCAGCCGCGACCGATCCGCAGCGTCTGCCCTGTCCGGCCGGACTTGCGTTCGAGGAACCCCGCGTCGCGCATCGCCGCGGCCTGCTCGTCGGTCATGCGGTGCGTCGCCGACGGCGAGGCGGCGGTCACCAGCGCGTCGGGCAGGGCGGGGTCGTTCTCGTCGAGCATCCACCGCGCGGTCAGCAGGGCGGTCACGCCGCCGCGGCTGTGGCCGAACACCACGACCGGCCGCCCGCCGTTCTCGAGCTCGCC
>JBCBCG010000370.1:0-520 GCA_038530925.1 Pseudomonadota bacterium
CCTGCCGGGTTTTGTGGTGATGGGCGCGGGCGACGAGGCAGAGCTGGTGCATATGGTGGCCACCGCTGCGGAATACGACGCCGGGCCGATTTCGTTCCGCTTCCCGCGCGGCGAAGGCGTGGGCGTCGAGCTGCCGCAGACGGGTGTGCCGCTGGAGATCGGCAAGGGCCGGATCGTGCGCGAAGGCGACGGTGTGGCGCTGTTGTCCTTTGGGGCGCATCTGGCGGAATGCCTGGCGGCGGCGGAAGAGCTTGAGGCGTTGGGCATTTCAGCCACCGTGGCGGATGCGCGCTTTGCCAAGCCGCTGGACGAGCGGCTGATCAAGCAGCTGGCGCGCCACCACGCGGCGCTGGTGACGATCGAGACCGGGGTGGCCGAGATCCCCTGCTCCTCCAGCATCGCCGCCGCCTCGCGCGCCTCCGCAAGATGTGAGCCCAGCGACAGAAGCGCCACGTCATGACCTTCGCGGATCACCCGGCCGCGCCCGATCGCAAGCACGCGACCTTCCTAGGGCATGGGG
>JBCBCG010000371.1:0-512 GCA_038530925.1 Pseudomonadota bacterium
CTGCGCGGCGGCGAAGGGAACGACGAAGCCTTCGGCGGCGCCGGCGACGACGAGATCTTCGGCGATGCGGGCGACGACAAACTCGCCGGTGAAGATGGCGACGATACGATTTTCGCCGGAGACGGGAACGATACGGTCTTCGGAGACGCCGGCGACGACGAACTCTACGGCGGCGCCGGGAACGACTCGATCTTCGCCTCAACCGGCGACGACACCGTGTTCGGCGGCGCCGGGAACGACCTCATCACCGGACAGCTTGGCTTTGACTCGTTGGTCGGCGGCGCCGGAAACGACACAATTTACGCCGGCGTCGCGGACGCCGCGCGCGATACGGTCGTGGGCGAGGCGGGCGACGATTCTCTGTTCGGCTTCGCCGGCGATGACCTCCTGCTTGGCGGTGCGGACGACGACAAAGCCGTCGGCGATGTCGGCGACGACACCCTGCGCGGTGAGACCGGCGACGATACGCTGTTCGGCGGCGTCGGGGCCGACCTGATCGAAGGCGGCGACGG
>JBCBCG010000372.1:0-511 GCA_038530925.1 Pseudomonadota bacterium
GCGACGCGATCGCCGGCGGCGCAGGCGACGACATCATCATCGGCGGCGAGGCGCGCGATCTGCTCGCGGGCGGCGCGATCGAAGAAGGCGAATCGACGCTGCCTCAATTCCTCTCGCCGGGGAACGACAACCCGTTCCAGATGAACCAGGATTCCCTGACGACCGTGTTCGGCATGCAGGGCGAGGATCACATCATCGGCAACGACCAAGGCACCACCATCTTCGGCGGCCGGGACAACGACACGGTCCATGGCGCGGGCGGCGACGACATCATCTTCGGCGACGAAGGAGACGATATTCTGACAGGCGATGCGGGGCGCGACGCGATCGCCGGCGGCGCAGGCGACGACATCATCATCGGCGGCGAGGCGCGCGATCTGCTCGCGGGCGGCGCGGGCGGCGACCGGCTTGAGGGCGGCGCGGGCGATGATGATCTGAGCGGCGGGGTTGGGGATGATGATCTGTTCGGGGGGGCGGGTCAGGATGTGTTTTTGGGGGGCGAAGGGGCCGA
>JBCBCG010000373.1:0-508 GCA_038530925.1 Pseudomonadota bacterium
GATCTGCGGGCGCAGCTTGGCGATCTTCAGGGGCTGCTCGATGCGTCCGAGGCCCGCGACGCGGATGCCCAGGTCCAGATCGAAGCGCTCGGGACACGGCTCAACGCCGCCCTTGCCCAGGCCGCCGCCGAGCAGCGCCGCCGCGCCGATCTTCGCAATTTCCGACGCGCCCTGGAAGGACAGTTCCGCCGAGCCGCTGTCGAACAACACTTCGGAAGAAAACACGAAACGGTCCCCAACGATCTGGACGCCTTCCTGGTCGCCCAGAACCTCGCGCATGCGCCCAAAGAAATCCGACCGGTAGCTCTCGAGCCTCTGCGCCTCTTCGGCCAGCCGTCTGGTTTCCTCTTCCAGCCGGCGCCGCTCGGCCTCTTCCAGATCGGCGCGGCGGCGCTGCTCGGCGGCGGCCTGGGCAAGGGCGGCGTTGAGCCGTGTGCCGAGCGCCTCGATCTGGACCTGGGCATCCGCGTCGCGGGCCTCGGAGGCATCGAGCAGCCCCTGAAGATCG
>JBCBCG010000374.1:0-508 GCA_038530925.1 Pseudomonadota bacterium
GCCCATGGCTTTGCCCAGCATCTCGCCGATGAGAGCGACAAGCTTTTGGATGACGACAAGGTCACCCAAGAGGCGCTGCGGGAGGTGGAGAACAACGGCATCGTGTTCCTCGACGAGATCGACAAGATCACGGTGCGCTCCGACCGGATGGGCGGCGACGTGTCTCGCGAGGGCGTGCAGCGCGATCTTCTGCCGTTGGTGGAGGGGACGACCGTTGCGACAAAGCATGGCCAGGTGAAGACCGACCACATCCTGTTCATCGCGTCGGGGGCGTTCCACGTCTCCAAACCCTCCGATCTTCTGCCGGAACTCCAGGGTCGATTGCCGATCCGGGTGAACCTGCGGGATCTGACGGAAGAGGATTTCGTCCGCATCCTGACAGAGACCGACAACGCCCTGACCCGCCAGTACACCGCGCTGATGGGCACCGAAGGCGTGACCGTGACCTTCACCGAAGACGGGATCGCGGCGCTGGCGCGGATCGCGGCCGAAGTGAACGGATCGGTCG
>JBCBCG010000375.1:0-504 GCA_038530925.1 Pseudomonadota bacterium
CGCATCAACGCGGTAGGTCGAGGCTACCAGAAGCACATCGGGGGCCATCAGCAGGTCGTCACCGATCACGATCCGCGCCGTGCCATTGCCCGCCCAGAGATGGCAGTTCGCCCCGATCGCCGCCCGCGCGCCGATCTCGATCCGCTCGGGATTGGTGAAGGAGACATTGGGCGCGATGCCCCCGGTATCCTCCAGCAGGAGCCGAGCGAGGTGAAAACCGATGAAACCGGCAGAGCCGGTGATCAGCGCGCGTGGCATACTCGTTCTTCCTTCGTGACCCGATCCGGGGGCAGCCCTAGGAGAGATCGGCCTCGGGAATTAAGATGACCGAAGGCCGCGCCGGCGGCCCTGCACTCGGCCGAAGCGATCAGCCGGGGCGGTCAGGCAATGGCATCGCCGTAGAGGATCAGCTCATCGGTGAACAGCAACACGCTCACATCCTCTTCGGCGTGATTGGTTTCGCTGTCAGCGCCGGTATCCTCCTGAAGAAAGAGGCTGATCCCG
>JBCBCG010000376.1:0-502 GCA_038530925.1 Pseudomonadota bacterium
GCGGAGCCGAACTTCGTCTGGATGAGCCGGTCCCATTACGCCATCCATGCGCCCGGCGGGTCTGGCGCGCGCGGCGCTGATCGAGACCCGCGCCGGAGCCGCTTCATTCCGCCGCTCGATGGCTGTTTCGTCAGCCTTCGCGCCGCGAACGCGGATGAGGCGCGGCGGCGCATCGCCGAACGCGATATCGAGGCGCGGGGCCTTCGCGCCTTCGCGGCGGCGGCGGATACAGCTTCGCCCGCGGCGGCGATGACGAAGAATGTCGCAGTCGTCGGCCCTTACGTGGCGGTGTTCGGCTCATTTCGCGACGTGCGGAACGCTGAAGCGGCGCTGGCGCGGTTGCGGGCGAGCGCCGAATTGGCCGAGCATCGCGATCGGATCGCGATCTGGACGATCCGCGTCGACGGCGCCGCGCTGCGGCGCGTCGTCGTGGGCGGCTTCGCCAGCCGAGACGCCGCCGCCGATCTCTGCGCGCGCGCGGCCGGCGCAGCGGCGTGTTTTC
>JBCBCG010000377.1:0-502 GCA_038530925.1 Pseudomonadota bacterium
GGACGAGAAGATCGTGTCCGACAACGGCGTCACCGTCGTCGGCTACACCGACTTCCCCTCCCGCATGGCCACCCAGGCCTCCAACCTCTACGCCACCAACATCCGGCACATGATCGACGATCTGACGCCGGAGAACGACGGCCAGCCTGTCGTGAACATGGAGGACGACGTGATCCGCGGCGCCCTCGTGACCCACGGGGGGGAGATCACCTTCCCGCCGCCGCCGCCCAAGGTGAAGGCGATCGCGGCGCAGCCCAAGAAGGAAGCGCCCAAAGAGCTGACGCCGGAAGAAAAACGCGCGGCCGAGGCTGCGGCCTTCCGCAAGCAGACGATGACGCAAGTGGGGCTGCTGGGGGTCGGCGGTGCGCTGATCCTCGCTGTGGGCCTCGTGGCGCCTGCGAGCTTTATGCAGCACTTCATCGTGTTCGTTCTGTCGGTCTTTGTGGGCTTTCAGGTGATCTGGGGGGTGAGCCACTCGCTTCACACGCCGCTCATGGCCGTC
>JBCBCG010000378.1:0-501 GCA_038530925.1 Pseudomonadota bacterium
GCTGCAGCGCCTGCGGATAGTCCGGCTGCTCGATCATGAAATCCTGTACATGCTGCTGGCCCATCGCGTGCAGCTGCTGGCGGAACTGCGCTTCGCGCTGCGCCTGCTGATGTTGGGTCGCCTGCTCGCGCTCGCGCTGGCGGAGCTGCTGCATATATTGCCGGCCGGCCTCTTGGACTTTTTGATTATGCGAGAGCGCTAGCGTGTGACCTTCCGGATCGTCCAACGCATCGGGAACCGCCACCAGCTCTTGATCGAGAAACGCAAGCGGATCCTCCGCCGGCGCGCCCTGCGGCGCCTGGTTCTGCCCCGAGAGCTGACGCGTCATCATCTCTTGCGTCTGACGCATTGAGGCGATCTCAGCCTCTAAGCGGCGCCGGCTTTCCCGCTCCTCTCGCGCCTGTTGCCGGGCCTGGCGCAGCGCAACCGCCGTGTCCCCGCCCTGTGGACGCTGAGGCTCAGCCGGCTCGCCCGCCTCAAGAGGCGCAGGATCGCTCGGCG
>JBCBCG010000379.1:0-500 GCA_038530925.1 Pseudomonadota bacterium
CGGAAGATCTTTGTTACGACGTCGCTCTGCTCAGGGCGGAGCCGAATATCGGCTTTCTCGAGGTGAGCATCGCCGCCGCGCCGCGCGACATCGTAACAAAGATCTTCCGGGCGAAACGGCGTGATCGCGTCGAGCCGCCACCAGGTCTCATCGCGCAGATTGCGCCGCGCCTCCGCCGGGAAGGTCTCGATCCGCGACAAAGTCACCTCTTGCGGCAGCAAGAGATCGACCGGCGCCGAGCCGAAGCCGCGT
Source organism: Pseudomonadota bacterium (assembly GCA_038530925.1). GTDB lineage: Bacteria > Pseudomonadota > Alphaproteobacteria > Rhodobacterales > Rhodobacteraceae > JALEGB01. The sequence goes on from JBCBCG010000379.1 coordinate 253, forward strand.
CCCATGACGCGCCGCCGCAGGCGCGCAAGCTGATCTTCGAAATCCGGCGCGCGATGCTCCGCGGCGCCGCGCAGCTTGGGGCCGGTCGCCGTGCGCTCGATCAGGGACACTTTGCGATCCGAGAGATCGAGGGCGTAGCGGCTCGCCTCGCCGCTGCGCGCGATCGCGGACAATTCGGATTTCAACCAGCCGAACATGCGCGGCGTCTCCGTCTTCCCGCAATGGCGCGTTCAGCGGCGCTGAACGCG